>JAISUX010000064.1 GCA_031271805.1 Tannerella sp.
TTCTCTTTCTATCGCGATTCCGTTTCTTTGGCGTCGCTTATCCGCGCCGACAGTATCAACGCCATGCTTTCGCCGGGCGACGACACCTGCGTAACGCGCTATGTCCGCATACAGCCGCCGTTCACCGACCTCGTGCTGCGTATCAACGACAACGGCGTCAAGTACCCCTACCAGCCCGAATGCCACTACGAAGACAGCATAGTCTCGCGTAACCCCGCCTTGTCTGCATATATGAAGAAACGGGCATGGCTCAACGCCGAGACCGATAACCGTAACGGCACATACCCCAACCCCGTAGCAGTACTCAACGGCGACGTCATAACTTACCGCATCACCGCCCTCAACGCCAACCCCGTTACCGGCGGCTCAATGACAGTCAGCGACACACTGCCTGCATATTTGAACTATATAGTCGGTACAGGCAGTCCGACGCCTTCCGAGACTACTTACGGAACCACACCGCCCCGTAAAGTCTTGACTTTCAACTTCAGCGCTTTAACTCCTTATTCCACCCATACTGCCGAGTTCAAAGCCGAGACCGCGCCCGGCGCCAACGCATCCCAACCCTTGTTCGTCAATCGTGCGTGGGTAACGGTTTCCAACACACTATTAGTCCCGACCGACTCCTCCACCTACCATCAAGGCGCAGGCGTTGCCGTAGTAACCTTTGCGGCGGCGGCAGGAGGCAGCATTTTCAACTTTGAGCCTCAAGCCGTCGATTACCGCACCTCGCTGCGTTCCGAACCGCTGCTCATAGTCCCCGACAGCGGCTACGTCTTCGCCGGCTGGTCTCATCCCGCTTACGTCTCTTTGAAGGGCATCGAAATCCCTGCAACTACGGGCATTCTCAACTTGGATACCCTCCTGATTTACGGCAATGTAGAACTGACTGCAGTGTTTGAGCTGTATAGAGATAGTCTCTCTTCAAAAGAAGCTATCTCTCCCGACGACATTGCTTTGAGCAATACCATCGCCACGCCCCGCATCTGGTCGTCCGGCAGTGAAATCCTCGTCAAGCCCGCCACCGTCCCGTCCATCCTGCGCATTTACACCCCCGACGGCATCTTAATCAAACAGCAGACCCTCCTGACCAAAGACATAACTAAAATTAAGATGCCCGCAGGCCTCTACATCGCCACCCTGAATAATAGCGTCGGAACGAAAGTGCTGATTGAATAAAATGTATTTTTTCATAGGGTTTTTGCCTACTCACGTATCATATAGACGAAAACGAAAAATTATTCACTTTTAAATAATAGTCTTATGAGAACAAAAAAATTATTATTGGCTTGTTTATCTGCGGCCATATTGCTGATAAGCAGCATTTTATCCGTGAATGCGCAGGAAACGGAAGACGATTATTTCGTTATTAGCGGCGTTGTAAAGGATATCCGCACAAAGAAAACGCTTGAGAACGTGAATGTTACGGCATTAGGCACAAATGTAGGGACTGTGACCAATGCCGACGGCGAGTTCAGTCTCAAGATCAATAAGTCGCTTGACGTCAGCCGGATCAGCTTCTCAAACATCGGTTATCTCAACTCTATCATTTCGATTTCTAAAAACAGCAGCAAGGGACGTGTATTCAATCTTACACCCGAATCTTATTTGCTGAGCGAAGTTCAGGTGTTCAGCTGGCGTAACCCGCGCGACCTTATCAAGGCGGCGATCGAAAAAATCGAGACCAATTACGAAGCGAAGCCTAACAAACTGACAGGCTTCTATCGCGAAACCGTTCAGAAGGGACGCAAGTACATCAATATCTCCGAGGCCGTGATAGAAATGTACAAAAGCCCTTACAAACAGTCGTCCGACCACGACCAGGTCAAGATTCTGAAAGGTCGAAAACTGATTAGCCCCAAGTTATCCGACACACTGAGCGTCAAACTGTTAGGCGGCCCCAACCTGCCTGTTTTTCTCGACATAGTGAAAAATCCGGATCTGCTGCTGAGCGAAGAGATTTTACCATATTATGCTTATAAAATGGGAGAGGCCGTTTCTATCGACGGGCAATTGCAATTTGTCGTTAATTTCGAACCGCAGATGATAATGAACTTCCCTCTCTACATCGGGACATTCTATATAGATCGCGAAACTTTGTCAATCACCCGCGTTGAGTTTTCAATGGATATGAGAGATAAGCAGAAAGTCACGGAAACCATACTCAAAGAGAAGCCGACCGGCCTACGATTCACTCCGGTAGAAGTCTCATATTTAGTCACTTACAAACAACAAGGCGAGAAGACATACTTGAATTATGTCCGCAATGAGATCAAATTCAAGTGCGACTGGAAACGACGTTTGTTTGCTACGAACTACACTGTTTTGGGCGAAACGGTCATGACCGACCGCACCGAAAACAACGTCAAACGGATACCCGGCCGCGAAGTTTTTACGACACGCCAATCCTTGAGCAAGGAAGTAGCTCTTTATCAGGACGCAAACTTTTGGTCGATCTATAACATCATTGAGCCGACAGAATATTTGGAAAATGCTGTTAATAAATTAAAAAAAGCTCAACTGAAATCAGAATAGTTTCGTATATTTGCTTCCGGAAATATATAAAAGAAATTATTTATGCTCGACGACATTCTGATTTTCAATAAGATAAAGTTAGGCGATGTGAAGACATTCGAAACGGTTTTCCGTTCATATTATGCTTCGCTCTGCCTTTATTCGTCGAGTATTACCGGTAGGACTGACGTTGCCGAAGATATGGTACAGGATGTTTTTTATAATATTTGGAAAAACAGGGAAAGCCTGCAAATAAAACTCTCGATGAAAAATTATCTTTACGGCGCAGTCAGGAATCACTCGATTCGGTATATTGAGCAGCTCGCTTTGCAAAAGCGTCATATCGAAGAAACACTGCACGAGACAGGTTCGGGAACCGAGCCTTCGCCGCAGGAATTGCTCGAATACGACGAATTGGAAGGATTGATAAACAGGATTTTAAATAAATTGCCGGAACGGTGTCGCTTGATATTCAAGATGCATCGCTTCGGAGGAAAAAAATACAAAGAAATAGCCGATGAACTGTCTGTTTCGATTAAGACTGTCGAAGCCGATATGACGAAGGCATATTGCATATTACAAAAAGACGTAGAAAAATTCTATCATGATAAGTAAAGAACAAGAAGAATTAGACAGGGCATGGGAGAAGCTGTGCCGAAGACTTTTAAAGGAAGGATTGATGACCGAAGCCGAAGCGCAACGGGCATTGGATATCGGATGTAAGAAAACGGCTCGAACGGCGTTTGATCTCAGGACTGCGTTAAAATGGGTGGCTGCCGCAGCGGTTATATTCATTTTTGTCCTGTCATTAAGATATTTATCGCGCGACAAAGGGGCGAATGATGTTAATTTATTGATTTTGACGAATGAACCCAATGCGCCGACTTTAGCAAAGACGCTTGACGACGGCACGGTCGTTTATCTGGCCGGCGGTTCTTCGCTCGAATATCCCGACAGTTTTGCCGACGACAAGCGGAAAGTGTCTTTTGAAGGCGAGGCTTTCTTTGATGTTCGTAAGAATCAGGGACAACCTTTTGTCATAGAAACAAAGCGGATGATAGTTGAGGTCACAGGCACCTCGTTCGGCATTATCAGCGAGGGACGTTCGTTCAAACTTTCGGTACACGACGGCAATGTGCTTTTGTCGCCTAAAAACGGCAAACAATCCGTTAACGTGACAGCAGGCGAGACGGCATTGCTTCAACCCGACGGCATACTCGTCGATAAGACTGATGCCGACAGCGATTCGGACGTTGACATTTGCTTCGATCTCATTCACTTCAAAGACGAGAGACTTGCCGATATCCTTGAAATCATCAATTTACATTCACAGGATTCCGTTAAACTCAAGGCTACACCTGAAATCGAAGACCGTTTGCTGACATTCACGTTTTCGAAAAGTTATGTCGGCGACATTGCCGACATAATCAGCAAAGCGTTGAATATTAGCTATTTAAAAAAGGATAACACAATTATTATTTATAGTCCGAAATAACAAAAATGAGCCATTTGAAAAACGCCTGTATCTCGGTCGCCTCAATTATGGCGATGATAATCACAGCTATGACCCTATCCGCAACGTCGGTCATAGCGGTAGGTGTTGTTTCGACAACGGTTCCGGACTCGCTCAACACAACGGTCAACGTTTCAAAAAACAAAGGTACAATATACGATTTATTCAAACATCTGTCCGAACAGTCAGGCTATTTGTTTATATATGATAGCCAAATCATAGATAACAACAGGAAAGTCAAGATCCGGAAAGGGAATTATGCCTTGAGTGATGCTATTCGGCTTATCGCCGGCAATAATGAGCTAAAGATAGAATTATCAGGCAAATACATATTATTGCAGTTACCCGGCGATCTTCCGCAAAATACTGTTGCAAGGCTTGAAACGGATACTGCGGCAACGGTCAAAGACATTGTGATTACAGGTCGGCTGTTTGACGCCGAGACTAAGGAGGCGCTCGTTTATGCCTCGGTGAGTATCTTGCGCACGTCGATAGGCTCAATCACCAATCATGACGGGGAATTTCAACTGCTCGCCCCCGATTCGCTCCGCCATTCAAGAGTTCGTTTTTCGCACATTGGCTACGAGAGTCAGGAAATCGAAATCGCAGCCATCGACGGTCGCCACGTTGATTTTGCAATGCGTCCTCAGATCATTCCATTGCAAGAGGTAGTCGTCACAGCCGTCGAACCGGTAAAACTTCTATGCGAAATGCTCGAAAACCGACCTCTGAATTACGCAAGCGATCCCGTCAACCTCACTTCGTTTTACCGCGAAGGCATCAACCACTACGGACGTAACATCGACCTCACCGAAGCAATCCTTCAAATCTATAAGACAGGCTATCAAAAATCATCTTCGGGAGATCAGGTCAAACTCATGCGTAAACGACGGATTATCAACCGTTTGAAGACGGATACTATTTTCCCGCGGATGCGTTCGGGTGTACATTCATGCCTTATCCTCGACATTATCAAAGAGTTACCCGAATTTATCGTTCCAAACGAAGAAACGCAATACCGGTATTCCTATTCCGGAAAAAGCGCCATCGACGGTAAAACGGTGAATATCATCGGTTTCAAGCAGAAAAGCTATATCAAAGAGCCTCTTTATGAAGGCGAGCTGTATATCGAAGACGAGAACAAGGCTTTGACCGAAGTCCGTTTTGTGATAAACCCCGCGATGGCCGACAAAGCGACCCATTCGTTTGTGAGCAAGATAGCTCCAGGATTCCGAATCAGTCTGCAACATGCCGGATATGTCGTGTCGTACAAGCGTTCTTCCGAAGGGAAGTATTACATCAACCATATCCGCGGCGATATTCGTTTCAAAATCCGCAAAAAACGGCAACTGTTCAGCTCTCCGCTAAATTTCTGGTTTGAAACGGTTACTTGCCGTATTGATACGGTCGATGTAAAGCCTTTCCCCCAAAACGAACGCCTGCGGACAACCCGCGTCTTCGCCGAAACGAGCCATGCCTACGATAGTGACTTCTGGAAACATTTCAACGTAATCCTTCCCGAAGAAATGCTGCAGGAAGATATTATCAACAGCCTTAATAATGAGATAGTTACCGAGCAATAAGCTGCATCATTGCAAACTCAAATCCCAATCTTTCCAAACGACTTCGTAGCCATTGCTTTTTACGGCGGCGAGGACTTGGTCGGGGCTGCGGTCGTCGTTAATGGCGAATTGTTCGAGTTCGCGTTTATAGACTGCATAGCCACCCGGGTCGGTTTTCGAGCCGGCGCTCAGGGAGGTGATGCCGAGAGTGGTCATGTTGTCGCGGAAACTCTTACTTTCGCGCGTTGACAGGCATTGTTCGACATCGTGGTCGAAGATGCGGAAAGCGAATATCAGTTGTGCGAGTTCCTTGTCCGACATCGTGACGTTAGGATTGAAACTGCCTTCGTGAGGACGCATCCTTGGGAAAGATATCGAATATTTCGTCTGCCAGTACGTTTTTTGCAGGTAACGAAGATGATAAGCCATCATCGTAGCGTCCGTCCGCCAATCTTCGAGGCCGATAAGCACGCCGAGACCGATTTTGTGTACACCGGCCTGCCCCATACGGTCAAAAGCGTCGAGCCTCCAGTCGAATTTCGACTTCATGCCTTTCGGGTGGAATGTCTTGTAATCTCGCTTATTATAAGTCTCCTGATAGCAATAAACAGCATTCATTCCGCTGTCATTCAAGCGTTTATAATCTTCAACCTCAAGCGGTTGCACCTCTATAGAAATCGACGAGAAGTAGGGCTTGACCAAACGGACGGCCTTGTCGATATAATCAATACCGGCATCGCGCGGATTTTCGCCCGTCACTAACAGAATATGCTGAAAATCACCTATTTTCTTTATAGCTTCGATTTCTTTTAAAACCTGCTCGTCGGTCAGGATTATCCGCCTGATATCGTTAGTCCTGTTGAAGCCGCAATAAACACAATGGTTTATGCACGAATTAGTCAGATACAGAGGCACATAGAACTGTATGGTCTTCCCGAAACGCTGTTGAGTGTATTTCCGGCTCAACGCGGCCATTGGTTCGAGATACGGCTTCGCCGCAGGCGAAATCAACGCCATAAAATCATCAACATCAAGAAGACGATTTTTGTGTAATGCGATTTCGACATCGGCTGTTGTCTTGCCGTTTATTCGGGATTTTATTTCATCCCAATCGTAATTATTTATTAATTCTTTGAATATCATATATTTATCACATTAAAAAAGATGTGAGCGGACTGCTGGAAACGGCGATATCCGTTTTTCCGGCAAGTCCTGCCTCATAAGCTATACGACCACTCTCGACCGCCATTTTAAAGGCTTTAGCCATTGCGACAGGATCGCCCGCGATAGCTATTGCAGTATTAACGAGCACTGCGTCAGCGCCCATCTCCATAGCCTCCGCTGCGTGCGAAGGAGCGCCTATTCCCGCATCTACAACCACAGGCACGTTGCTCTGGCTGATGATTATTTCGAGTAAGTCGCGGGTACAAAGGCCTTTGTTCGTGCCGATAGGTGCACCGAGAGGCATGACGGTCGCCGCACCGGCCTCCTCGAGCAGCTTGCACAGCACAGGGTCGGCCTGAATGTACGGCAATACCTTAAAACCCTCTTTAGCAAGACTTTCCGTCGCCTTGAGGGTTTCAATCGGGTCGGGAAGCAGATATTTCGGATCCGGATGGATTTCGAGTTTGAGCCAGTCGGTCTCGAATGCTTCACGCGCAAGTTTGGCGGCGAAAAGGGCTTCCTTGGCGTTGCGCACGCCTGAAGTGTTGGGCAACAGCTGAATACCAGGTCGATTGATGTGGACGAGCAAGTCATCGTCCTTATTGTCCATGTCGAGACGCTTCATAGCAACCGTAACCATCTCTGTTCCTGACGCTTCAATAGCGCTCCGCATAATACTGTTCGAGCTGAATTTTCCTGTTCCGAGAAACAGCCTCGACGTAAATTCTTTACCTGCAATTGTTAATTTCTTCATATTCTTTACCTATTAAATAAATTATCCTGCGAGTTTCCTCTACGGGATTCTCTGCGTTTAAAATGTTAGACGAGAGGGCGATGCCTGCCACGCCCGTATCCATTATTGCGGGAATGTCGTCCGTTGTTATCCCGCCGATTGCGAGAATCGGCAGGTTTATACCTTTCGAGCGGCATTTCCCGATTATTTCTTCATATCCCTGCAAACCTAAGATTGGGCTTAGGTTCTTCTTCGTCGTAGTAAAACGAAAAGGACCGAGACCTATATAGTCAACTCCCTGGCTATTAAGATATTTTATATCGTCAAAAGTGTTTGCCGTACCGCCTATTAAGAACTTATCGCCCAGAATCGCACGGGCTTCGGCAGGCGGCATGTCCTGCTTGCCGAGATGAACTCCGGTAGCCCCAACGGTCAAGCAGACGCTTACGTGGTCATCAATATACAACTCTGCGTTCTGTGCGTCACAGAGCGGTTTCAGTCGTCGTGCAGTCGCTTCGACCTCTTCCGCCGTAGCGTCTTTCATGCGAAGCTGTATCCGCCGACAACCGCCTTCCAAAGCGATTTCGGCCGATTGCAGATAATCAAATCTGTCCGTCTTATGTGTTATGAATAGCAATCCGTCCATTTTTTTAATTTGTAGAACCTTTCCAAGAGCTTTTCGAGATCATTATCTTGGGCGTAATCACCCCATAATGAGCCTATTACCGCAACACCCCCGAAGCCGATGCTATGAACCAAACTGATATTATCAGGTCTTATTCCACCCAACGCTATCACACGTTCGTTGATAATATTTTCCGATGCGGCTTTACGAAGCGTCTCCATGTCGAATCCCTGTTTGTAACCCGCTTTCGAGATACTGTCGAAGATTGGGCTTAAGAAAACATAGTCGCAATACGACAGTGCGGCGGCAACCTCCGCGAGGGTATGACAGGATGCCGTACAACGATGATTTTCTCTCATATTGCGACTGTTCAAATGTATCCCTTTCAGACCGTATTTTCCGGCGAGTTCGTAATGGTCATGCAGAACGATTTTAGGATAATTTTGCGGGTCGATTTTTTCAATCAGCTCGGCAGTTTCTTCGGATGTGGACGCGGGTTTGCGCAGATGCAATGTTTCAAGACCGCTGTCGAACAGTCGATCTATTACATCTGCTTCGCTATCGAAGAAGTGTTCCATTGTAATCGCTATCAACCTCATAATAAGCATTTAACCTCCCGAAAATGCACGTATCATCATCAGTGATGCGCCTTCTTCCAAAATCGTTTCTTTCCATTGACTACGCGGTATAACAGTGTAATCAATAGCTATCGCCACGCCGTCGGAAGTCACGCCTATTTTAGAGATAAATCGCTCAATATCAGCGCCTTCTTCCACATCATATTCCTTATCATTCAAAAATATTTTCATACCTATATCATTTCCAATATTGCCAAAAATGGTGCACAGGCCCGTGTCCGTTGCCGATTTCGTACTGCGCGCCTGCTGTAATAGCCTCTTTCATATAGTCTTTAGCGTTGCGGACGGCATCGTTGAGAGGCAATCCGTGAGCGAGGAAAGCCGCTATCGCCGACGAAAACGTACAGCCCGTGCCGTGAGTATTTTTTGTATATACTCGAGGCGAAGCAAGTTCGATGATCTCGTCCGTCTCTGCATTGTAGAAAATATCCGTCAGCGTATCTTCTTTAAGATGCCCGGCCTTGAGCATCACCGACACATTGTTCCCGAAAGACAGGTCGCGCACAACTAAAGGCAGGTCTGCCTGGCTGCATATCTTGCTGCCGAGCAACATCTCCGCTTCGGGGATATTAGGCGTAATGACACGGGCAAAGGGTATCAAAACCTCCTTAAGCGTTTCTATAGCGTCGTCCTGAAGCAGTTTGTCGCCCGATGTGGCAACCATCACAGGGTCGAGAATGATGTTCTTGATGTCGTAAGCGGCCAAGGTCTCTTTGACGGCGACGATCAGCTCGGAAGAATGTAGCATCCCGATTTTGACGGCATCAGCGCCGATATCATCAAGCACTGAGCGAATCTGCCCTGCAACAAAATCGACCGGAACGGCATGTACGCCCGTAACGCCGATCGTATTTTCGTCAACAACTGCCACAATCGCCGAAGCGCCGTAGCAACCACAGGCTGCAAACGTTTTCAGGTCGGCCTGTATGCCGGCGCCTCCGCTCGGATCGCTACCCGCAATCGTCAGCGCACGCTTGTAATGCTTCATACCGGCCATTGTTCGAGATTATAAGCGCTGTCCCAAAACATCCATTCCATACGCGAACAGTTGACGAAAGCCTTTGTCATTTCATCCCTTACGGCAGGCGTCGCTCCTTCGGCAAGTTCGTCGCAGATGGCGATAGCTTTGCGCACCGATTCGGCAAATTCTTCGCTTCCGTAGGTGTCGATCCAAGCCTGGTAAGGATTATTGTCAATCTTCTTACTATCAATGATATAATCGCCTATTTCCTTATAAATCCAGAAGCATGGAAGTACGGCAGCGACGATTACCGGCATCGGGCTGTCATAAAATTGGCTGTAAAGATAAGAGGTGTAGAGGCGGCAGGTCGGCGTCTGCTCGGCATCCGTACTAATACCGTATTCCTTGAAATAGGTATCATGAAGCTCCTTCTCTACATAGAAACTATCGGCGGCAAAACTCATAAACGTCTCTTTATGTTTATCGCCGATATTGGCCGAGATACGTGCAAGCGCTTTCCCGAAATCCTTGATATACATCGCGTCCTGCTGTATATAGAACGCGAATTTTTCCCTGTCGAGAGTACCGTCGATAAGTTCCGTTATGAACGGCATCTCCTTGATTTTTTGATAGATGGGTTCAATTGATTCCCATGCGCCATCACTCCATTTTTCTTTCATACATATCTATATTAAATTAATAAAATCATCCAAAACAAAAAAAACCGTCCCGTAAAAAATACGAAACGGTCTCACAACTATTAACAAAATTCAAACAAATTTCGAACAACCGTTTCCCTACGACGTCAATTACGACATATCAGGTTCGAGGGTCTTTCTCAGCCCGCCGCAAAACGACAAGCACCCCTAACGATGCCGCAAAGATAAATAAAATTTCCGAATCCGCAATGAAAATGCGAAAAATTTTTCACGAAGCTGATTTTTATTATGTTTTGCATGATTGAAAAATTTATGCTAATTTTGTAACTTAAACGATAGAATAATTTTGTTTTATGGAAAACAATAAATTTTTAATCTGCTGGAATAAAGGAGATTACGCCGACATCTTAAAACAACAGAGGAACTTTGTTGTCTGTACGGATTTTGAGGAGTTGAAAAGTTTTGAAATCAATAAGCGCCCTGATAATTACAAAGGGATTATTGTGCTTTGCGAACTGTCATGGTCGGATAGAGGCGGAAATTGTGCATTATCCGAGTTGAAGGGCGTTGAGTTGGTACAACACTATTTTCGGTTTGAATTGCAATTACACCATCCCATCATTTTCGTTTCATTTTTAAACAGAAACCGGATACTCAAAATAGATCCTTCAAAGAATATAGTATGCGCCGAGGGCTTGCATCATGGCTTCCGTCAGTTGCCTTCGCAACCGGAAGAGTGGATCGACGATTTGGATAAACTGGGATTTCTCTCCGACCTCGAACTTATCGATACCATGCACTTTTGCACAATAGCGGATATGGCGGCCGAAATACGGCACGACGCTACCGGACGCAATTTAACGTTAGAGGAATTAAAAACGCTTGTCCTGAAAATCAAACATCTGATAACAAACACAGCCAACCTGTCGGATTTGAATATTGATACTTCTGAAATTGATGCTCTTGTTAGCAATAATGAAATAAAGGGAGTTGCAGATAAAGTCAAAGAAATATGCGACGCATTGGAAAAAGATGCAACACTGAAAACTGAGCATCAAGACGATGGACTGAAAACGACGGGAATAAAAGTTTTATGGTTGGAAGATGAGCCGGAAACGATTCGGAAAATCACTGCAAACAAAGAAGCGACAAAATATTTCGATTTTACGACTGTATCCACTCCCGAAGAATTTTTTAAAGAAATAGAACAGGATGAAGAAAACACATTCTCTGTCATCATCTGCGATAACAGAATCTGGGGAAAAGACTCCGACGGCGCAAAAGTGTTGTTGAAACAGGGATATACCTGTTTGGAAGAATTAGTTAAAAACTATCCGCAACGATATTACAGATACGTACTCGTATCGGAACTGCCGAGAAACTTCAAAATCAGAATTGCCGAACATTTGAGATTCAATATCATCAACAAATCCAAAAGCAGGGACTTGTCTGACATTAAAGAATTTATCTATTTTTTAAGGCGGGAATCGGACAACCTGCAAGAAGAGATTGGCAAGAAAGGGTTTACTAATGCAAATTTCGTCAGATTCTATAATTATCTGAAAACCAATAAGCGCAGCGACATCCCTTCATTTC
>JAISUX010000080.1 GCA_031271805.1 Tannerella sp.
AACCCTTTTGCATCATATCTTGCTTTTGGGGCGCATGCGGCCATATCAGGCAAAGCCAGAGCCGCAACGCCCGCGCCGATAGCGCCCTTTATAAACTGTCTTCTTGAAAATGTATTCATTTGTTTTTATATTTGCCTAGTTGCTATTAGTAAACACATGGTATGGGTTTTTGCGTGTTTTCAGTCATTCTGTACGGCAGTTCCCAAACTTCGCCTTTGCTGTTGCCGAAATACATTTTTGACAGGCTTATTTGAGCAGGGTTGCCGTCAGCCCAGAAATACAGGAAGGGGTCAACTCCATTGACGACTTTCCTGACATAATTATGATTACGGGGGCTGTTGCGGGTGATTTGCTTGGCATCATTCCATGTTTTGCCTTTATCGACGCTTTCCCACATAACTAATTCGCCGCCTCCGCCCCACGATTGCGGGCTGTTTCGGGTAGGCGCGATGACCGTCCATTTCCCATCGGAAATCCATATACTGCCGCTGTCGTAGTTGTGGTCGGACGTGGTGATTTCATAGTCTTCCCACTCCTTGCCGTTCCAGCGGATGACAGCCCATTTCTTCAAACCGTTGGTTGGGCCTGGCTTGTACCCGGTTCCGTAAACGTAGAGCGCTACCGGATAGCCGGCTTCGTCGAAGGCTACATCTTTTATATACACATTCTGTTCCTTGCTGAAAAATTCCTTGATAAGCGACGGATTATCGACTTCGGTCACCGGCGTTTTTACCGGCGTGCCGTCAACTTTCGTCCATGTCTTGCCGAAATCGGTAGTTTGAAGGTAGTAAATATTTGTACGTCTATCGACGTCGCCGTTGGGATGCCAGTTGAAGAAGAAGACGATTTTCTCGCCCAACTGTCCGCTTATCTGGTAATGCCCGCTGTTCTTATCGCCTGGACGCTTGATTGCCGCCAACTGTTGATGTTCCGACCAATTGACGCCATCCGCACTTGTGCTGAAATACAAAAGTCTTATGCCGATGTATTTTGTGAAAAGGTGCAGGAATCCTTTGCCGGGGATATATTTCGGCTGAGGATATGTTCTTTCGTCTTCCAGAACCTTGTCGAATGTTTCTATATCGTAAGGTTTGCCGCTTTTATAGATTAATCCGGGTCTGTTGCGGCTGCGACCGCTTACGAAGACCCAGAGGTAGCCGTCCGAGTCCATGGCCAGGGCAGGATTGTCGTGTGGGTCAAAGATGCCGTCTTTATCGTGTACGACAGTCGGTTTAACGACCGTACCGGTTTTATGGTCGTAACAACCGGCCATGCAGAGCAGATAATTCCCATAGTCTGCGTGACCGGGCTTGTCGGCCTCGGATTTCCGTCCCTCCGCAATTCCGCCGTAAACGAAGAATGTTTTTCGTACTTCGGGCGCATAGATTGCAAGCGGTATATGCTTGGCCGTGTAAGTCCCCAACCCGCCGGAATACTTGTCGCCGTATTCGGAAAACTGTCCCAGTGTAAACCAAATGCTCTGATAACCATCAATTTTATGATTATTAAGCGATTGAGCCGACATGGATATGACGGCAAAAACGAATGTGAAAATGAATATAAAACGCTTCATATAGTTATGTTTTATTGTTAATAATAGCCTTCATTCTGTTCTTCCGAAGCAGACCCCGGATCAGACAATCTGTCTATATGAGCCTGCGGTATCGGACGAAGTTTATGATATTCTTTGACGTTTGGCGCTGCATTGGGATTGAATTTACGCACTCGATCCAAGAAAGTTTCGGTGCGTACCAAATCAAACCATCTCTGACATTCGGAGTTCAATTCTCTTGCCCTTTCGTCTAAAATAAAATCACGGATTTTTTCCGGCGAATTTATGCTTTCAAGAGTCGCCAACATTTCTTCTTTTGTGCTTTTATACAAATCGTTTATAGAACCGCCTTCGACTTTATAATATTCCGAAGGTTTTTCTTCATTCTCCTTATATGATGCCCTCTCCCTTATTTTATTGATATATTCAAGTGCTTTGGAGTAGTTGCCCTTGCGACCGTATGCTTCTGCCGCGATGAGATAAGTTTCCGCAAGGCGCATAAGAAACCAATCCCTTGTACCTGCTGTTGATTCAATGCCATCTCTGTCCGGATCAAGATGTAATTGTGTAGGAATAAAATACAACTCCGTAAATTTATTGCGAGGCAACCAATGGTATGGTCTTTTGGCTACGACGTCGTCAGGTACGTCTTTATCCATTGAGAAAACAAGCGCCGTATCTCCTGCTCCGAATTTAGGTTTCCCTACAAATGACGGGTCGGGTGCGTTATCGGCGTCCCATTTTGGTGCAGCGCTCGGATTATTGCACAAATATACTGTTTTGAACTGCTTATAAAAGCGAGAATCGTTTTGCCTGTCGTACACATCCATTAAATAATTCGTAGGCTGCAATCTTGTTCCGGATGTTCCTCCTTCCAAATAGCGCAAAATACCGGGGAATTGATGATATGCACATAAAAATAGTCGATGCATGGTGTTCGGAGGCGAGTTAGCTAATTTATTAGTAGTGAATTGTACTGCGAAAATTATCTCCTTGTTTTTCTGATTATGAGGATCAAAAACATCCGCAAAATCATTTAACAGTTCATATTGTCCTGAATTAATCAGTTGATCGGCATAATAAGCCGCACTGTCAATGTCTGATGCTTGCTGTCCTCGTTGATCCGAGACAGCGCTGCCTCTTGTCAGATACGCTTTCGATAGCAGATGCAAGGCCGCACCTTTTGTCGCTCGTCCATAGTCACTAGGACTATCCGGCAAATATTGCTGAGCATAAATAAGGTCTCCGATAATGGCTTTATATACATCGGCGACATCGGCTCGCTTAATATCTGTTTTTACCGAGATATTTTCTTCCAAAGACAACGGTATTTTTCCAAATTCCTGCACCAAAAAGAAATAATAATACGCTCGAAGAAAACGCGCTTCCGATTCTCTGATTCTTTTATCGTTTTCTGTTTTCAGGAAATCTGTTCCTCCCTGAAACGAGAAGATCCTGTTTGCCGCGATATTACAAGAATTGATTGCGCTGTAATATTCCGTCCAAACATTGTGAAAACTTGATAGATTTGCGTCCAATGTGGATTCGTAACGGTGGAACATTCTTGCGTTGCCCGCACCCACGTCACGCCATGTGTCGGTGCCAAACAAAGTAAGCTGAATAGCGTCCTCCGTGTAGTAGATATAACGAAGGGGAGTATAGCAACTCCACGGCAAATCTTTTAAACCTTTTTCCGTATTATAATATTCGTATGATATACCGGAAATCAATTCTTCTTCCAAAAAATTCTTGCATGAATAGTGCAAAAGTGTGATGATTATTAATAATGATATTTTTTTCATGACTCTCAATTTTAAAAAGTTATATTAAGACCGATTAAAACGTTTTTTGTGCTTGGTGTAGTCACCTCGCCGGTTCGAGCGGAACCGTTCTCAGGATCTAATCCTGTATATTTTGTGAATACGAAAGGATTTTCCGTTGTTATATAAATCCGGCACCGGTTCATCATTATCTTTTGGGTAATAGAATGAGGCAGGATATAACTTAACGTTGCACTCTTAAGTTTCCAAAATGAGCCGTCTTCGTATGACAATGCGGATACATAAGGAGGATTCTGGTTGTTTCGGTCGGGGCGCGGATACTCGTTGCTCGGATTAGTAGGAGTCCAATAGTTGACGTCCAGCGTATTTGTTCTGCCGTCTAAAGTAAGTCGTTCTATGGAACTTCGAATCATTTGTCCGTATCGTGCATAAAGGAACAGGCTTAGCGAAAGATTTTTATAACTAAATGTATTAGTTAGACTGCCTGTCCATTTTGGAACGATTGAACCAAGTATTACTCGGTCGTCCGAATTAATTTTGTCATTGCCGTCGGTATCAGCCAATTTTATCTGACCGGCCTTGAATGTTCCTCCATTGCTATTGATAATGGCCATTTGGTCTGCTTCCGCTGTTTGCCAAATACCATCGAACTTGTAGTCATAATGAGTAATGATAGGATGACCTATAAACCATAAGTTGCCGACATCGTCAACTTTTCCTTTGTACAGCGATACTATTTCCTCTTTATTTGAATAGAACATCAGGTCGGTTGTCCATTGGAAACCGTCCTTTTGGTGTACATTGATAGTATTAAGACCTATTTCTATTCCCGTATTCCGAGTTGAACCTACATTTTCGGTTATCTGGCTGAATCCGGATGCCGTAGGGAGTTGCCTTGATAAAAGCAAGTCGGTCGTATTCTGACGATATGCGTCTATGGTACCGGCGATTCTTCCTTTCAAGAAACTGAAATCAATACCGATATTGTATTGTCCGGTTTTTTCCCAAGTGAGATCGGAGTTAATGAGTACCGACGGCTTATATCCGAACGCCGATGTGTCATCCGTAGAATATTGAGTTCTGGTTAATCCGCCCAACGTACCATAGGGTGAAACCGAAGAGTTACCGGTTTGTCCATAACCCAATCTCAATTTTAAATTGTCTAAAATATCAACGCCGGAAAGGAAATCTTCCTGGTTTATTCTCCACGCAACAGCGGCGGACGGGAAGAAAGTAAATTTGTGTCCTTTTGCCAGTCGGGATGCCCCGTCGAATCTGCCTGTAAGTGTCAGCAGATATTTCTCATTGAAGTTGTAATTTAATCTTCCCATGTATGACAACATTCGCCACATTACAAAATTGCTGCCAACTCCGGTGATAGTAGCTGCCGAACCTAAGTTGTAGAACTGTTGGTGTTCATAAGGCAAGTCGGCGACACTTCCGCTTAAGTTTTCTTGCCGTTCCTGTTCAAAACTTTGCATCAGCGTAATGCCAATCTTATGCTTGCCGAAAGTCTTGTCATAATATAGCAGGTTTTCAAGAACGTAAGTCATGTATTGTTCCGTAGATTCGCTGGCAATGTTAAGGGCATTTTTCCGGGATGATGCCAATACTCCAGCAAAGTCTCCCGATCTCAATAAGCCAAAGTCAGGGCCAAAGTTCATTCGGTATCTTAATCCTTTTCCTAAATTCAGATCCAAATAATAACTGCCCATAAACCTGTAGCGGCGTTGTTCGGAAATGAAATTTTTACGGTCGAAGTCATAATATATATTCCAAAAATAGGTGTCGTTTACAGGTTGGTTTATCATATAGCCCTCATCATCGAATGGTATGGCGTATTGAGGAATGGCTGTTCCCGCAAAATAACTATTTGCTCCGGCATTCTTTACACTGGGAGTAAATGCAGTTGAACCACCAATCTTAAGCCATTTCTTGATTTCATATTCCGCATTTACTCTGAAAGAGAATCGCTCAAAATCTTGTCCTTTAATAATTCCTTTATTACTATAGTATCCGGCCGAAACCATTACATGCGCTTTTTCGTTCCCACCCGTGAAATTGATTTGGTGGCTCATGATGTTTCCGGTCTGTATAGCAGCGTTTCCCCAATCAAAAGTTCGCACTCTGTCGGCATGATATACCCCGGACTCATCATATCCCATAGTAATTGATTCATCAGACCATTTATCACGGTATCGCAAAATCTTCAGGTCATCGGAGAGGTTGTTCGAACCATCAAGAGGATACATATTGCTTGCACGTGCCGCTTCACGGTTTAATTCAAGAAACTGTGCGGCATCCATCATGTCGTAGGTTTTCTGTGGCCTTTGAAAACCATAATAGAAATCGTATGTAATTTCGGATCTTCCCTCTTTTGCCTTCTTTGTTGAAATAATTATAACGCCATTAGCCCCGCGAGAGCCGTAAATTGCCGTTGCCGAAGCATCTTTTAGAATCTCTATTGATTCTATGTCTGACGGATTTAAGTCGTTTATCCAACGATTAAACGGGATCCCATCAATAATATATAAAGGATCGTTTGAGGCATTGAATGAACGTGTCCCGCGAACTCTAATTGTCGAGCCATCTCCCGGTTTCTGACCCGCGGCGACAATGTCAATACCCGCCGCTTTACCTTGAATTGCCAATGCGGCATTAGTAGCGGATATATCTTGTATCTGTCCCGCCTTAATTGATGCGATTGAGCCGGTGATATCCGACTTCTTTTGTGTTCCGTAACCAACAACGACAACCTCGTCAAGTTGCCTTGAGTCCTCTTTTAATATGGCATTTATATTTGTCGAGTTGCCGACTTCTAATTCTTTCGTTATATACCCGACGTAAGAAAATACCAGAATGGCGTTAGGCGAGACAGAAATGGAATATTCTCCGTACGCATCCGTAATTGTCCCGTTGGTAGTGCCTTTTTCATAAACATTGGCTCCGATTATGGGTTCGCCAGCCTCGTCGGTGACAACTCCGCTGACTTTGAATGTTGCCGCATTGTTGAGGGCATGAGAGATTATTGGATTTCTCGACAATACAATGTAATTGTTTTCAAACTCGAAGCGTATGCCTGTATTCGCAAAGGCTTCTTCAAGGTAAGACTTGACGGTACCTGTCTGTTCGGAGAATTCCACGATATCACGAGAATCAATCTCGTTGTCACTATAAACGACCAAATAGTCGGTCTGATTATCAATCGCTTCGAATAGTTGAGCTATTGTCATGCTCTTCTGTTCGAGAACGATGATCGCATTTTGCGCCATGGTGTTGACGGCTATTGTCTGTAAGGCGCACATAAACAGTAATGTTATTGATAATTTCATGACTTTATAAATTTCTTTTATTGATTTTTCGCATGATAAATGATTGTATAATGAATTATTTTCCATATATTTGCATTGTTAAAGTGAATATTAAAATGATGTTTGCTTTTCTCCGACCGGCAGATACGGCCATATCTGCCGGTCATTTTCTTTTCTCACTGTCTTTTTATTCCATAGGCATAAATGTTATATGATTGATAATAAGTTTATTAACTCAATGTAATAATATTGTTCGCTTCATCATGAAGTATCGTGAAATGATGGATTTTGCGGATGATGCGCAATATTTCCATTATGCCGTCGCGCTGACGGAACTTGCCCGTATATGTGTACCGGAGGATATTTTTGTTCGTCACGACGATTTTCACATCGTAGTACAGCATCAGTTGCGCGATTATATCCTCGAGGTTGTCCTGTTTGAAGGAGTAAATTCCATCTTTCCATAGTAGAAGATCTTTGTCGAATCCGTCTTCAATATTGATGTTGCCGTTTTTGCATAACAGTTGCTGGTTCGGCGTCATAGCTCGCACATTATTTTTGTTGTCTGCCATACATACGTTCACGGCTCCTTCGATTAAAGTTATGCTGACACATTCCGTCTTCGGATAGTTCTGAACATTAAATTCGGTTCCTACCGCCTCTACTTCAAGTTGTCCGGCAGCGACGATAAACGGTTTCGTGCGGTCTTTTGCAACTTCAAAATACGCTTCGCCGGTTAGGTCAACCCTGCGATCAGTCCCGAAAACCGAAGGGTAGTGCAGGGTTGAGCCGGCATTGAGCCATACTATTGAACTGTCGGGCAAGGTTATGCGGGCACGCTGTCCGGGTGGGACGTATAGCTCCTGGTTTACGGCTAACGGCGTCGGCTGTTCATGCTTGATTGATGTCGCGAACCATAATGTCGTGCCGACAGTCAAAACGACCACGGCAGCATATTTCATCACTGTAAACATAGCGTTCCGAATCGCGTTATTCCTTATCTTCCTCATTAGCAGGGCATAATGCCGTCTTGCTTCGTCACGATCAATATTGGCGCTGTCTAAAGCAAAAATTCCGCGCACATTCTGAACTGCGAGAATCTTTTCCCTCAAATCGGGATCGGATTCCGAGTCCTTGAGCAGGTTTATCCTTTCTATCTGAGAAAGTTCGCCCGCAAAATACTTTATAATCCTTTCTTGTGCGTCCATATTTGTATAACGGATGAAATCCTAAAAACCCCTAAAGAAAAAATCGTTTTTTTATAAAATGAAAGAAAGTAATGACCTGTAGGGCTGCAAAATCTCGCGCAGTTTATTGTATGCGATAGTTATTTGGTTTTCCACAGTCTTGACGGATATCTCCAGTTCGGCAGCTATGTCTTTGTGTTTCATTCCGTCGATTTTGTGTTTCACGAATATTTCGCGGCAACGTTCAGGCAACGAATCCAAGGCGCGTCGGACCACATCCTCTACCGAGGTCTCGTCGAACAGACCATCGTCAAGTATCTCTAAGGAGTCGAACTTCATGCGCAAAGTGTGAGCAAATTCATCTTGCATGCGATTGAGCGATTTCTCTTCGGTTAAACGGTGGCGAATATGATCTATGCAGCGATTCTTGACGGCAACATACAGATATGCGACGATGTTTATGCCATGTAGTCTCTCGTCGTATTTCGGGAATAATTCGCAAAAGACATCCTGAACAATGTCTTCAGCATCATCTTCGGACAGTACATATTCACGCGCAAACGATTTCATGCGTCCATACCAATTTGAATACAATTCTTCATAAGTCATATTTTTCACATCTATAAATTTATGCAAATGTACTACTTATTTTTTATATCCAAAAAATTTTTAATCAAAAACGCGTACATGTCGCAATTATGCTCCCGACTGGTTGTAGATGCTAATGCCGCAGGTATAATCTGAAATAAACCGGACAAGATCAAGATTTGTCAGGATTATAGAGTTTTATATTGCTGATAAAAGCAAAATCCTTGACATTCAGTGTATAAAGTTCGATATTATAACTTATGGCCGTCGCTGCAATAAGAGCATCATGAAAGTCAAGACCATGGGACAAATAATAATGAGACAACAACTTGATTGCAAAAGATGATATTTGCGACTGTATCGGAAGGCTGGTTATTCGCCCCAATTCCTCTATGAGAGTCTTCATTTCATGTTTATTCCTTGCACCAACAAGCATTTCTGCTTTAGTCACATCCGATATTACTATTGAATCTGATTGGGAAATATTCTTCAATATCGAGATGATGTCAACATTTTCCCGATAAATTTCAATCAGTATATTTGTATCGCACAGTATCACTTCAATTTTGTTTTATCTGTACCCCATGCTCTTGCTCTAAGCATTGTATCGTTGATGTCATAGTCTGTCCACATACCTGTTGAAAAAGGCAGGGAAGTTGCTGTATCTCTTCCTCTTGGAACGGTATTGACAGCTTCTTCTACTTGAGCATCTATATCCCAGGAACGCAACATATTCAAAACTATATCTATCTGATATTGAGCGATATTACCATTTATTGCCAAGTGCATAATAGTCAATTTTAAATAAATAAACTATGCAAAAGTAGATATATTTTTTGAAATAAGGAAATTTTCAGGCGATTTTTTACGCGAAGCCGTTTTGCGCGCCAACTGCTCAAAATCAACGTTTTTTTACGTCAATATAGACCTCCCTTTGATGTTACTTCAAGTCGGTCTATGGCAATGCGTCCGCCGTTTCGGGGCAAGACGCGCAAAGCGTGGGCGCCTTGCGACAAACCGGTGATACTGAGAACCTGCGCTGAGGGGATTTCCGTTTCGGCATGTAGCCTGACGGTGCGTATAAATCTGCCGTCTAAGTACAATTCCATATCGCCTAAATCCGGACTTTTCGGGGCGTAAAGCGTAAAACCGTCGCCGATGAAATTCCATTTGGCCGAAAGATTGCCTTTGCCGACATAAATACCGTCCGCTTTTTTATGCCATTTGTCGGCCACTTCCTCGCCGTTCTTTTCACGGTTGATGGCTTGCCCTGCGCCCAGAATCGCTTCCGTAGCACCATACATCAGCGTATAGCGCCTTGCTTCGCCTTCAATGGCAAAACGAGAACAGGTCAGTATCGTATGCGGCTCAAGGATTAACGCAATAGGCGCGTTTTCGACCTCCTGCACAGTGACCAGAACGGTTTCTTTTCCTATAGTTATCGTAACGCTTTCGCTCTTTTTACTCATACTGAAAGACTTGATGTCTTCCGTTGCGATGCCCGCTTTCAAAACAGTAATTTTGCCGTCGGGCGCAACATTGCGTACATCCCAGTTCTTACCGCTGATGCGCAGGCCTTGAAAACCCGCAAGGGAGCATTGAGCGGGCGTACTGTCCGCCGTCGCGTCATTGGGAGTAAGGACGCCCTGATAATTCCATGCAAATATGGCTGTTCCGGTCAGGGTAAACTCCGCTTCAAGCGAGAAATCGCGGTACGACGCCAGAAGAGGCGATATGGAAGCGCCGCCATGTGCGGAGATTGTGAAGCCGTCGGAGAACGGTTTTGCGGAATCGCAGGCGGCAACATTGATAGTGCCTCTGCCCTCCTTGTTGCGCGACGGATAGAGCGCGATAAATCGCTTTGTATCAGGCTCTATAAAGCCGTGAAACGTTTGTCCCCAGATGCCGAAATACTCGTCGTCGAGCGGTCGGGCATGCCACAAACCGCCGTCGCAAAGCAGTTTCCACGCTGCAGGGTCGGCGGCATCTTTCAGCGGAGCGCTGAAAAGAGCCTGATAGTTACGGTTTTGCGCAACAGAAGTTGCAGGCGCATATACAACGCCGTCTTTCTCCATTACCGGCTGAAATTCCACCGGCGCAGGATAATAACAGGGCGAATCGACGGAAAGCAGCAGATGCGGTTCGCTCCATGGCCCTTCGATATCCGTAGCAGTCATACATGCAAGCGACCACGAATAGTAATCTCCTGAATCACAGAGGATAAAAGCGACGTAATCGTTCTCGCGGGGAATGACGGTTGTAAAATACATACGCGTAAAACGTCCCAGCAACCCTCTGTATTTTGCATTACTGACGAACATCTGTTTCAAGCGCGTAAAAGGGCCTGCCGGCGAATCCGCCAAAGCCAGGGCTGCGCCCGAATCCATGTTTTCCGCACCGGTGTGAGCCACTGCCCATGAGAAATTATTGGTGCTGCCATCGTAGGTGAGCAAATATTTTTTCAATTTCTTGTCGTAAAAGAGAACGACGTCGGGATGCCCGTCGGCGGCTACTTCGTGTCCGTCGAACTTAAATCCTTTCGGGAAGCCCGGCCCCAAATATTCCCATGTCGCCCCCCTGTCTTTGGAACGATAAATCACAAAATCGCTGCGGAAACCCTCTTTCGAGATGTAACCCTCGCCGTACAATCCGGCGTACAGATACCATACGCCATCGAAATCGCGAAACACAGAGCCATTGACCGCCCATTCGTAAGGCGGCGCGGAACGATGCACCGTATCGCCGAGTTTCTCAAAAGCATCGAAAGAAGGGTCGCCATAAACCGGATGACGCAGCCAGCAGCCGCGATTTTCCGCTTTTGCATAATCTTTCGATAGTGAATTAGCCTGTCTGTGTGTACTTTCGGGCACAAAGCTGCCGGCAAGTATGTTATGACCGCCAAACCCTATTGCACCGGACGTTATAAGCGAGTTTTTCAAAAAATCTCTTCTTTTCATGTCTTATTGTTTTTACGCCGTAAAAGTACGAATCATTTTTCATGCCGCCAAATCTCATATTGACTTTTTTTCAAAAAATTTTTATCAAAATATTTGGTAATTAAAAAAAAGGTTGTATTTTTGCGGCCTCAAATTGAATAAAAAATGAAGAGTTTATTTAACACATACTTTTATTTTTACTTTTACTTTCAGAGGTAAAGGCAGGAATTTATATGCGTTAGTAAGCTGATAATCAACTTGTTATATAAAATAAAATCCTGCCGACCAGAAATCGGCGGGATTTTTTGTTTTAATAGATTTGAATATGAAATTTAATATAATTTGTAATGAAAAGAGTTGCTATTCAGGGAATTAATGGTTCGTATCACGATACGGCAGCCCGAAACTACTTTGAGGGGGAAGAAATTGAAATTGTTGGCTGTAACACGTTTCGCGATGTGATAAAAGCCATACGTGACGATGCGTTGACGCTCGGCTTGATGGCCATCGAGAATACTATCGCCGGCAGTTTGCTTCAGAACCACGAGCTTATCCGTCAAGGCGGATGCTACATTATCGGCGAGTACAAACTGCGTATCTCGCACTCGCTCGCAGCGTTACCAGGCACACGCCTCGACGACATTCGCGAGGTCAACTCGCACCCCATCGCTCTTATGCAGTGCGAGGAATATCTTGACACCTTGCGTGGAGTCAAGCGCGTCGAGATGGAAGATACCGCCATGAGCGCCAAATGGATTGCCGAGAACGCCCTCAAAGGACATGCTGCGGTGTGCGGGCGCGCTGCCGCAGAGATCTTCGGCCTCGAAGTTATCGCCGACGGTATCGAAACAAACAAACGCAATTTTACGCGCTTCCTCGCTATCGCCGACCAATGGACGGCCGAGGACATGCTTCGCGGCGTCGTTCGCAACAAAGCCTCGCTCGTCTTCTCACTGCCGCACACGACAGGCAGCCTGTCGAAAATACTTACCATCCTGTCGTTCTACGACATGAATCTCTCGAAGATACAGTCGTTGCCTATCATCGGACGCGAATGGGAATATCTGTTTTACGTCGATCTCACTTTTACCGACTATGTTCGTTACAAGCAGGCTCTCGACGCTATCATGCCGCTTACTAAGGACTTAAAAATTCTCGGAGAATATGCTGAAGGAAAGCAAAGTTGTTGAAATAATCCCGGCAGACAGGGTTGCGACCGTCGAAGAATATTATTTCTCGAAGAAGCTGAAGGAAGTTGCCGCCATGAACACGG
Organism: Tannerella sp.; assembly: GCA_031271805.1. Taxonomy (GTDB): domain Bacteria; phylum Bacteroidota; class Bacteroidia; order Bacteroidales; family Tannerellaceae; genus Tannerella. The sequence goes on from JAISUX010000080.1 coordinate 12,629, forward strand.
CAGGATGCGACGTTATAAATCTCGGCGTCGGCAGTCCCGACATGCCGCCCTCGAAAGAGGCCATAGAGACCTTCTGCGCCGAAGTGCGCAAACCAGATACCCACGGATACCAGCCTTATGTCGGCATCGACGCACTGCGCGAGGGTTTTGCAGAGTGGTACCGGACGTGGTTCGGCGTCACTTTAGACCCGAAAACGGAAATTCAGCCGTTGATAGGCTCGAAAGAAGGCGTACTGCATATCTCGCTGACATTCCTGAATCCTGGTGACGGGGTATTAATACCCAATCCCGGCTACCCGACATACACATCGGTAAGCCGCCTCACCGGCGCCGAAATAGTGTCGTACCGACTTCGGGAAGACCTGTCTTGGCAACCCGACTTCGACGAATTGGAGAGGCTTTTGGCAGAGCGTGAGGCCGCCGGACGTCCGCCTGTCAGACTGATGTGGACAAACTATCCCAACATGCCGACAGGCGCCGACGCATCGACGGAATTGTTCGAGCGCTTAGTCGCTTTCGGCCGCCGTCACGGGATTATTATATGTAACGACAATCCATACAGCTTCATACTTAACGAACATCCGCGCAGCATCTTGAGTATCAGCGGCGCGAAGGATGTGTGCATCGAACTCAATTCGATGAGCAAGGCGCACAACATGCCAGGCTGGCGCATGGCGATGCTCGCCTCGAACGCAAAGTTTGTCAAGTGGATTTTGAAAGTCAAGAGCAATGTCGATTCCGGACAGTTCCGTCCTATGCAATCGGCTGTAGTAGAGGCGCTTAAGGCCGGACGCGAGTGGTACGACGGCAACAATCGCGTCTATCGCAGCCGTCGTATCATTGCCGAGCGTATCATGGATATCCTCGGTTGTACCTACGACCGAAATCAGGTAGGAATGTTCCTGTGGGGACGCATCCCCGACACGGTCGAAAGCGCCGAAGCCCTTGCCGACCGCATCCTCTACGACGCCAATGTTTTCCTGACCCCCGGCTTCATCTTCGGCAGCGCCGGAGAACGTTATATACGCATATCCCTCTGTTGCAAAGAGGAAACCTTATGCCGGGCAGCGGAAAGAATTACAAATATTCAAACTTAAAAATTATATTGACATGGAATTTAAATCAATTTTATTGCCGGGCGTAGATGAAAAGCGCCCGATGGTCATAGCAGGCCCATGTAGCGCCGAGACCGAAGAACAAGTGATGCAAACGGCCAAAGCCTTAGCTGCGAGAGGAATAAAGATGTTCCGCGCCGGGATATGGAAACCGCGTACCAAACCGGGAGGTTTTGAGGGGATAGGCTCGAAAGGCTTGCAATGGCTCAAGAATGTGAAGGAGGAGACGGGTATGTACGTCTCGACCGAGGTTGCCACGCGCGACCACGTTTTCGAGGCCTTGAAAGCCGGCGTTGACCTCGTATGGATCGGGGCGAGAAGCGCCGCCAATCCCTTTGCAATGCAGGATATCGCCGACGCACTGCAAGGTGTGGACATCCCCGTGCTGATAAAAAATCCTATAAGTCCCGACCTCGAACTGTGGATTGGGGCTATAGAGCGCATCTACGGTGCGGGCTTACACCGCATCGGCGCCATCCATCGCGGCTTCAGCTCATACGACAAACAGATGTACCGCAACGCACCGCTCTGGCACATACCTATTGAGCTGCGCCGACGCTATCCAAACCTGCCGATTTTCTGCGACCCAAGTCATATCGGCGGCAAGCGGGAACTTATCGCCCCTCTCTGTCAGCAGGCCATGGACTTGAATTTCAACGGATTGATAATAGAATCACACTGCAATCCCGACAAGGCATTGAGCGACGCACAGCAACAGATCACCCCCGATGTCCTCGATTATGTGCTCAATCTGCTTGTAATCAGGGACGTGACGCAAACAACCGAGAACCTTTCCATGCTGCGTCGCCAAATCGACGCTGTTGACGAAGGCCTCTTGGAACTCCTCTCGAAGCGGATGCGCATATCCCGCGAGATAGGGGTTTATAAAAAGGAACATAACATGCCTATCCTGCAAACGCCCCGTTATGGTGAAATCCTCGAAAACCGCTCGAAAATCGGCATGACTATGGATCTCAACCCCGATTTTGTCAAAACGATTCTGACGGCTATCCATGAGGAATCCGTTCGTCAACAAATGGTAATCATGAATGTAGTATGAAGATATTAATCCTCGGCGCCGGGAAGATGGGTTCTTTTTTTACCGACCTTTTGAGTTTCGAGCACGAAACAGCCGTCTTTGAAAAAGACCCTCGCCGTATGCGCTTCATTTACAACGCAATACGTACACGGTCACTCGACGAAATAAGGGACTTCGCCCCTGATCTCGTAATAAACTGCGTGACGTTGAATTACACCCTTGAGGCTTTCCGCGAGGTGATGCCTTACCTCAAACCCAACTGCATCATTTCCGACATCGCCTCGGTCAAGACCGACCTTCAGGATTTCTACTCGACATGCGGCTTCCCCTACGTCTCAAGCCACCCGATGTTCGGCCCTACATTTGCCAATCTCGCCAATCTCGCCGAAGAAAACACGATAATAATTTCCGAAGGCGACCATCTCGGCAAGATATTTTTCAAAGACCTGTACGGCAAGTTGAAGTTGAATATCTTCGAATATACATTCGAGCAGCATGATCGCGTTGTGGCTTATTCGCTGGGGATTCCATTCGCCTCGACACTCGTTTTCGCTTCTACAATGGTGCATCAGGACGCTCCGGGCACAACCTTCAAGCGTCATGAGAACATCGCTCGCGGTCTGCTGTCGGAAGACGATTACCTGCTGACGGAAATCCTTTTCAACCCGCGCACACCAAAACAAATCTCCCGTATTCAGGATAAACTATCCGAATTACAGGAGATTATAGAGATTAAAGATGCGGCAAGAATGAAAAAATTCTTAGCCGATGTGCGTCAAAAGTTCAACCGTTAGGGCTGCTTCCCGATATAAGCCAAAATTCCGCCGTCAACGTACAAGACATGTCCGTTCACGAAGTCGGATGCTGCCGATGCGAGGAAAACGGCCGGGCCTTTGAGGTCGTCGGTCGTACCCCAGCGGGCGGCGGGCGTCTTGGCAATTATAAACTTATCGAAGGCATGGCGTGAGCCGTCGGGTTGAATCTCGCGGAGCGGCGCTGTCTGGGGCGTTGCGATATAGCCCGGCCCGATGCCGTTGCACTGGATATTGTACTCGCCGTATTCCGACGCGATGTTGCGCGTCAACATCTTCAAGCCGCCCTTTGCCGCCGCATAAGCCGACACCGTCTCGCGTCCCAACTCACTCATCATTGAGCAGATATTGATTATCTTGCCCCCACCTTTCTTGATCATCGACGGGATAACAGTTTTCGACATAATGAAAGGGCCATTAAGGTCAATATCAATGACTTGGCGAAACTCCGAAGCCTTCATCTCGTGCATCGGTATTCGTTTGATGATGCCGGCGTTATTGACGAGAATGTCGATGATGCCTACTTCCTGTTCGATTTTTGCTATGCAGGCGGATACCTCCTCCTCGTTAGTGACGTCAAAAACGTAGCCGTGAGCGTTGATACCCAGCGCTTTGTAGTCCTTAATCCCTTTTTCGACCAATTCGGCTTTAATGTCGTTGAAAACGATTGTTGCTCCGGCCTCCGCGAAAGCCGAAGCAATAGCGAATCCTATACCGTAGGATGCGCCTGTAACTAACGCTATTTTTCCTTCTAATGAAAATTGTTTGCTCATATTATTTCTATTTTAAAATGTTGATTATCAGTGGTTCTTCTAATGCTTTTGAAAAATAACCGATATAATTTTGAAAAGCCGTGAGGCTTGGAAATCCCCATTTTTCCCATCCGTAGCCGGCATAGTAAGTTATCGGGTGTCCTGGTTGGTAGGTAGTAACTCCCAAAACGTGGCTGTGGGTCTCCCATACTTTCTTTTTGGGATGGAAGATGGTATATGAATCGGTAATATCCTTCTCAATGCCGGCAGGAAAAACAAGTCCGACAAAAACCATTCCGGTAGCCGGTGTTACAGGCTCTTCGTAAACGATGGCTGCCACGCCGTTTTCGGTACGCGCCGACAGCGCTTCGGGCGTTTCGGGACGTTTGACTATGCCCGCCGCAACGGTTATAACCTTGTCCACGCCATATTCCTGAGTGATTTTGGTGAACTGCGAACCGGCATCGAGTGAAATGGTACGCGTTTCGCTGACAGGGACGCTGTCTATCACTAAGTCTTTGTAATACAGGCGAAAAGTCGTGCGGAGCGGGCCGTTTTCGAGTACTTCGTGACTGACATAGTTTTCATTCAGGATAAGCGAATCGTTGATATAAGGAGCCATTGCGCCACCTCCGAGCGATCTTCCAACGTTGTAGGCGTCCATTCCTTCGCCGTGGTCTTCGTGATACGAGATATGGTTTTCAAGTTCGTCCTTGTACCATTTGTCGATAATAAAATCGCTTGTTCGCTTGTACCATAAATCAAGTCCGTTGCTCGGCCCATCGACGGGAATCAGCGCAGCGCCGTATATCCTGAACGCCACACGGTCGTTTTCCCATGCGAAATCATCCTTACGTTCGTGTATGAACCGCCCGTAAGTCTTAGCCGGATAGTCCTGCGGCGCACCTGTCCTGATATGAAAGACAAGTGTGCCCTTAGCCTTAAATTCGGCGAGGAAAATGAGCTTACCGTCGTATGTCAACTGCGACGGCACTGTTTTGTTGCCCTCATCGGTAACGATGTAAGCCTTACCCTCGGTAAGCGGCGGCAACTTATCCGCCTTTAATTCAACCATCTCGGAACGATCGAAGTCGCTCGGATTTTCGACCGTAATCTCAATGCCCGGCTTACAGGAAATCAAGCCTGCAAAAATCGAAATCGTTATAAGAAACTGTTTCATAATTATTTACACATTAAAATTAGTATATTTTCAACGAAGTTTGTCGGCAGTGAAGGTGTCCATGTCGTCATAATTCAGATTCTCGCCGCACATAGCCCAGATGAACGTGTAATTGCTCGTTCCTGCCGCCGAATGTATCGACCATGAAGGCGAAATTACCGCCTGCTCATTGGCCATAAAGATATGCCTTGTTTCCTGAGGCTGCCCCATGAAATGGCAAACCGCCTGCTGTTCGGGAATCTTGAAGTAGAAATAAGCCTCCATGCGGCGTGAGTGAGTATGCGGGGGCATAGTGTTCCAAACACTGCCTTCCTTAATCTCCGTCAATCCCATCTGCAATTGGCAACACGGAGCTATTTCGCTCAATATAAGCTGGTTAAGCGTGCGCTCATTAGACAGCGCCTTAACGCCTAACTCGCGCGTACGGCGCATATTCTTATCAATGGCGACGGTAGGATAGGCCGTATGCGCCGGCGAGGAAGCAAAATAAAACTTTGCAGGCTTAGCGCTGTCTTTACTCTTGAAAACAACCTCTTTTGAGCCTCTGCCAACATATAAAGCATCTTTGTAAGCCATCACAAAGTCTTTACCGTCAACCGACACAATCCCCTCGCTCTCTATGCAGACGATACCTACTTCGCGACGCTCGCAAAAGTATTCGGAACGTATCAAATCTACCGTTTCGAGCTTAAGCCCCTCCTTGACGGGAAGCGCGCCGCCGATTATTAAGCGGTCGTTGTGAGTATAAACCATTATCACATCGTCGGCTTCGAACAGTTTCTCCACCAAAAATTCTTTTCTCAACTGCGCCGTATCATAGCGCTTGACATCGTTGGGATGCGTGCCCCATCGTTCTTCAATTGTCGTTTTCATATCAAATTACTAATGATAAAATATTAAAATCGACCGTAAAGGTACGGAAAAAATTTAATCATAACCAAAAAAAACGGAAAAAATTTATCCGATTTGAGTTTAATTACTATCTTTACGCGCTGAAACGAACATAAAATATATGATTAAAAAAGTTTTTGTAAGCGGATGCTACGATATGCTTCATAGCGGGCACATCGCTTTCTTTGAGGAAGCCGCTACTTACGGCGATCTGTATGTGGGCATCGGTTCCGACAAAACCATCTTCGAACTGAAAGCGCGCAAGACGGTCAATCCGGACGCCGAGCGTTTGTATATGGTCAAGGCGCTGAAAGTGGTGAAAGACGCATGGATAAATAGCGGTGGCGGAATACTTGACTTCACGGATGAGGTGTTGCGGCTCAAACCCGACATTTTCTTCGTAAACAGTGACGGCCATTCTCCGCTGAAAGAGCAGTTCTGCCGCGAGCACAATATTCAATATGTCGTCAGTAAACGCTTGCCTCATGCCGGATTGCCGGCACGCTCAACAACTGCCCTGAGGGATGAGTGTCTCATACCCTATCGCCTTGACCTTGCGGGAGGATGGCTCGACCAGCCTTTCGTCAACAAATTCTATCCAGGACCGGTAGTGACCATCTGCATAGAGCCGAACTATGAGTTCAACGACCGTAGCGGCATGTCCACAAGCTCACGGAAAAAAGCCATCGAATTATGGCACACCCATATCCCCAAAGGAGATGCGGAAAAGTTAGCCCGCACGCTGTTCTGCTTCGAGAACCCTCCGGGCACAAAATATATCAGCGGCTCGCAAGATTCGCTCGGCATCGTCATGCCCGGACTTAATCGCTTTTTCTATTCCGACAACTATTGGCCTGAAAAGATCGACAGCATCACCGACAACGACCTTATGTCGTGGATAGAGCAACGTATCTGGCTTGTCCCGCTGTACCCTCGTTGCGACGATTTTGAGGTTCTGAGCGATACCAACATCGACCTCGATGGCGTTAAAGCCCTGAGTGAGGCGGCGGAATTATGCTGGGATGCGATTTTATGCCGTGATGCCGGGAAATGGGGAGAGGCCACAACCAAAAGTTTTGAAGCTCAAATACGCATGTTTCCGTACATGGTAACTAACGATATTTTGAGCATCATAGAATCATACAAGTCTCAAGCCTTAGGGTGGAAGATTTCGGGCGCCGGCGGAGGCGGTTATCTCGTATTAATCGGCGAACATCCGGTCACCAATGCAATACAAATTAATATAAGAAGATAATATATAATGTACGCGCGTATGAAAGGAATAGTTTTAGCCGGCGGATCCGGCACACGTTTATTTCCAATAACCAAAGGCGTCTCGAAGCAATTGCTCCCGATATATGACAAGCCGATGATTTATTACCCTATTTCGGTGCTTATGCTTGCCGGAATACGTGAGATACTCATCATCTCGACGCCTCAGGATCTGCCCTGTTTCAGGCGTTTGCTTGGCGACGGCAGCGATTTCGGCCTCCGTTTGGAATATGCCGAACAGCCGTCGCCCGACGGACTGGCGCAGGCCTTTATCATCGGGGCGGATTTTGTCGGCAACGACGACGTATGCCTCGTTCTCGGAGATAATATTTTCTACGGCCAGAACCTGTCCGCAATGCTCAAAGAAGCCGTTGAGGAGGTCGAACACGGCAACGCTACGGTTTTCGGCTATTACGTCAATGACCCCGAACGCTATGGCGTCGCTTCGTTCGACGACGAAGGAAATGTGTTGACAATAGAAGAAAAACCTGCCGAACCGAAATCAAATTACGCCGTCGTAGGGCTGTATTTCTATCCTAACAAAGTCCTCGAAGTCGCCCGCAACATAAAACCTTCGGCACGAGGCGAACTTGAGATTACAACCGTCAACCAACATTTTCTGAATGATAAATCATTGAAGGTAAAGCTGTTAGGTCGCGGATTCGCGTGGTTGGACACCGGAACATACGCTTCATTGTCCGAAGCGTCAACATTTGTAGAGGTAATCGAAAACCGTCAAGGACTGAAAATCGCCTGCCTCGAAGAGATAGCATATCGTAAGGGATGGATTGACGGCGACAAGCTGAAATCCCTCGCTATTCCAATGCTCAAGAACCCCTACGGGCAATATCTGATAAAGCTCTCAAGTTCCTGATAACTTATGTTATTATTTTTTATGTATTATTAACCTCAAAAAAGTATGATTATTTTTTCGGATTAAAAAAAATCGTTACCTTTGCAGGGAATTATTACTCATATCAGTGATAAATTGGTATAAAAAATTTTAGAAAGGGATTAAAAAATTTCAGCTAAGGAATTATGTTAAATTTAAAATTGGATAATTATGAAAATTAAGGTTTTACTATTAGCATTTGTGTGCGTTACGGTGGTGTCGTTGTCTGCGCAGGAGTATCAGCCTCAGGTTGGATTCAGTACGGAGAACGGTTCGAAAGTGAATTTCAAGAAAAATAAGGCGGGCGACAACGTCTTTATCTCTCTTGGTGGTGGTGCGAGTGCATTGTTTGGTGATTACAACGGCGACGCTTCTATTGGAGACAGGCTGAGTTGGGCGGCAAGCATTGCAATCGGCAAGTGGTACACGCCCTACATCGGATGGCGTATGAAATTCGACGGTGGTCCCGTTAAGAATTATTACTACACATTCACGGGTACGAGAACTCTGACCGACTGGAATGAAGCTTACGGCTCGAATCCTTATTACGGCAATCTCCATGCGGACATTCTGTGGGACATAACCAATTATTGGGCGCCCTACAATGAGAAAAAAGTTGTCCGTTTCATACCGTTTGCAGGTATCGGCTATTCAGTTCGTTCGGGTATCGGTAGTTACTTATTCAAACGTACCGAATCTCCTTCGGTCAACTTGGGTATCAATATCCCGTTCCGTTTAGGCGAGCGCGTCGATTTGTTCCTCGAAGGACAATACACTTTGCTCAACGAAGCGTTCAACCGTATCGACATCGGACATGAGGAAGACCGTATTTTCCAGGGCTTAATCGGTTTGAACTTTAAGCTTGGAAGGACGAACTTCGAGGTTATCGAGCCTATGGATTATGATCTCCTGAATGACCTCAATTCGCAGATCAATGCTCTCCGCGCTCAAAACGATGAGCTGAGCAAACGTCCGAAATCTTGCCCGGAATGTCCTAAGGTTGCTCCTGTTGTCGAAGAAAGCCGCGAAAGTCTTAAGAATGTGGTGTTCTTCCGCCTGAACAGTTCTGTCATCGACAAGAATCAGGAAGGAAACATCTACAACACTTCCGAGTATGCCAAGAAGTATAATCTGCCTGTCAAGGTTGTTGGCTATGCCGACAAGAAGACCGGTAATGCCGATTATAACTATGGCCTGTCGGAGAGACGTGCAAGAGCCGTTGCAAAGAGACTTACCGAGAAATACGGCATCCCTACCGAGAAGATATCCATCGAATGGAAGGGTGACACCCAGCAGCCATACGGCGAAGGTGAGCACTACCAGTGGAATCGTCTCGTTATCATGGATACCAACGATTAACTGTTTTGAGATGAAAACTATAAAAAAGGTCGGTGGGAATTCCCCTCGACCTTTTTTTTCCTTAATACTTAAAAATACGAATAATTATGGAATATAAACTTATCGTACTTGATGTTGACGGCACTCTGTTGAACAATGACGACATTATCACTGCCCGCACACGGACGACATTGATAAAGGCGCAACAAATGGGTGTGAAGATAGTCCTCGCAACCGGACGGCCTATCTTCGGCGTAATGCCGCTGAGCAGAGAACTTGAGATGGACAAGTACGGCGGGTTCGTTTTGTCATACAACGGCGGACAGATAATAAACGTACAATCGGGCGAATTAATGTTTGAAAAACGCATCAATCCAAGTATGTTGCCTTATCTCGAACGAAAAGCCATCAAGAATAACTTCGCCATTTTTACCTATAAAGACGATACTATTATAACAAACGACGCCTCAAACGTTCATATCATTCGCGAAGCGGAGCTAAACTCCATGCGTCTCACGGAAGTGACAAACTTCGCCGAGTCGATCGACTTTGCGCCATATAAATGTATGTTGGTCGGCGACGAAGAGGCTTTGATCGACCTCGAATCCCATTGGAAACGGCGCTTGGCAGGCGAGTTGGACGTATTCCGTTCGGAGGAGTTTTTCCTCGAAGTAGTGCCGCCCTTCATCGACAAAGCCAATACTTTGAGCGTGTTGCTTGAAAAACTGTCCATTGACCCTGCTAATGTCATTGCTATAGGCGACGGCGTATGCGATGTGTCGATGTTGCAGTTTGTCGGCACGGGGATAGCTATGGGTAATGCGAGGGAATCGGTCAAGGCCTGCGCCGACCATGTGACCCTCTCCAATGAAGAAGACGGGGTAGCGATAGCCATTGAGAAAGTTGTTATTGCCGAATTGCACTCCGCCGAAATACCCTTAGCCGAACTGAACGAGGCGGCGAAACATGCCCTGATGGGACGCCTCGGCATACAATATACCTATGCGTCTGAAGACCGTATCGAGGCTACGATGCCGGTAGATGAGCGCACACGCCAGCCCTTTGGAATCCTGCACGGCGGCGCCACTTTGGCTTTGGCGGAGACTGTCGCCGGGCTTGGCTCGCTAATCTTATGCAAACCCGACGAAATGATGGTCGGAATGCAGGTCAGCGGCAACCACCTCTCGTCGGCTCACGAAGGCGATACCGTCCGCGCCGTCGGAACAATCCTGCACAAAGGCCGCTCGTCGCACGTCTGGAATGTCGATGTCTTTACTTCAACCGATAAACTCGTCTCAACCGCCCGCATCGTAAACAGCATACAAAAGAAAAGATAGAAAAACCCCACTTTGGGGGGATTGACAAGCATTGTTTTATTCACTTTCTTTGCAGCTCGAAAGAGTTAATTATTTTATTCACAAATTTAAAAAAGAAAGTTATGAGAACAATTGATTTAAGAAAAGTATTGGTATTAGCAGCATCCGTCATCATGCTGTTATCATGCGACGAGTTATTCAACAGCGCAGAAAAAGGGAGACAAGCGTCGGCAGAAGCCTGCAACTGTATTAAGAGCAAATCGGTTAGCGAATGTGAAGACGAACTGAACAAGAAATATGGTTACTACGATAATGACGATGATTTTATCTCGGCTTTTAATAGCGCAAACACCTGTAACATAACGATTTACAAGAAAAAATAAGGCATTAAAACAAAGTTTCTTATGTTAAATAATAATAAATTATGCTAAAAATAGGCTCTGTTTGAATTTTTATATTGTAATTATTCTTATTTTTGGCACGTTTTAAATAACTATTATTTAAGTATTTAAAAGAGTAACTTTGTAGAATGTGAATAATGTTTTAGTGAAACAAGTCGGCATGTTAAGCAGAAACGGGCTAAGGCTCGTCAAGCAGTGTTTCTCGCCTTCAAGAGGGGGGGTAGTAAAGATTTCACTAACATTTTCAATAATATTTTTCTGGATAGTTGGCGCCACCGCGCAGGGCTACGATGCACAGATGGCGGTTACGGCTACGGCATCGAAACTGAACCCTAAATCGGGGGAGGCGTTTGAATTTAATATTGTGATGGGAAGTCAGGGGCTGGGCAGCACGGCTTCGATTATCAGTAATGCGGGGGTGGACTTCATTCTGCCGCCGCACCTTGACGTGGTGGCGACGCCGGTGGTTGACGCCGACGCTTTTATTATTAC
>JAISUX010000096.1 GCA_031271805.1 Tannerella sp.
CACCCGCTTGAGTCACGCTCACGCTAACAGACGTTGCTGTTCCGGCGGTAAACGTAATAGTTCCTGAGCGGGATGAAGTCGAGGAATTGGTGCTGACCTTGACGGAGAGGGTGTTGCCGCTCTTGGTGCAGGTTATCCACGATGAGGTGGTCGAATAAGACCATGACGAAGCGTTAGTCGTGACGGTCACGGTTTGCGCGGAGGTTGCGTTATACGTGAACGAGAGCGAGGTTGGCGATACTGACAATGTATTAGTTGCCGGAGTGCCGGTTTGCGTTACGCTCAACTCTTTCGTTACGGCCGTCGAGCCGCTGCCTGCAGTGAAGGTTACCGTACCGCTTCGCGACGATGTCGATGTGTTGTTGGAAACAGAGACCGAGACGGACGCAGAACTCTTGCTGACCGTTATCCACGTATTGTTCGACTTAACCGTCCAGTTCGCATCGTTAGAGGTGACGGTCACGCTTTTCGACGAGCTTGCATTATACTCGAACGATAACGACGAAGGCGAGATTGAGATGCTGGGCGGAGCAGCGCCTTGAGTGACGGTTATGGACTGTCCGTCGCCGCCGTCCTCTCCCGTAACACTTATCACACCCGATAAGGCAGTAATAGTACTGTTAGCCTTCGCGACCGTGACAACTAAGGTCGATTCGTTAAGCTTCTTCGCCGTAAACCAGGTGGCAGTCGTCGATACTTTCCAGTTCTTGTCGTTCGTACTAATCGGCACGGCCTTATCGCCGGTTTGATCATAGGCATACGACACTGTCGATTCACCCACACTAAGATAACGAGTCGTTTTTTCCTGAGTGACGCTGATGGTAACAGGCACCGCTTCGCCTGCCGAGACAGTAATCGTAGCATTCCTGTCACTCTGGAAACTCTCGTTTTTACTAACGGAAACAGATAACTGATTCCCGTTTTGTTGGGCTGTCACCCAGCTTTCCGAAGAGCTGGCAACCCAGTAGTCCTGATTCGTCTCAACTCCGACTGTCTTCGCCGATGTCTCTTCGGCGGTAAAACTGAGACTGTTTTGCGATACCGACAAGGTCGGATCTTCTTTACAAGCATTGAACACAAGCAGGCTAATCATAGCCGCAATCATTGGATAAAATTTAAAACGCTTCATAACTTTTATGTTTTAAGTTAATAAAAAAATATAATTCACGGTGCAAAGATACGACGCCATAAAAGACCTGTCAACCCCCCTTTTGGGGGATTTTTATTTTAGGATTCTCCCTGAACAACGTAACTCCCTTATTTATAGCACTTTTAATTTTTACTTTTTTGGCATCATCTATCAAAAATCCCTCTTTTTTCCCGGAATTTAACATTTGAGCGCTGCTTGTTGTTAGTTTTGGGGTCAATTGAAGCTTGACATTTACATGCGAGGACGCCGTCCACAAATTATTTGAACTATCAAAACCAAAAACACCAACAGCTACAGGTAACCCATTATAATAACCGCTGAAATCTAAAGTCATCGTTTCAATATCAAATCTCACTTCCCATTCATCAAGAATATAATTATCATAATATTTTGTCGCCTCATCATAAGGAATAGCCATAAAATAATAATCAAACCCCAATGTACTTTGAGCTACACTATACACATTATCAATCATTATCTTTCCGTCTTTATAATCACAAGAAACCGTTATGTCTTTCCCTCCCCAATTTGTTATATTATAGTATGTGCCATAGGTGTAGGAAATGAGATACTTAATATCTCCTGTCCATGATGAACCGGAAAGAGAATTTAAAGATTCACCGGTAGCCGTATAACTACTTTCCGGTATTTCTCCGAAGGGAGGTTCCTTGTAGCTTATTTTCTTTTGCGTCACCGGAAATGTTACGGATTCGGCGTTCCCGCCTGAAACGACAACATTGGCCGAACGGGGTATATATTGCCGATTCTCGGTCACCGACACAAGCAGATTGTTATTTTGCTTAGTCAGCGTTAACCAGTCGGCATCAGCCCTTGCATCCCAAGTTGGGCAGCTTGTCGTTACGACGACCGGTTTGCTGCCCGTTTCGTTATACTCGAACGATACGCTTGTGGGTAAGATAGATATCCTATCCCTCGGACGTTGCGTAATCCTGACCACCTTCGACAGCGCCGCCGCAGTGATTTTCATATCCGCCGTACGAATCTCCGTGCCATTATACGGATTAACGGCAATCTCCAGATAATCCTCACCTTTGACAACCGATATCCATTCGGCAGGATGCTTGTAAGTCCACGACACGTTTGTCTTAACGTCAAAACGTATCGGCGTCGTCGCATCGTACTCAAAAACGGGATCGTCGGAAGTCAATAACACCGGAACTATCCCCCTGTCGCAAGAACTAAATGATATTGTAACAATAATGGCGACAAACGACCATCTGCAATATCTTAAAACTTTCTTAAAAAATTTATTCTTCGTTTCCATACTACATCGTGCTTATCCCTTAGAATAATAGGCGCAAATGTATAAAATAGTTTTCATAAAATCCCCAAAAAAGTCTATTTTTTTTTTTTTTTTACTTTTTAACATTTACGCGCTTTGTAGGATTGATGCGGATATTCCGCTCTTTTACTTTTTCCGCTACCATCTCTGCAAGCTCATAAAAAGCTGCCCCGGAGGCCGTATTTGGGTCTAAAGCGACGGGCTTACCGGCGTCGCCGCTCTCGCAAATTGTCTGAACGATCGGTATTTGGCCGAGCAGGGGGATACCCAACTCCTCCGCCAAGCGTTTGCAGCCGTCCTTGCCGAAGATATAATACTTATTATCAGGTAGTTCGGCCGGCGTGAACCAGGCCATGTTTTCTATAAGTCCAAGCACAGGTACGTTCACTTTCTCGCCCGTGAACATGCTGATACCCTTACGTGCATCGGCGAGGGCGACCTCCTGCGGGGTGCTGACGACAATGGCGCCGGTTATCGCAAGCGTCTGGACAAGAGTGAGTTGTATATCACTCGTGCCGGGCGGGAGGTCGATAATGAGATAATCAAGCTCGCCCCAGTTGGCCTCGGTGATAAGTTGCTTCAAGGCATTACTCGCCATAGCTCCGCGCCAAAGCACGGCATCGTTTTTGTTGACGAAGAATCCTATCGACAGCAAACGGACGCCGTAGTTCTCAGCCGGCTCTATCAAATCACGGCCGCCTATATTATTAATGTAAGGGCGAGCGCTCTCGGTGTCGAACATCTTAGGCTGCGACGGGCCGAAGATGTCGGCGTCGAGCAAACCGACCTTGTAACCCTTGCCGGCAAGAGCGACGGCGAGGTTGGCGGCGACGGTGCTCTTCCCTACCCCACCCTTGCCCGAAGCAATGGCGATGATGTTACTGACTTCGGGCAGCGGCGTCTCAGGCTCCGTAACAGCCTCGCGACGCGAAACGACCGAAATATCGACCTCGACATCGGGCGAGATATAAGTATGTATGGCTGTTTTCGCAGCCTTGACAACCGAGCGGACGAAAGGCTCGTTAGGCCGGTCGAAGATGAGCGGGAAAGCGACACTGTTTCCGTTGATGCGGATATCGTCGCCAACCATCTCGGCCTCGACAAGATTCTTGCCGTTGCCGGGGTAACGCACATGCTCGAGTGCGTCTAAGATTAGTTTGGGGTAAAGGGACATGTCAATTTTGAGTTTTATGGGTTAAGTTGTTCCCCCGCGCCACCCGTTTATAACTGCGGTAAGGATCGGGAGGGATTTCGATATCGGGTTCGACAAGGCTTGTGCGAGGCTCAATGGCGAAGCGAAGGAACTTGATCTTTATGCCGCGGTCAAGCCATTGCTGCTCGTAGTTAGTGCGTATCGACAGGATTTCATCGGCAAGACCGGACATATAGAGGTCGTCGGTAGATGTATGGACTGCAAATCCGTTCATCCGTATCATCTCGCGTGTATAAGTAAACAGGAAATCGCTGTCGGTCTTAAGATTAATCAGGCCTTTATAGGCGAGTATCGCGCTGTAAAGCCTCACGAAGCGCGTGCCTGTCAGGCGTTTATTAACTTTTTTCATCTGCGGGTCGGGGAAGGTAAGCCATATCTCCGACACCTCGCCGGGGGCGAAGAAACGGTCGATCAGTTCGATGTCGGTACGCAAGAAGGCGACGTTTTTCATCCCTGATTTGAGCGCTTCCTTAGCGCCTGTCCACATCCGCGCTCCCTTAATATCTATCCCGATGAAATTCTTGTCGGGGAAGAGCCGCCCCATCCCAACGGTATATTCGCCGCGCCCGCAACCCAGCTCAAGCGCTATGGGATTGTCGTTGGCGAACACCTCCGCGCCCCACCGCCCCCGAAGCGGACAACCGCCGCCTTCCGTCAAACGGGCGAAAGGATATTGAAAGACATTCGGGAATCCGGCCATCTCGTCAAATTTTTTCAATTTGTTCTTGCTCATAAAAATTTATCCAATAACAACACAAAATTAGAAAAAAAATTCTAACTTTGCAACTTTCTTAACCACAAAAAACGATTTATCTATGGAAAAAGGATTGAACAAAAAAGAGCGCTTGATGTCGCTCGACGCATTACGAGGCTTCGACATGCTGTTTATCATGGGCTTGGCGGGATTGGTCGTCGCCATCTGCAAACTGTTCCCTGAAAGCGGGTTCTTCATCATGCTGACGGAACAGATGGAGCATGTCCAATGGAACGGACTGACGCACCATGACACGATTTTCCCGCTGTTCCTGTTTATCGCGGGCGTATCGTTTCCCTTCTCGATAGCAAAACAGCGTGCATCGGGAAAGAACGAGACACAGATTATCCTGAAAATCATCAAACGGGGGCTGATATTAGTGTTTCTGGGCATTGTCTATAACGGACTTTTCAAGCTCGATTTTTCGACGCTTAGGTGCGCAAGCGTGCTCGGACGCATCGGCTTGGCATGGATGTTTTCGGCCCTGCTCTTCCTGAAATTCAAACCTAAGGTGTTGGCGGGCGTCGCCGCGGTATTACTCATCGGCTACTGGCTGCTCCTGTGGCTCATCCCGGGCGGCCCTAATACTTATTCGTTCGAGGACAATCTCGTCGGGGCGATCGACCGCGTGCTGCTCCCCGGACGGCTGATTTACGGCGATAACCATTTCGACCCCGAAGGCTTGCTGAGCACTCTGCCGGCCATAGTAACCGCCATGCTGGGGATGTTCACTGGACAGTTTATCCGCCTCTCGCCGGAAAAAATATCGGGCAACAAGAAAACGCTCTATATGCTTGCCGCCGGATTGGCATTATTAATCATCGGACTGCTGTGGAGCCAGGTCTTCCCGATAAACAAGAAGCTGTGGACAAGCTCATTTGTATGTGTCGTGGGCGCTTATTCGCTCATCATGCTGGCTTTGTTCTATTATATTATAGATGTCAAGGGCTATCGTAGGTGGACGTTTTTCTTCCGCGTAGTGGGGATGAACTCAATAACTATCTATCTGGCGCAGAGCATTATAAGTTTCGGAAGGATATCTAATTTCTTCTTCGGAGGCTTGGCGTCGAAATGCCCGGAGGTATGGGCAAATGTCATCAATTCGACGGGCTATATCGCCGTATGTTGGTTTTTCCTGTGGTTCCTCTACAAGAAGAATGTCTTCCTGAAAGTATGATTCGGCAGACGGGCGGACGAAAAAAAGGGTTGCGCTTGTTGCAACCCTTTCCTGCTCTCCCTCTTGGACTTGAACCAAGGACCCTCTGATTAACAGTCAGATGCTCTAACCGACTGAGCTAAGGAAGAATTTTTTCTTCAAAATTTCGCCGCAAAGATACAGGTTATTTTTTTACTATGCAAGTATTTTGCAAAAATTTTTATGCGCTGAACTAAAAAATCGCCTCTAAGTCACGACATATCTCCATCAAGCAATGCAGTTACTTCCTGCTTCAGAATTGGTAGATGCCTGACGATTGCGCCCCATACAATACTGTCATCTATCTTGTCGTAGCCATGAATTACGCGGTTTCGCATCCCGATAAACTGTTTCTTTGAGGTAATAGGCACTGTCGCATCTAATTTTTCTATGCGGTTAATAGCCTCGCCAATGATTTCAAACTCCCGCTCTATGGCTCTACGCAGCATTTGATTCGACATGTAAATGTTAAAATCGCGCTGCTCACCAAGATAACTCTCTATGGCGAGGATAGATTGCTGAATGTCAAACAGATATTTGTTGATTTCAAGTTCCATATAGCAACTGCTTTGTTTGATTAACCGACTTTATGAAATATGGGTTTTTGAGAGACGGCTCCGTAACCAAATCAACGGGGCGGTTGAATATTTGCTCTAACTGTTCGGCAGTGGCGAAGTAATTATCCGCATAATCGGCATGGTCCATAGGTTTGAACGACACAAGCATATCCACGTCGCTATTATCGTTGAACCTGTCCGTTGTAACCGACCCGAACACGTACAGCGTACTAACGAAATGACGGCTGCACACTTCGCGTATCTTATCTATATTGTTAGTAATCAATTTATTCATAATCAAAATGTTATATTAAAAACAATGCTTTTTGACGATGTAAAGATAGCAATTATTTTATTAATCTGTAATATTTTGATTTTTTTTGTTTTTAAAAACGAGCTACTCTCAATTTTTATTTCTATCTTTGCCGCTTGAAAACTCGACACTTTCATAATTCTTCGCCAAGAGTAAAATCACTCAAGGTAACAACATAACTTTTATTCTATGAAAATTATTGGTATTGGAAATGCGTTGCTCGACGTTTTGATTCGCCTTGAGAGCGACGCCCATCTAACGGAGATGGGGATAAAGAAAGGGGCGATGGATTTGATCGATGAATCCGCGATGCGGGAGATACAAGAAAACCGGATGGGACTGCAACGGTCGGAAGTTCCGGGCGGCTCGGTATGCAACTCGATGCGCTCATTAGCAAGGCTCGGCGCCGAAATCGGCTATATCGGGAAAATAGGCAATGATCGCGCTGCGCAAGTCTATGAAACAGAGACGCTTAAAGCCGGCGTCAAACCTTTTTTCGTTAAGACGGAAGGCATTTCTGGCTGCTCTACGGTGCTTATCTCGCCCGACGGCGAACGGACGATGGCGACCTTTTTAGGCCCCGCAGCAACGCTCACGGACAACGAAATATCCGACGAAACGCTTAGCAAATTCGACCTTATCTATATCGAAGGCTATCTGATTACAAACGAACGCCTCTTCCTCCCTATGCTGAAACGAGCCGAAAAACTCGGTTTGAAAGTCGCGCTCGACCTCGCTAATTTCAATATAGTCAACGGTTTCAAAGATTTGCTGAAAGACGTCATTCCGCAATACGTCGATATCCTGTTTTCAAACGAAAGCGAGGCGGAGGCTTATACCGGACTGCCCGCCCGCAAAGCGATAGAAGTCATAGCCAAGGACGTTGAAATCGCCGTCGTGACTATCGGCAAGGATGGCGTTTTGGTCTGCCGGAACTCGCAGGTAGTGCACAACAACGCTTTGGTCAGCAATGTCGTCGATACTACCGGCGCAGGCGATAATTTTGCCGCAGGATTCTTATACGGATATTCTACAAACGCCTCATTGGAACAGTCGGCTAAAATAGGAACATTGCTCTCCGCAAACGTCATAGAGACCGTCGGAGCGCAAATTCCCGAAGACCGTTGGGGTCAAATAAAGTTAAAAGTTGATGAAATATTAGGGTCGTAAGTATTTTATTATTTAACTTTGCACTGTTTTTTAAGGAGAAATGATATGCAAAAGATTTTTTTCAGTACACTGATAGCGCTTTTCTGCATAGGCGGCGCAAGCGCTCAAGATAATTCTGCGGCAGACGAAAAGAACGACAACAAACGCTTTGAAGTAAGCAAACAGTTGGATATTTTCAACGCCCTTGTGAAAGAGATGGAAATGTTTTATGTCGATTCCATTGATATTCAGCGAGCTATCCGGCGAGGCATCGACGCCATGCTTAAAGGCCTCGACCCTTACACCGAATATATCCCCGAAAGCGAGATGGGCGAATTTAAATACCTCACTACCGGTGAATACGGCGGGATCGGCGCTTATATCCGTTCGCGCGGCATAGGCACGGTGATAACCGAACCTTTTGAGAAGATGCCCGCTGCATTAGCGGGGCTTAAGGCCGGCGACGTCATCTTGGCCGTCGATACGGTAGATACGTCCGACATGCCATCTGACAAGGTCAGCGAACTGCTCAAAGGCGTGCCTAACACGAAAATGACGATTAAAGTTCAACGTCCGGGCGAGAAGAAACCGCGCAAATTCGACATCATACGCAAGCAAGTGATTGTGGATCAGGTAGTTTACTATGGCGCTTACGAAGGCGATGTCGGCTATATCTATCTCAAAGGATTCACCGACAAAAGCGCCCAGGAAGTCAAAGCGGCTTTCGACGACCTTAAACAGAATTACGGCATCAAGTCGCTTATCCTCGATTTGCGCGACAACGGCGGCGGACTACTCGAAAGCGCCGTTCAAATCGTCAATTTCTTCGTCCCCAAAGGCAAAGAAGTGGTCTCGATAAAAGGGAAAATACGGCAGACGGACAGGACTTACCGCACCTATAACGACCCGATTGACACCGTAATCCCTCTGGCTATACTTATCAACGGCAATACGGCATCGGCATCGGAGATAGTCTCCGGCTCGCTGCAGGATATGGATCGCGCCGTACTCGTCGGGCAACGTTCGTTCGGCAAAGGACTTGTGCAATCGACCCGCGACCTGCCGTACGACGGCAAACTGAAAATAACAATGAGCAAATACTATATCCCCAGCGGGCGGTGCATACAGAAACTCGACTACTCGCACCGCAACGCCGACGGTAGCGTCGCAGTAATCCCCGACAGCCTCACTTCGGTGTTCCACACCGCCAACGGCCGCTCGGTACGCGATGGCGACGGCATCCGGCCGGACTTCGAAATGAAGGAAGAAAAGATGCCCACAATGCTGTATTACCTGTTCGCCGACCGCGATTACATCGTGTTCGACTATGTCAACGACTGGGTGGCTAAGAATAAAACCGTCCCGACTATCGATGAATTCGTCTATTCGGACGACGATTATGCCCAATTTAAGAATTATCTCATCGAGAAGAAATTCGACTACGACAGGCAGAGCGGCAATGTATTGAAAAACTTGGAAGAAGTGGCTGAATATGAGGGATATTCCGAAAGCGATACGACTATCTTCAACGCTTTGGAAGAGAGGCTGAAACCCGACCTGAACCGCGACCTCGACAAGTTTGAAAAGGAAATACGCCGTCTCATTTCGGCCGAAATCATCAAACGTTACTATTATCAGAGGGGCGAACTGATGCAGAATCTCAAAGACGACGAAACGCTTCATAAGGCTATAGGCGTCCTGAAAGACAGCGATTTATATAGTTCAACGTTAAAGCCCGCTGCCGCCTCGCAGATAGCCGTAAATAATCAGTAATTATATCTTCTTCTTGACGACCGCCTGTACGACGTTAAGGACGTAATCACCGAGTTTTTCACATTCCGACACCATGTCCATGAAATAGACGCCGTCGGAATAATTGTACAGTTTTTCGTCGATGTTTTGGAGGTTCTCGCGCTTTAACATGTCGCGGAAATTGTTGATTTCGTTTTCGATATTATTTGTCGCTACCCAATCGTCTTTTGTTATCTCGTGTTCGGGTTTCTTGAGCAGTTCGTTCATGCGGACAATCGACTGTTCGTCAAGGCTAAACATGAGGTCGAGGCTTTTGTTTTGGCTGTCTAAGAATACCGATTTGCCGTCGTTACGCCGTTTTATCGCACGGGCAAGGTTGTAGCAGGCGTCGGCCACGCTCTCGATCTCCGATATGACACGCAGCATTATCTGTATGTTTTCCTTTCCTTGCGAACTCAGCCTCCCTTCCAGAACCTTAGTCAGATAGTCGGCTATCTCAAGCTCCATGCGGTCGCTTATCTGCTCGTATTTGTCGATACGAGTGTATGTTTTGACGAATTTATCGTCGTCGGTCTCGTAAAAAAGTTCCTTAACCATGCCGAACATCCGATGGATTCGTTGTCCGTAGAGGGCGATTTCCTTGCGAGCCTGCAAGAGCGAAAGTTCCGAGGTCGAGAGCAATCCCGCCGTGATAAACCGCAACTGGAACTCATCTTCCTCACTTACTTTCTTAGGCTTGATGACAAAAGAACAAATCTTGACGTAAACATTTACAAACCAAATCATTACGAAGATATTGCAGATATTAAACAGAGTATGGAAGAGCGACAAACCGAACGAAACGGAGACTTGCAGCGACATCACTTTGTTTTGCAGTGCGATGAGATTGGGGTCGGTTAATTCCTTACCCGAAGTGATCCGTTCGATAACTTCATGGTCGAGACTGCCTAAGAACGAGGTCAGTTCGGCAGGATCTCCAGGCCCGTAATTAGTTACCAACCATGATATTAACCTGACAAAAGGATAAAACAAGGCGAGTATCCAGCAGACGCCAAAGATATTGAACATGAAATGAGCCAAAGCTGCGCGCCTCGCCTGCGTGTTGGCGTTGATTGCGGCGATGTTGGCCGTTATTGTCGTACCGATGTTTTCGCCAAGCACCATCGCTGCCGCCATATCGAACGATATCCATCCTTTGGTGCACATTATGAGGGTAATAGCGACAGTAGCGCTCGACGATTGAACAATCACCGTCATCAAACCGCCGATGAAAAGGAAAATGATAACCGAGACGTAACCCATTGAGGTATAGTTACGTATGAACGAAAGAATCTGCGGATTACCCTGCAGGTCGGGCACCGAACTTTTAAGATATGCCAAGCCGAGAAACAATAAGGCAAAGCCCATAAGGAACTCGCCCCACGACTTGCGGTTGTTGTTATTCGAGAATATCAGGGGAATACAGACGGCTATCAGCGGCAGGGCGAACAGGCTGATATCGACCTTAAAGCCGAAAAGCGAGATAATCCAGGCCGTTACG
This sequence comes from Tannerella sp., assembly GCA_031271805.1. Taxonomy (GTDB): domain Bacteria; phylum Bacteroidota; class Bacteroidia; order Bacteroidales; family Tannerellaceae; genus Tannerella. The sequence goes on from JAISUX010000096.1 coordinate 10,927, forward strand.
GTCGTACCGACATTGGCGCCCATGATGACGCTAATCGCCTGCGCAAGGTTGAGCAAACCGGCATTGACGAAACTCACAACCATAACGGTCGTCGCACTCGACGATTGTATCAATGCCGTGATTAACAGACCTGTAAGCACACCCGTCACACGATTTGAAGTCATCACCGACAAAATATCCCGCATCTTATCGCCGGCAACTTTTTGCAGTCCCTCACTCATTACCTTCATCCCGTAGAGGAACATTCCGAGGGCGCCGACAAGCGTCAAAAAATCCAAAAACGAATAATCCATAACCCTAATCTTCTAAATTATCGGTGCAAATTTACATAAATTCAATAATAATTCATACATTTGCATAAAAAAATATGCGATTTTATTATGTCAATGGATTATTTACATGAAAGAAAAGACTGATTTTATCACCGTTTACTGCAAGAACAACGATTCGCGCATTGACGTCCGTGTCGGTTCGTCCTTGTCCGAAATCTACACCTTAACGGGTTCACCGCTAAAATATCGCGCTTTGTGCGCTCGTGTTAACAACCGTGTCGTCAGCCTTGACTACCGTTGCTGGCGGCCTAAGGATATTGATTTTGTCGATTTCACCGACAATTCGGGGCATCGGGCTTATCTGCGATCGCTTTGTTTCGTTCTTCTGAAAGCGCTCAACGAACTGTTCCCTTCGCGCAGGTTCAACCTCGAACATCCGCTCTCGAAAGGTTATTACGGCGAATTTACCGACCAAAAGGCGATTCCAGACGAAACCATCGGGAAAATTAAAAAACGTATGGAAGAGATTATCGCCGCCGACCGACCGTTTGTATTACGTGAAGTACGTACGCCCGAAGCCGTCAACCTGTTCCGCTCACGCGGTATGGACGATAAGTCGCTGCTGCTCGAAACAACCGGACGCCCCTACTCACAATACTACGAACTCGACGGTTACTACGATTATTTCTACGGTTGCCTCACACCATCGGCAGGCTATATCCACCTATTCGACCTGATGCCATATTCCAACGGTTTGCTGCTCCGCGTGCCGCAACAAGCAAATCCGGCGGAACTATGCCCGGTAGTCCCACAGGAAAAAATGTTCGACGCCTACAAGCATTTCCTTAAACTGCAGAACACCATCGGGCTTGACAACGTCGGAGACCTCAACCTCGCTATCCGAAACGGACAAACAAGCAATATCGTGATGGTTTTTGAGGCGATGCAGGAAAAATATATCGCTTCGATCGCGGAAAAAATCGCCGAACGCTATCGCGAAGGCACACGTGTTGCCGTCATCTCCGGCCCTTCGTCATCAGGTAAAACAACTTTTTGCAAACGCCTTGAAATTCAACTTATTACCAATCTGATACACCCTCTCGGCATCTCCCTCGACGACTATTATCTCAATCGCGAAGATACGCCCAAAGACGCCGACGGCAACTATGATTTCGAATCGCTTTACGCCATCGACCTGCCTTATTTCAAGCGCGACTTGCGCCGACTTATCGACGGCGAGGAAATCGAACTTCCTTATTTCAATTTTTCTGCCGGCAAACGCGAATATCGAGGTAACAAGCTGAAAATGAAAGATAATTCCATCCTCTTGCTCGAAGGAATACACTGCCTCAACCCCGAACTGACCGATTCTATCCCGCCCGAAAATATATACAAGATTTACGTATCTGCTCTCACGACAATCTCGCTTGACAGCCATAACTGGATACCTACGACCGACAACCGGCTGTTGCGCCGCATCGTCCGCGATTACCAGTTCCGTGGCTACTCGGCTAAGCAGACAATCTCAATGTGGCAAAATGTGCGCCGCGGCGAGGACAAATGGATTTTTCCCTATCAGGAGAACGCCGACGTGATGTTCAACAGCGCTATGATTTACGAGTTTGCCGCCCTTCGCCGCCTCGCCGAACCCATCCTCAATGAGGTGCTCGAATCCGACGACGAATATTCCGAAGCCTACCGCCTGCTCCGCTTCCTGAAATACTTCAATCACATCTCCGGCGACGAACTCCCGGGGACGTCACTGCTACGCGAATTTGTGGGCGGCGGAAAGTTCAAATATTAAGCCTTCGCCTTGCGGATATATTCCAATGCCTTGACACACAGCGCAGTAATAGCCGCCCAATCACCGGCGGCCACTGCTTCCTTGGGAAACAGCTTGGAACCCATGCCGACAGCCGTCACGCCCGACTTGAACCACTCCGTGAGGTTGGCCTCGGTAGGTTCAACGGCGCCGGTCGCCATAATCATCGTCCACGGCATCGGCGCCTTGACGTTCTTGACAAAAGACGGGCCGCCGACACTCCCCGCCGGAAAAATCTTGCACAAGTCGCAACCCGCTTCCTGAGCAAAACCGATCTCCGAAACCGACCCGCAGCCTGGCGTGTAAGGGACAAGCCTGCGATTACAGACCTTAGCGACGTCGGGATTCAAAAGAGGCCCAACGACAAAGTTAGCCCCCAACTGAATGTACATCGACGCCGTAGGCGCATCGACTATCGAACCGATGCCGAGAATCATTTCGGGACACTCCTTCGCGGCATACTTGACTAACTCGGCGAATACTTCCTGCGCAAAATCACCCCTGTTTGTGAACTCGAACGCACGAACACCCCCATCGCTGCACGCCTTGACGACCTTCTTAGCCGTCTCGACATCCTTGTTGTAATAGACCGGCACCATTCCGGTGCTCACTATCGCATCCAAAACCTGCAATTTACTGAATCTTGCCATAATTTTTCTAAAAAAAACGTTGATTTATAGTGCAAAGATAATTGTTTTTCGTATTTTTGCATCTGTTTTTATGATATTATTCATTATTAATTATATAATTGTTTGGCTATGAGACACTTATTATTTTCGGCAATATTGCTTTTAGCAGCAAGTTGCGCTACAAAAACTGAGACAGGCAGTCTGAAGATTGCCAATGCGAAGACTGAAATGCGATGCGATCCCGATGGAATCGGGGTTACTAAGCCGCGCTTTTCATGGAACTTTACGAGTGACAAACCGAATGTCATTCAGACAGCCTATCAAATCGAAGTCGCCGCTTCCGAAAAGGATTTGATGTCCGGGACGCGACTTCTGTGGAACTCAGGCCGCGTAGAATCAAGCGCCTCCTTGTTGATAGAATACGCCGGTTTGCCGCTCGAATCCGGCAAGGAGTACTTCTGGCAGGTATCGGCCTGGACTAATGACGGATTGACCGCGAAAAGCGAAGTCAAACATTGGTCGATGGCCTTGCTGAATCAATCGGATTGGAAGGCAAAATGGATCGGCATCAACGACACCGCCAACCTGAAAGTCGAAAACAACCGTACAATCCTTCCCGCTCGCTACCTGCGCAAGGAATTTAACCTTGAGGCCAAGCCCAAACGCGCCGTACTGTATGTTTCGGGCATCGGCTCATCGGTCTGCTACATTAACGGCAAGCAGGTCGGCGACGATGTTTTCGGGCCGCTCCCAACCTGGTACGATGTTTCCGTGCCTTTCCTGACTTACGACGTCACAACGCTGATTAAAAAAGGCGATAATGCCATAGGAATAGCGCTCGGCAACGGACGGTTTTTGACTATGCGCAAACGTGGAATGGTAGATTTCGGCCTGCCTCGACTTATAGCACAAATCAATCTCGAATACGACAACGATAAAACGGAAACCGTCGTGAGCGACGAATCGTGGTCGGCTACAAACAACGGCCCTATACTCGCTAACAATGAATTTGACGGCGAAAACTACGATGCTAACCTCGAACTCGGGAAGTGGACGGAAACTGGCTACGACGCTTCGGCATGGACAAAAGCCGAGTTGATGGATGCGCCCAAAGGCAAACTTACTCCACAACCCTCACCCAGCCTCAAGATTCAGGAAGAGATAAAGGCGATTTCGGTCAAGGCTGTCGATGGCGGCAAATATATTGTCGATATGGGGCAGAACATGGTCGGCTGGCTACATGTGAACCTCTCCGGAAAGAAAGGGCAAGCCGTGACACTGCGCTTCGCCGAGATACTAAAACCCGGCACTACCGAACTCTATATTGACAATCTCCGCTCGGCACAGGCTACCGACATTTATATCCCTGCTTCCGACGGTAAATTCGCCTGGGAACCGACATTTACCTACCATGGTTTCCGTTTCGTTGAGGTATCGGGCGTCGATGCCGCACCTACAACAGGCGATTTCACCGGCAAAGTATTTTACGATGAAATGGCGACAATCGGTACGTTTGAGACATCCAATGAGCTGATTAACAAGATATTCAAGAACGCATATTGGGGCATACGCGGGAACTATCGCGGTATGCCTACCGACTGCCCGCAACGCGACGAAAGACTCGGCTGGCTCGGCGACCGCGCCACAGGAGCATACGGCGAGAGCTTCGTCTTCAACAACGCCCTGCTTTACAACAAATGGCTGCTCGATATCGAAGAATCCATGAACGACGCGGGAAGTATCTCGGTCGTTTCGCCTCGATACTGGATAATATTCAACGACGACGTGACCTGGCCGTCGGCATTCTTCTATATCGCCGACATGCTGTACAGCCAGTTCGGCGACGTCTCGTCAATCAAAACCCGCTATCCGGCAATGAAAAAATGGCTGTATCACCTCCGCGACGTCGGTATGAAGGATTACATCATCGTCAATGACACCTACGGCGACTGGTGCATGCCGCCCGAATCACCCGAACTCATCCACTCCAAAGACCCGTCGCGCATCACCTCCAAACCCGTCTTGAGCACTACGGTCTATTACAGCATACTCGGACTGATGCAAAAATTCGCAATAATCAACGGATTACCCGAAGATGCAAAAGAATATGCCGACCTCGCCGCAAAAATCAAGGAAGCATACAATAAGAAGTTTTTCAACGAACAAACGGCTCAGTACGACAATAACACCGTAACGGCCAATATCCTCTCGCTTCAACTCGGACTTGTTCCGGAAGGCTTTGAAGATAAGGTATTTAAGAATATTGTCGAAAAAACCGAGGGCGACTGCAAAGGGCATGTCAGCGTCGGAGTGCTTGGTATTCAGCATCTTATGCGTGGACTAACACAGCATGGCAACCTCGAACTCGCCTATAAAATCCTCACTAACGAGACTTTCCCTTCGTGGGGCTATATGGTGCGCCACGACGCTACGACTATTTGGGAACTTTGGAACGGCGATACTGCCGATCCTGCGATGAATTCGGGCAATCATGTCATGTTGCTGGGCGACCTCCTCGTATGGTTCTACGAAAACTTGGCCGGAATCAAAAACGATCCTACGGATGTAGGATTTAAAAAGATATGGATGGAACCGGTCTTTCCGGCAGCTCTCGGCAGCGTCAGCGCGACATACGTATCGCCATACGGAACGATCGCAAGCAGTTGGAAACGCGACGGCGACCGCCTGTCATGGGACATCGAAATCCCCGCTAACACTACGGCAACCCTCAAACTGCCCTCAAAATTCGGCATAAAAGTCGATCTTACCGCTCCCGGCGTCCTCGGTGTAGGTGATTCCGACGGTAACACGACAATCAAAATAAGTTCAGGTAAATATTCATTTAAATCGGAATAATATTCTCACATAGAAATAGTTATGACATCAGATAAGACTAACATCCCGACGCTACTCGGCGCCGCAAAGACCGATTACCCCAATGCTTACGACCCGAATGTCCTCGAAACATTCGACAACAAACATGCCGGTAACGATTACTTTGTCAAGTTCAACTGCCCGGAGTTCACGAGCCTCTGCCCGATAACCGGACAGCCCGACTTCGCTACTATTTACATCAGCTACATCCCTGATACAAAGATGGTTGAGAGCAAGTCGTTGAAACTCTATCTCTTCGGTTTCCGCAATCACGGCGCTTTCCACGAGGACTGCGTCAACATAATAATGAAGGACCTGATCGCGCTGATGCAACCGAAATATATCGAAGTGACCGGCAAATTCTTGCCTCGCGGCGGCATCAGCATCGACCCTTACTGCAACTACGGCGTCCCGGACACCAAATACGAGGAATTAGCCGACTACCGACTCCGCAACCACGACCTCTACCCTGAAAAAGTGGATAACAGATAAAATAACGTAATATTTACCAGTATGAAAAGAATATCAATCATTATCCTGTCGCTCAGCGTATTAGCAACAGGTGGGTATGCCCAAAAGAAGCCCCTCGACCATAGCGTTTATGATTCCTGGGAAAGTGTCACACAAACAGCGATTAGCAACGACGGTCGCTTTGCGGCTTATATCGTAGCGCCACAGGACGGCGACAGCGCCCTGTATGTCACTGACCTGAAAACGTCTGCCACAACACGAATCGACCGAGGTTTCAACCATCGAATCACGGATGATTCACGCTATTTGGTGTTCGGAATCAAACCAAGTCAGGCAGAGAAAAAAGATGCCCGCAAGAATAAGAAAAAAGCCGAAGAACAGCCGAAAGATTCGCTCGGATGGCTGAAACTCGGCACGCAAAACGTCGAGAAAATTGCTGATGTCGGCAGGTATAAAATCGCCGAAAAAGCATCCGCCTTTTTTGCTTACCTTACTTCGATGCCTAAAGATACCGTCAAACATAAAAAAGACGAAAAACTTAACTGCCTGATAATCTATTTCTTCGATTCGGGCAAAAGTGATACCGTCGATTATGTTAGCGATTTCACCGTCTCTAAAAACGGTAAATTCGTCGCCTACACGACTAAACTCCCGGAAAAAGACACGGTGTCTGCGCCAGGCATCTATTTATACGACACAAAATCCTTAAAATCAGCAGCCTTATTAGAAGGAAAGGGCGATTATAAACTTCAATCCTTCGATGAAGACGCCACCCGGTTCGTATTCTATGCCACTACCGACACAAGCAAGCGCGACCCGAAAGTCTATAACCTCTACCTTACAAAAACAGACGCCCCATCGGCAGGTATTATTGCCGACACGTTATCCGCACAAATGCCTGAAAATTGGGCTGTTAGCGCTTCGGCAAACGCATTTTTCAGTCGCGACGGCAGCAAGCTCTACTTCGGAATCGCTCCGATCATAGCCCCCAAAGACACGACAATCGACGAAAGCGAGGTCGCAAGTCTCGACATCTGGAATTACCAAGACGACTACCTGCAACCCACACAATTGAAGCGATTGACATCCGAACTCAACCGCTCATACCAGTGCGTTTTCAACACCGGTGACTTCGGCCGTTTCATTCCTTTAGGCTCTCCCGACCTCGAATCCATCGCCCTTTCCGAACACGGTAACGGCGAGTTCGCCCTCGGCACAACGACCAACACTTACCGCATCGAATCGCAGTGGACAGGCTTCGCCCGAAACGACGTTTATATTGTCTCAACCCTTACCGGCGAACGCACCCTTGTCGCCAAAGGCCTCGCCTCAAGACCGTCGATTTCTCCGGCCGATAAATACCTCTACTGGTTCGACCGTGAAACTTCGCAATGGTACATCTATTCCATCGCCGACAAGGCAATACGCTGCGTTACCGAAAACATCGACACACATTTCGAGGATCCGAGCGGAGAACGACCCGAAAAACCCGATCCTTTCGGCCAGGCCGGATGGGATAAGGACGACTGCCATTTCTATGTTTACGATAAATTCGATATCTGGCAGATCGACCCCACCGGCAAAACCAGCCCTTCGATGATCACAAAAGGGCTGGGACGCAAAGAAAACATCGTGTTCCGTAATGTACGCCTCGATTTCGAAAACGATTTTATCGACACCGGAAAACCCCTCCTGCTGTCGGCTTTCAATAAAATAACGAAAGAATCGGGATATTACACGCTTGAAAAAACCGGCAAATCTGCACCACAAAAACGCATCATCGACAAAAAGACTTTCGGACAGATCACGAAAGCGAAGAATGTCAACGTTTTTGCATATACGAAGGCGGATTTCGGCACAACACCCGACCTCTGGACGACGCAGGATCTCTGGAAACACGAATCACAAATTAGCCGGATTAATCGACAAATGAACGATTATCTCTGGGGCAGCGCCGAACTTGTAAGCTGGAAATCGAAGGACAATTATGATTTGCAGGGCATATTGTATAAGCCGGAAAATTTCGACCCTACGAAGAAATATCCGATGATTATCTATTTTTATGAGCGACATTCGGATGATTTATACAAGCATTTCGTACCTGCTCCGAGCCGCTCGACGGTAAATATCCCGTTTTTTTGCAGTCGCGGATATTTAGTGTTTACGCCTGATATTCATTATGTTGACGGACATCCCGGGCGTAGTGCATACAATTCTATCGTTGCCGGCGCTGAGATGCTTTGCCGTAATCCATGGGTTGACAAAGATCATATCGGCATACAAGGCCAGAGCTGGGGCGGCTATCAAGTGGCTTTCCTTGTGACGCAAACCGACATGTTCGCCGCCGCAGGTGCAGGCGCTCCGGTATCCAATATGACAAGCGCATACGGAGGAATACGCTGGGAATCAGGACTTAACCGACAGATGCAGTACGAACGCCAACAAAGCCGCATCGGTAAAACGCTCTGGGACGGGCTTGACCTGTACATCGAAAATTCGCCGCTGTTCTTCGCCGACAAGGTGAAAACGCCGTTGCTGATCATGCACAACGATAACGACGGCGCCGTCCCATGGTATCAGGGTATAGAATACTTTACCGCCCTCAAGCGCCTCGGCAAGGTCGTTTACATGCTTCAATACAACGGTGAACAGCATAACCTCGTGCAACGCCGCAACAGCCGCGACCTCAGCGTCCGTCTCCAGCAATTCTTCGACCACTACCTCAAAGGCGCTCCTATGCCGGTATGGATGAAATCGGGCGTCCCGGCAACAAAAAAAGGACGGACATGGGGGTTGGAAATTGAAGAATGACAATAGGTACATATTAAAATTTATAAACAATGAAAGAGTTATTCAAATTTTTGACGGAACTGCGCGAGAACAATAACCGCGAGTGGTTCAAAGCTAACAAAAATCGCTATGATTCACTTCATAACGAGCACATTGCGATTGTTCAACAGTTGATAAATCGCATCGCCGTGTTCGATCCCGAAATCGCTCCGCTCGAGGCCAAGGATTGTATCTACAGGATTTACCGTGACATACGTTTTTCTAACGACAAAACGCCCTACAAAACGCATTTCGGAGCTTACATGACCGGCTTAGGCGGCCGTACAAGCCCTTATTCGGGATACTACCTGCATCTCGAACCGGACAATTCCCTCGTCTCCGGCGGCGTCTGGTGCCCTACCCCGGCAATGCTCAAGCAACTAAGGAGGGATATCTACGACAATATCGAAGAATTTATGGAAATACTTGAAAATAAGACCTTTAAAAAGACTTACGGCAGTCTCGAAGGCGATTTGCTGAAACGCCTGCCGGAAGGCTTCCCCAAGGATTTCCCGCACAAAGAAATCCTGTGTCACAAATACTATATCGTGTCGAGCGAAAAACCCGACAAATTGTTTGAAAAAGAGGGATGGATGGACGAAGTAATCGAGAATTTCCGCACCTTGTATCCTTTCAACAAATTTCTCAACTATACTATCGGTGGCTTTTTCGGCAAAGGATAACATAGTCCGACTGTATCGTAAGATATTTTGTCGAGGCGGGTACGGCATTCATTCACCGTTCGTCTTCGACCTGATTATCAACGTAATAGAAGAACGACGGCAATATTATTGTTACGAGAAATTGCATGAAGCGCTCTATCAAATCAAGCATGACAAGCGTAAGGTGTTCTTAAACGGCGCGACGGTGACAATGGCTAAAGCCGCTCGCGATAACTGCCTAACAGAGAATGAGTTACGTCTGCTTTTTCGCTTGGCTAACCGCTTCCGGCCGCAGACAATTCTCACCGCAGGAAGCGATTTCGGCACGACAGCCATGTATATGACCGCTTTCTCAAGTTCTACGCAATGTATCGCCATTGAACCCGAGCAATCCGTAGCGGCCGCCGCACGCCATTTCATAAAAAGATTCACACAAACACAGGTTGAAATCGTCGAGGATACATTCTCTAATTTCTATCTTCCTGATAATAAGAAGATTGACATGTTAATGTGGGGAAATAGCGCGAAAGAGCATTTCGACATCGACGTTTTAGAGAGACTGCTTCCCTTTCTTCGAGAAAGCAGCGTCCTGATAATCAAAGATATAAGAAATGGAGATATTTGGAAAACGGTTTGTACACATCCGAAAGTATCGGTAACAATCGACCTCTACAACCTTGGGATCGTCTTTTTCGATCCCAAACTGCATCGCCGAACTTACAAATGCGTTATTTAACCTTAACCAAATATTCGGCAATTTGCACGGCATTCAGTGCGGCGCCTTTTTTGATTTGGTCGCTTACCGTCCAGAATGTCAGCCCATTAGGATTAGTCAAATCCTTGCGAATACGACCGACGTAAACGGGATCTTTGCCGGCGATGAAAATTGGCATCGGATAATCTTTCTCTGCCGGATTATCCTGCAAGACGATTCCATCGGCATTTTTGAATGCCTCGCGGGCTTCCTCAACCGACACGGGACGCTCCGTCTCTATCCATGTCGCCTCGCTGTGGGCGCGGATGACCGGCACACGCACGCATGTAGCGCTGACTTCGATATCCGAGTGCATTATCTTGCGTGTCTCGTTATACATCTTCATCTCTTCCTTAGTATAACCGTTGTCGGTAAACACATCGACCTGCGGGATAAGGTTGTATGCCAGTTGATAGTAAAACTTTTCTACCGTAGGCTCTTCGCCATTGATAATCTGCTCGAACTGGGTCTTAAGTTCGGCCATCGCCATAGCTCCGGCGCCGCTCGACGCCTGGTAAGTCGAAACATGAACCTTACGGATATGCGAAATCTGCTCTATGGCATTGAGAGCTACAACCATCTGTATGGTCGTGCAATTCGGATTCGCGATGATCCCACGCGGACGGCATAATGCGTCTTCGGGATTGACTTCGGGTACGACAAGCGGCACATCGGCATCCATCCGAAACGTACTCGAATTGTCTATCATTACCGCACCATGCTTGGTGATAGTACCGGCAAAATCTTTCGACGTACCGCCTCCGGCCGAAACAAAAGCAATGTCAATGCCCTTGAAATCGTCGTTATGTTTCAGTTCCTTAACGATATAATGCTTGTCGCGAAACCTGTATTCACGTCCGGCGCTACGCGACGAACCAAAGAGAACAAGTTCGTCTATCCGAAAATCCCTTTCGTCAAGCACGCGGAGAAACTCCTGTCCTACCGCTCCGCTAACTCCAACAATTGCTACATTCATTTTTTTTTCAAAAAAATTTGGTCAATAAAAATATTATTTCTATATTTGTGGACTTTAGCGAAAGGCTTATAAGTCCGCAAAATCGGGTGCAAAGATAATACTTCTTTATTAAATACACTCATTCTGCGCCAAACTTTTTAGCTTATTAAAGTTAAAGTCGGGATTAACTTATTAGATTTTTTCTTATGATACGGGTGATATTGATATCTTTTTTCTTTATGCCGCTATTCTTATCGGCACAGGAATTTTTTGACGCTTCCCTTCCGGGCGACGTTATCATCAACGAAGTCATGGCTAATCCCGTCGGACTTACCGCTTTGCCCGAAACCGAATACATTGAGATTTTCAACGCTTCTTCAAATGATATTTCTCTCGACGGATGGAATTTCGTTTACGATAATAAGAATACTCCGCTGCCTGACATAGTGCTGGAAGCAGGAAATTACGCCGTACTCTACCGCTCGGGAAGGGATATTGCGGTTGATAACGGCGCACTGTCGCTCGGTTTAGATAAATTTCCGGCCGCTCTCGCAAATACCGGTAAATATGTCGCATTGAAAAATTCCCTTGACGTAATAATCGACGAATTTTCCTATCCTTCCGCCAAAGCCGCCAAATCCTACGAGCGTGACGACGACGGCACATGGCATTTCTCGACCGATAGCAGAGGCGGCACTCCGGGTGGCTACAATTCACCTGCAACTGCGCCTCCGCCGGACGATGATGATTCGGGAACAGAACCGGGGACAGATCCGAGTGGTGACGAACCGGATGGCGACCCCGATGATGATCCGGATACCGACACCGATCCCGACGACTCTGGCGATGATCCGAGTGATGATCCCGACGACAACTCCGGCGATGATCCTGATAGCGACCCCGACGAAGACCCAGACGAAGACCCAGACGAAGATCCGGATAGCGAACCCGGAGAAGATCCCGGAGAAAACCTGGGAGAAGATCCGGGTGAAGACCCCGACGATGATCCGGGAAGCGAGCCTGGCGACGATCCCGATTCCGAAACAGAAGAACCGCCCACTCCGCCAAGCGACATCTCCATGCCCGGCGATGTCATCATCAACGAAGTAATGGCTAATCCTGTCGGACTTACCGAATTGCCGGAAACCGAATACATCGAGATATTCAATGCCTCTTCAAACGATATTTCACTCGCCGGATGGAATTTTGTTTATGACAATAAAAACACGCCGCTGCCTGACATCGTGCTGGAAGCGGGAAATTACGCCGTACTCTACCGCTCGGGAAGGGATATTACGGTTGATATCGGAGCGCTGTCGCTTGGTTTGGACAAATTCCCCTCCGCCCTCGCAAACACAGGGAAATATGTCGCACTGAAAAACTCCCTTGACGTAATAATCGACGAATTTACCTATCCTTCCGCCAAAGCCGCCCAATCCTACGAGCGTGATGACGACGGTACATGGCATCTCTCGACCGACAGCAGAGGCGGCACTCCGGGTGGCGATAACTCACCGGCAACCGTGACCCCGCCGGACGACGACGATCCGGATGAAGGAACCGACCCGCCTACCCCACCGACCGACACCTCCCTGCCCGGCGACATCATCATCAACGAAGTAATGGCTAATCCGGTCGGACTTACCGCCTTGCCCGAAACCGAATACATCGAGATTTTCAACACTTCTTCAAATGACATTTCGCTCGCCGGATGGAATTTCGTTTACGATAACAAGAATACTCCCTTGCCGAACATCGTGCTTGAAGCGGGAATTTACGCCGTACTTTACCGTTCCGGAAGGGATATCTCGGTTGCAGGCGGCGCACTGTCGCTCGGCTTGGACAAATTCCCCTCTGCGCTGGCAAATACCGGCAAACAGATCGGTCTGACAAACTCCATCGGCGTATTAATCGACGAATTGACTTATCCTTCCGCAACAGCCGCCAAATCCTACGAACGCGGCGACAACGGGGCATGGCATCTCTCGACCGACAACAAAGGCGGAACGCCAGGCGCCAAGAACTCACCGGCGCCGACAAGCCAACCAGGCAACGATTCGGGAAGTTCGAGCGGAGGCAGCTCAGGAGGCAGCAGCGGAGGTAGTTCGGGAGGCAGTTCCGGTGGAAGTTCGGGCAGTTCGGGTGGCAGTTCGGGCGGCTCGAGCAACAATCCACCGGACAATTCCCTGCCCGGCGATATCATCATCAACGAAGTCATGGCTAACCCCGTCGGACTTACTGCTTTGCCCGAAACCGAGTACATCGAAATCTACAATGCTTCGACAAAAGACCTGCCCCTGAACGGTTGGAATTTCGTTTACGACGGCAAAAACACGCTGTTCCCGAATGTCACCCTTAGCGCCGGTGGATACGCCGTTTTTAGCCGCTCAGGCAGGGAAATATCTGTTGCTGACGGCGCATTAGCGCTCAGTTCGGATAAATTCCCTTCGGCCTTAGCCAACACAGGGAAAAAGATTGGGCTGACCAACTCAAAAGACGTCATTATAGACGAATTAGAATATCCGGCGGCGAAGGCGGCCAAGTCATACGAAAGGGGTGACAACGGGATATGGCACCTCTCGACCGACAGCAAAGGCGGCACTCCGGGCGCTAAAAATTCTCCCCCTCCGACGGACGAACCGGGAAGTAACACGGGCGTTAACGACCCTGGCGACGATGAACCGGGCGACAGCGCGAATCCGCCCGACACACTGCCCGACAATTCGCAGCCGGGCGACGTCGTCATCAACGAAGTCATGGCTAACCCGGTCGGATTGACCGAGCTACCCGAAACCGAATACATCGAGATATTGAACACCTTAGATGATAGCTTGTCGCTCAGAGGCTGGATATTTATGTACGATGAAACCGCCGTCGCTTTTCCGGATACGATTTTGCCCGGCGGTGGATTCGCCGTCCTTTACCGTTCAGGACGCGAAATTTCCATAGCCGACGATGCCCTCGCACTCGGATTAGCCAAATTCCCGTCAGCCTTAGCCAATACCGGCAAGAGGCTGAGGTTGAAAAACTCTAATGACACGATAATCGACGATATGACCTACCCGACGGCTACTGCGGCAAAATCATACGAACGAGCCGACGACGGCACATGGCATCTCTCGACCGACAGCAACGGCGGCACGCCCGGATACCAAAATTCGCCGCCGGAATCGACTAATCTCGAACCCGATGATCCAAGCCCGAATGACCGGGAAGATCCGGACGATCAGGATACGCAAAATCCCGATAAAATCGTCGTTGAGCCTTACGAGATCATTATTAACGAGATTCTGGCCGAGCCTATGGGCGAAGGAAGCGAATTTATCGAGCTTTACAACCGCTCGAACCGCACTCTATCGCTCGCCGACCTGTCGCTTGCAGTGCGCAAGGCCGACGGCTCGTTGAGCACGAAATACAGCCTCGCGACGATAACCGACGATTTCACCCCCAAAGACTATCTCGTACTGACCAAACAGGCCGACGGCGTATTAGACTATTTCAATGTCCCCTCGCCGGAGAAAGTATATGAAACGAAGATGCCTATCCTCAATAACGACGGCGCGTCGATAGTCATTTTCCGTACCGCGGACGAGACCGTCATCGAAGAAGTGCCATATTCTTCGAAGTGGCACGACATCGCAATAAAGGGTTTGAAAGGCGTTTCTCTCGAAAGAATCGATCCCGAAGGCGAATCATCCGCTGCGAGCAACTGGACGTCGGCGACTGCCGAAGTAGGCTACGGCACGCCGACTTATCGCAATTCGCAACATCCGAGCGACGAAGCAAGCGGCAACACCTATATCAACGCACCCGAATACGTTTACGGCCCCGATTATTACGCTATCGCCTATTCGACCGAGAAGGCGGGCTACCGTTGCAACGTGATTGTCTATACCACCAACGGCAAAAAAGTCGCAGAAATAGCTAATAATCAACTAATAAGCATTGATGGCGAGATACGTTGGAATGGTCGTGACAGCAACAGCCGCCGCTTGCCGGCAGGCGTGTATGTCTTCTACGCCGAACTGTTCCATCCGGACGGCAATCACAAAACCGTAAAGAAAGCCTTTTTGATCAAATCAAGTCCTTGATTTTAAGCGGATTAAACGACAAATCATTATCGTATGTATCGCTACCGTCTATTTTCTTGACATAGCGCACGACGCATATTGTCAACGGCAGCACGATGATTTCGTAACACGACTTGAGCAAGGCCTGCGTTCCGACCATCAACAGCAGCTCGTTACCGGGAATCAATCCTCCAAATGCTATAGGAAAGAAAATCAGCGAATCGGCGCTCTCGCCTACAAGTGTCGAAACAATCGCTCGCAATGAAAAATTCCGTCCCTGCGACGACACTTTCATCTTGCTCATAATATAGGCATTAAGGAACGATCCGACGAGAAATGCACAAAGGCTTCCCACAACAATCCGGGGCGTCATACCGAATATCAGGTTAAAACTGTCGCCATTTTCCCAAAACGACGCCGCAGGCAGCAAAATAGCTAATTGCAGGAATACAACCGTCAGGAAATTCATTGCAAACCCGCACCAGATAATCAGTCTCGCCTTTTTATATCCCCACACTTCCGATATGCAGTCGTTAATAATATACGACAATGGGAAAACCGCCAGACCTGCAGTCGCGGTAATAGGCCCAAGAGAAATAACCTTAGTCTCCATCAAATTGGAAACGATCAAACAAACTACGAATAAAACACCCATCAACATGAATGGGACTGAAACCATTTTCTTCATTTTCAATTTATTAATGTTAAAATTTCTGCATTTCGCAAAGCCGACGGTAGTATCCGTCGTTAGCAAGTAATTCCTCATGCCGTCCGCGTTCGACGATTTCACCCTCATGCAGTACGCAGATTTCATCGGCATTACGAATAGTCGAGAGGCGATGGGCAATCACTATGGTCGTCCGATTGAGCATCAGGTTCTCAAGAGCGTCCTGCACCAAGCGTTCCGATTCGGTGTCGAGCGCCGAAGTAGCCTCGTCAAGAATCAATATCGGCGGATTTTTAAGTATTGCGCGGGCGATGCTTATGCGTTGCCGCTGTCCGCCCGACAATTTACCGCCCCGGTCGCCTATGTTCGTATCATAACCGTCTTCCGAAGCCATGATAAATTCGTGAGCATTGGCGATACGGGCAGCCTCCTCGACCTCCTCGCGCGTCGCCGTTTCGACACCGAAAGCGATGTTGTTGTAGAACGAATCGTTGAACAATATCGCTTCCTGGTTCACATTCCCCATCAATTCACGCAAGTCGTACAGAGCGACGTCGCGAATATCCGTTCCGTCAACCATAATCACCCCTTTATCCACATCATAAAAACGCGGCAGAAGATCGACAAGCGTACTCTTGCCCGAACCGGATTGTCCCACCAAAGCGACGGTTTTCCCCTTCTCTATCCTCAGGTTGATACCCTTGAGCACCCATTCGTTCTGATACCTGAACCAGACGTCGCGGTACTCTATCGCATCCTCAAAGCGGACGGGTTTAGGGAATAACGGCGACCTGATATCGGATTCCGCCATCAGTATCTTATCCACCCGTTGCACCGAAGCCATCCCTTTCTGAATAGCATAAGTAGCCTTGCTCAACTCCTTTGCGGGGTTGATGATGCTATAAAAAATCACAAGATAGAAGATAAACGTCGATGCGTCGATAGGGCTATGATTGCCGAGGATAAGCGTCCCGCCGTACCAGAGAATAATCATAATCGTCACAGTACCAAGAAATTCGCTCATAGGATGCGCTAACTGTTGTCGGCGATAAATACGATTTGTTGTCCGGCGGAAAATCTCATTTTGACGCGAGAAACGGTCACGGATCTTCTTTTCCGCATTGAAAGCTTTCACGATGCGCAGCCCGCTGAGCGTCTCCTCAATCTGGCTCATCAATACACCCCACTGGTTCTGCCCCACAAGCGACTTGCGTTTCAACGCTTTACCGACCATCCCCATAACATATCCGGCCAAAGGCAGCAATACGAAAACAAACAGGGTCAGTTTCCAACTGATAACGAACATCGCCGTCAGATAGATAGCTATCATGATGGGATTTTTGAAAAGCATATCAAGGGAACTCATTATCGAGGTCTCTATCTCGTTGACGTCGCCCGACACGCGAGCTATTATGTCACCCTTGCGTTCTTCGGAGAAGAAGCTGAGCGGTAATTCGGTGATTTTCCTGTTGATTTGATTCCTGACGTCGCGCACGACACCGGTGCGTATCGGTATCATCGTCCAGTAAGCCATATACATTGTCAGCACTTTAAACAGCGTCATCAAGGCAAGCCCCACGCCAAGCGCGACCAAGGTGAACGACCCGCCACGTGTCGAAATAAGATCCTGTATATACCAAAAGAAATTGTTCTTTATCACATCGAAAGACGATTTCCACCACTCCGTTGACGACGGCTCGAAAGTCCACGTCATATAAGCATATACCTTATCATTCACCCTGAATAATATCTCAAGGATAGGCATAATCAGCGTGAAAGTGAACACGTTAAATATAGCCGACAGGATATTGAAAACAACATTCCATGCCAGATACTTCTTATATGGAGGCACAAACCGCCTCAAAATCCTAATAAAATCTTTCATTCTTAATAATAACCGGACGCAAAAATTCGGCTTTAGATTGACGAATTATTACGCTAACTACGGCGTCTTTATCTTTACGCAACGGACGGGATAGGCATCGGCATTGTTGCCATAGTCTTTGTTGCTGTATAGAGTATATTTAGAAGTATAGAGACGATATGAGCCGCCAGCGACATGTTCGCCGTCTATTTTAACCTTCGTAGTTGTCCAATAGTAGCAATTGCCGATCGACGTAGCTCCCGACAGTATCAACTGCCCTGCCTTGGCGTTCAACAGATTGTTATCGCATCCGAGCCTTATACCCGCGCAGGGCCATGGCGCATAAACGAGATTTCCCGTTGTGCCGCCGGAATAATAATATTCCCAGGATTTGCCGTCGGACTTTGGTTTGAAATAGCCTACACTATCACTATATCCGTATTCACTCGGGAAGTAGATGCTCTTCATATCGTCCATGCTCGGCACTTTATAGCCTGACGGACAGGGGTCGCTGTCGGTTTTAGCGTCGTCTTTCCAGAGCGCCGAATCAGGATATTGCAACCAATCGACCGGCCCGTCGGCGATAGGCAGGCTATATAAAAACATCATCGGATATCTTTCTGCCCTATCTTTCGTCCTGTTGTTATAATCCAAACTCCATTCGTTAACGCCCGTATCCCAGACATTTTCCGTATTTATTATCGTGTTATCTTCGGCCAGCGACATGACATTCGCGTTCGTCTCGTTTGCTAATCCGTTAGCGCCGTAAAACGGGTTTTGGCGCCCCCATTGATACATTAAGCCGAAATTATCCACTCCCGAAGACGCCATATCCGCCCTCAACGCGCCCAAATTCCTGTCCATAAACACCGTGTGGTCTTCATAGCGCACATCCTTCGGCTCATCTGTAATCCAGATATGCCAGGTCCACAAGATATTGTTATTCGCATCCTTAAGCGCCAGAATCACATTGCCTTCCTGAAGATCGTTTCCGCGACCTATCTGGAATTTTATCTTTCCATCGCTGTAGGAAATGTGGCTTATAAGGTCGTTGATATCCGGCTTACGACCGCCTGCCTTCGACGCCCATAGCCAATCAGCCCTTGTAATACTACCCATGACCGGATTCCCGCTCGGCTTCTTCGTCGGGATAACATACATCCCCGGTTCCGAAATAATAAAACTATTGGCCGGATCCTTAAACTCTTTCTTGATAACATCTTCCGTATAGACATCATTAACGGTAAGGGTTATCGGAATACTAATCAGTTGATTACGGTCGATCTTTGACAGTCCGGAAATAGTATCCGATATGCTGTAAGTGACATTATTAGAGTCTTCGGTATCTAATTTGACGACCAATTTATTAGTCGGCCCATTAGAAAGTGGTGGCACAACGATATAGATGACTATCGGCGTGCTAACACTTAGAAGCTGGCTGCCGCTTAATTGCGCAGTAATCGTTTTTTTAGCGTCGGTGAAAGTCGGTATGTTGTTGTCAACATTTGCTGTTTGCGACACATCTATCGAATAAGCGCCCCCTACCGTAATGGAATCGGCGCCATCTAAGATATACATCTCGAATCGCTTAAGTATTTGATTTCTAAATGTTTCAATATTGAGGAGTTCCGCGTTCGCCTTTATTTCAAAGCGCAAGAGGGAAAACACATTCTTGAATTGTATCTTGGCAATATCATTTTTCATGTTTATATTTCCGGAAGAAGTAGAAACCATCAGCAATTTGCTCTTAATCGAGGATGGAATATCGGTTATTGATGTTGTCATTGCCTGGTCTTGTGTGGAGGTATTGCCCGAATATTTATTATCGTTGGACAATGAAGATGAATACGGAAAATATGCGAATGAATATACTATCGTGTCCACAGTCAACAACATTTCCATCTCTTTATAATTATTAACTAATGTGACGTTTTCATTATATTTGATATTCTGCGACGTTGATGACTTGATAAACAAGCCAATAGCGCCATTTGTCACATCCTGATTAAATGTATTTTCAGCCGTTGTTTTTACTCTAAAAAACAATTTTTCGTCTTCGCCCCCTCCATTGTCACCACCTCCATTGCCGTTGTCATTGCCGTTGTCGCTCCTGTTAGGGTCCATGGGTACTTCAACCGACACACAGCCCTTTGTGAGCACACCCAATGCCAACAAAATGCAAAATAATCCAAATATCTTTTTCATAATTCATCTCTTTAATTAAGATATTAATAACTATCAACGGGCAAAGTTACGGGATTATTTTTTATTTTCCTAACAATTAACTATTTTTTACTGTAAAACTCAAAAAAATAGGCATAAAATTTTGCTGTCTCGATTATTATCTCTATTTTTGTGACTGTAAATAACAACATTGTTCTATGGCAAAAAAGGAAAGTGCGGCCGGGCGAAAATCTCCGTCGAGGCAGGATA
>JAISUX010000102.1 GCA_031271805.1 Tannerella sp.
GCTTGGTCGGCAAGATTTCGTAAGCGAGGGCTTTGCGTTCTTTGACGTAAGCGGCAACGGTGCGGAAAGGGGCTACCCAAATAAGGCTGTCCTGCGCCTTGACTTTGCGGAGATGTCGCCAAAAGACGTCGGCGTCGCTGAAATGGTCGTAGCCGTAAGTTATGCCATGCGTCATGGTTACGCCCCACTCGCGGTTGGCCAGCAGTTCTGCCACACGCTTGTCGAGGCTCTCGTCGGTACTTTTGCCGCCAACGGAGAACTGCTCGGTGCGCGAGGCTATGCGCGTGCGCTCCACTACGGCTATTACGCTGTCGTTCTTGGCATTACCGGGGTAGCAGAACGTGCGCGGGAAGACGCCGATGTGGTTGTATATCGCCGTGTCGTTGTGCTGCAACTCGTAGCGCAGTTCTTCGGGTGTGAGGCGGGTAACGTTTTTGTGCGCCCAGCCGTGCGACGAAATCTCGTGTCCCTTTTTTGACATCCGGCGCAGTTGCGCCCATGTAACGCGCGGCTTACCGCCTTGAAAGACAGTATCCGAGAGCGTTCTGCCATTGACCCAGAAAGTGCCTTTGAAGCCCAGACGCTCGAAAGCCGGAAAGACCAGCGTATAATGCTCTTCCAAAGCGTCGTCGAAGGTATAACTGATGGCGCACTGTCGGTCGGCGCGGTATTGAGCAACGCGGAAATGAAGAGTGCTATCATTGGATGGGAATAAAAAACCACCCAAAGTTATCAATGCGACTAATATTATTGTTTTCATCAATTATATGAAAAATTTTCCGCAAAAATAATATAAAATTCAAACATTTCAAATTTTATCATCTCTCAATACCTTGAAACCACACAAATATAGAACATTGCGGAAAAAATGAAAAAAAAATTGTTTTTCTCATGCAACGAAACGCGATTTCGTGCATTATATATATGTAAATATTAAATTAAGAACATTTATTATGAAAAGGATTTTTTTTAGTTTATGTATCGGACTTTTGTCCGCATTTTCGTTTTTCTCATGTCTCGATGACAATGACGATGTTTACGTATCTTATGGCGTTTTACAGAACGTAAATTCTGACAATGACTATCAGATACTCACAGATAAGGGCAACACTTTAGTCGTGACAAAATCATATACGTCACAGACGATAGAGAACGGTAAGCGTGTTCTTGTTAATTTCGAAATCTTATCCGACAAGGAAGCAAACAAGAACATCTACGAGGTCAGCGTAAACGGTTTCTACAATCTTTTGTCGAAGCCCGTTGTGCGCGAATCTTTCATTCTTCAGGACGAACAGGCGCGGCGCGACAGTATCGGCAACGACCCGTTCAACGATGTATTCGCTTGGTTTGGAGGCGATTATATCAATATTGACTTTGAGGTTTTTCATAGCAATTATTCTGATGTGAAGCACATGATTAACCTTATCTACGACGACACTCGCTCGAGTTCGGATACGTTATACCTAACCCTGCGCCATAATGCTTATGGCGAACTTCCGCATCAAGGCAACTTTATGTACCTTGGTAAAGGAAAGTGCTCTTTCAAATTAGCCGACTTGCTGCCTGCGGGTGTAACATCGAAAACTATCAAGCTAAATTGGACGGAATATGGACACGATTTTGAGATCAGGGAACGTAGCGATACGGGTATTTTTGAAACCACACGCTCAAGCGGAGTCTCTTATGAGAAGTTTGGGCATATTGATGATTCCGGCTTGAAATTTGAATGAATCTTTTTTATTATTAGTAAACAATGTAGCACTTAAAGGGTGTTTTGTCCGGGAAAGTCTTGCCGATTTTCCCGGATTTTTTTATCTTTGTCGCCGTTAATAATTGATTTTAAAGAATGGATTTTGCAACTCATTACTTTTCAAGGTACAAGGCTCTGCCGGCTTTCTTCGATGACAAGCCGGACGCGCGCACGGGCATCATCGTGATTATTCCCTGTTTCGACGATGAGTTTGTATTTCATACTTTGGATTCGTTGGAAAACGCTTTTCCCGCCCGCACCGAGGTCGAAGTGATTGTCAATGTCAATTCGGGAGAAAATGTGACGACGGATATTGTCGAGCGCAATAGGCTTATATACAATGAATTAGCGACGATTTCCATATCTCGGAAGTATAAGAATTTCCGTTTATTGCCGATTTTGGTTGAGGGGACGGTTCGCAAGAAGGCGGGCGTGGGTTTCGCACGTAAGACGGCTATGGACGAGGCCGTGAGGCGGTTTGCCGTCATCGGGCGTCCGGACGGGCTTATCGTCTCGCTCGACGCCGACAGCTTGGTCGATCGTGAGTATTTCCGCGAGATTGAGGCGGCGGCTTCGGATTCGACGGCCGATTGTTTTACTTTCCAGTTTCGGCATAATTTCGATCTTGCGCTTTTCGACCGTGAAATAGTCGATGCTTGCCGACTTTACGAGATTTATCTGCGATATTATCGCTTGGCGCTCAGGACTTTCGATTCGCCGTTCGCCGTTCATACAATCGGTTCGTGTTTCGCAATCCGCGCCGAGGCCTATACCAAACTTGGCGGTATGCCGCCGCGACAGGGGGGCGAGGATTTTTATTTCATTCAGAAAGCGGTCAAGATGAGGCGTGTACATGAGATTAGGCGGCAGATTGTCATTCCTTCGCCGCGCGTCTCTAACCGCGTCCCTTTCGGCACCGGACCGTCGGTGGGCAATATTATCAGGAATGGCGGGCGCTATTTTGTTTATAATTTCGGACTGTTCGGCCTGCTGCGACAGTTCTACGAACTCATTCCGGAGATGTGGGATAAAGATGTTAATTCATTGATACATAGCGATATAATGTCGCATATCGGTCGGGCGGCGTTTGATTCGACGCTCGACGAATGTCGTAAATATTCGGCTTCCACCAAGGCCTTTATTAAACGGATGTATGACGTTTTCGACGCCTTTTTCATAGTCAAATTCCTGAACACCTTCAATCAGGCTGCGGCCGACAATCCGTTTCCGCCGGTCGATGTCCTCAGCGCTGCCGGAGAATTGTTGTCATATCGCGGAATATCGGTATCCTCAAATGCCGACGAAATATATGAAAAAATTGTCGCTTTGGATCTTGCCGACCGAAACTAAAGCAAAGAAAAGAGGCCGACCGCATATTTCCGGTCGGCCTCTTTTCGAGTAATAAAAAACAAGATTATGCAAGTTTTCGAGCGCCGTCACTTATGACGACGTCATAGATTTTAGGGCATTTGCCGAATTTCTCTTTGTAGCCTTTCTTCGCTGCGGCGATGAAAGGTTCGTAGAGTTCGTCCTTGACAAGGTTGATGGTGCAGCCACCGAAGCCGCCGCCCATGACGCGCGAACCGGTAACGCCGCATTCTTTGGCGACGTCGTTGAGGTAGTCAAGTTCTTCGCAACTGACCTCGTAGAGTTTACTCATCCCGTAGTGGGTCTTGTACATGCGGTCGCCTACGGTCTC
>JAISUX010000046.1 GCA_031271805.1 Tannerella sp.
TTCTCTGCACACCGTAGAGCTTTCTCTGCAAACCGTAGAGCTTTCTCTGCAAACCGTAGAGCTTTCTCTGCAAACCGTAGAGCTTTCTCTGCAAACCGTAGAGCTTTCTCTGCAAACCGTAGAGCTTTCTCTGCAAACCTCAGAGCTTTCTCTGCAAACCGTAGAGCTTTCTCTGCAAACCTCAGAGCTTTCTCCGCAAACCTCAGAGCTTCCTCCGCAAACCGCGGGGATTCGCTTTCAGATCCCTAAGGAGGCGCGGATGCGGGCGATGCGGGCGGTGGCGGCGGCGTCGGCGGCGGGGATGGCGGCGGGGGAGGCGACGGGTTCGTGGGCTTCGATGTAGAATTTTATTTTGGGTTCGGTGCCGGAGGGGCGGATGGAGATTTTGGCGCCGTCGTCGGTGTGGTATTGCAGGACGTTGGAGGTGGTGGGCATGTTGAGGGTAAATTCTTCGCCGTCGCTGAGGCTATGGCCTTTGAGCGAGGCGTAGTCGAGGGCGAGGGTGACTTTGGAGCCGCCAAGCTCGCTGGGGGGGGAGGCGCGGAAGGATTTCATCATGGCTTCGATTTCTTCGGCGCCGGATTTGCCTTGGCGGACTACCGAGATGCCGGCTTCGCGAGAGTAGCCGTATTCTACATATATCCGGTTCAGGAGTTCGTACATCGTGATGCCCTGGTCTTTGGCCCAGGCGGTGATTTCGGCCATTATGCAGCAGGCCGAGACGGCGTCTTTGTCTCTTACAAAGTCTTCGCAGAGGTAGCCGTAGCTTTCTTCGCCTCCGCCGATGTATTCTTTTTTTCCTTCGTTGCGGCGGATGATGGCGGCGATCCATTTGAAGCCGGTATAGACGTCGTAGAAGCCGACGTTGTAGCTTTCGGCGATGGCGCGGAGGGTCTCGGTGGTGACGATGGTTTTGACTACGTATTCTTTGCCCGTGAGCAGGCCAAGGTCGCGGCGGCGGGTGATGAGGTAGTAGGTCATCAGGATGGCTGTCTGGTTGCCGGTGAGGAGCGTCCATTCGCCGTCGGGGTTTTTGACGGCTGCGCCCATGCGGTCGGCGTCGGGGTCGGAGGCGAGGACGAGTTCGGCGCCCGTCCGGCGCGCCTTCTCGAGGGCCATGGCCATGGCGGAGGGCTCCTCGGGGTTGGGGGACTGGACGGTGGGGAAATCGCCGCTCACTACGTCTTGCTCGGGGACGTTTATGATGTTCGTGAATCCGTAGCTGCGGAGGGCGGCGGGGATGAGCCTTACGCCGGTGCCGTGGATAGGGGTATAGACGATCGGGATATCGCGGTGGCGGGCGATGATGTCGGGCGAGAGGGAGATGGACTGCAGCTCGCCGATATATCTGCGGTCGATTTCCTGGCCTATGGTCTCGATAAGCCTTTGTACGGGGCGGAAGCGGATCTCTTCGACGGTTCTGATCTTGTTCACCTCGGCGATGGTGTTCTTGTCGTGCGGGGCGATCATCTGGGCGCCGTCGTCCCAGTAGGCTTTGTAGCCGTTGTACTCTTTCGGGTTATGCGAGGCGGTGAGGATGATGCCGCTTTGGCAGCCCAAGTGCCGTATGGCGTAGGAGATTTCGGGCGTAGGCCTGAGCTCGTCGAAGAGATAGACCTTTATGCCGTTGGCCGAGAACACTCCGGCGGCCGTGAGGGCGAACTCGCGGCTGTTGTTGCGGCAGTCGTAGCCTACGACCACTTTTATCTGCTTCAGGTGCTTAAATTCACGTTTCAGGTAGTTGGCCAAGCCCTGGGTAGCCGCGCCTACCGTGTAGCGGTTCATACGGTTCGTGCCCACGCCCATGATGCCACGAAGCCCGCCCGTGCCGAACTCAAGGTCGCGGTAGAACGCCTCTACCAAGTTGCTGCTGTCCTCATCCGCAAGCAACGCTTCGACCTCTTTGCGGGTCTCGGCGTCATATCCGTCGCCCAGCCATACCTCTGCTTTGCGGCGTACGTCGTCTAATAAGTCTTTATTTTCCATCTTGTTTCTTTCTTTTAAGTTTATATTGATTGTCTAAAACGCCCCAAAGATAGGGATTATTTTTTAATACACACCATTTTAGTAAGAAAATTTATCTACTTTGATCCCTCGGGAATCTCCGGGATTTCAGAGGGAATCTACAGGATTTACGGAGAAGTCCCCGGATCAGCCGTTGCGAAGCCCGAAGCACTCTCAGAATCGAACCGTGAACTCTTTCAGGGACACATTCCCCGCCCTGTCGGCCACCCTCAGCGCCACCCTGTGAACCCCCGGCGCCACCCTCGACCTGTCATACCTGTAGCTCACCATACCGCTCTTGGCGTCATATTCAAACAGCGCGAACCGACCGTCGATCTCACCCCTCAAGCTCCCGACACCGCTAAAGCCATCACCGATACGCATCCTCACCTCCCCCTTAGCACCCCACGAAGCCTCGCCCACAGGAACTATCACCGGACAGACACTATCCACAGCCACGGCAAACGACCCAAGCTCACCAACCGTCGCCGCCACAACTCCATCCCCCCTGCGACCCCCTATCCAGACCATCCTGCTACCCCCCCGCTCTATCCTCACAATCCCCGCGCGACCAATCTCCACTCCGCCATCCACCATTATCTCAATCCCAGCCCCGAACTTCAGCGCCACCGGATCACCCTTCAGCCTGTAAACCTTGGAAATCACTCCCTGACCCTCCTCCACATCATACCTTATATAATGGCTATCATACAAACACCCCTCCTCCAGCTCCAGACGCATACCGCCGACCTCCACTCTCCCAGCCTCGTACCACCGCAGCTGCACGCCGCCATCCTTCCGCTCCGACTTCAGCTCCCGCCTCTCGCCCCTCAATACAACCCTCACCTCCGTACCATTACCATAAATATCCTTCAACACAATCCTCACATCATAATCCCTCTCCTCCCTGACGTCGATAATACCCCGCCCGCGCGACGCCACGAACCTCGTACCGTTACCCGGCTCCGTGAAAGTCTTAAGCCAGAACCGCCCAGAGGCCTTCCACTCCCCGAAATCAATGCAACTGTTAATAAACCCCGACTCCCCGAAAGCAAAAACCTCAGGCCTGTAGCGGAACGTCTCAACCCCGTCGGCCACCACCGCAACCTCCTTCAGACCGTAACCGAACCCCGTACCATCCATCCTGTCAACCGCCCTCACAGCCAGCCCTACCTCGCCCCAGGCCACAACCGTATCCGTCCTCACCACAGCCCCGCCGCCCTCAGATTTAAGACCCAAATCAACCCGCTCGCCGCCCCTAGCCACCCATCCGCGACCACCGACACCGTAAGCCCGCACCCCAAGCGCCTCCGGACGCCTGCCGTCCCTGACCATAGCCTTATAATACGCCAGCGGATCCAAAGGCTCATTAGACCTCAGCCTCCTCAACTCCAAGTGAAGATGCGGCCCCCCAGAGCTGCCCGAATTGCCGCTATAACCAATTATATCACCCCTGCGGACAGGAATATCCCCGGGAGCCAAATCAAAATCCACCCCAAAACTCTCCTCCCCATACTGCCTCGCCTCCACAAGCCCGGCCAATCCGGGAGCGAACCCCCGAAGGTGCCCATAGACGCTAATCAAGCTATCCCCAGGATGCGAAACATAGACCGCCCGCCCGTAGCCCACAGCGCTAACCGACGCCCGCGACACGTACCCGTCCGCCACCGCCCTCACAGCCCGGCCCTCCACGCCGCCAGTCCTTATATCAATACCCGCATGAAAATGAGCGCCCCGTAAGTCGCAAAAACCGCCCGATAACTCAATCCCATAGTCAGTCGGATTCCCCAACTCCTGAGCGCTCACACTCCCAAATATGCACCCGCAAAGCACACATATATATATAAATCTCCCCAACATCAGCGCCTCCATATCCCCCCAGACAACGCCGCCGCCGCACAGCAGCCACCATCATTATTCCTCATCCCCAGCATACTCATAAGCACCAATCGACGCACCACCGTCGCCCGCCCGACGCCCCACGCCATACCTGTCATACGGGAACTCCGCCGCCACAGCCATATCCGCCCTTCCAATCACCACCGACCCCTCCGCCGGACGGAAATCGTAAACATAATCATACCTCTCCCCCTCTCCCGGCTCCGCAGCCATCTTCGGCACGCTCTTAACGTACTCCGGGCTCGCCCCGAACAAACAATCCGTAAACTCATCACCCTCCCTCTGCTTCGATTTCACAAAGCAATGATTGAAGCGGAAATCAAACACCTCACCAACCGACGACATCAACAACTCCGAGCTGTCAGCCTTCATATTACCGTCAACTATACAATTATCAAACCTCGCCTCCAAAAGCGGATAGACCACCGTCACCACCTCACCCGTAGCCTCATAAACATAAACCACATTATCCGACAACGTCAAGCTCCGCGCCGAACGCGCAACCTTATTGCTAACCATCGCATCCGGCATATAATTCACCAACGAGCAATGCACAAACCTCTGCCGACCTCCCGCCAGCATCACTAAGTAAGCCGACGCATTCGCAAACTCGCTGTTAGAAGCCTCTATAAAACAATTCTCCGCCCACAACACATTACCATCCATATTACGGATCTGAGAGAAACGTATATCCAATTTCTTCCTCTCCGGAGACGAAGCATCGCAATACACCCCCGAAATCCCATTCCTGATCTCCACATAGCTAAGCACATTATCGAAACTCCCGGGCGCAAAATACAAACCCTCCCACTGCGCCGACACATAGTCATACGACAAAGTCGTCGAGAAATAACCCAGCCTGTCACCCCTGAACACCACCGGCCTATCCCTCGAACCCTCAGCCCTAAGCGTCCCCTTCACGTTCCACCACCCACCCTTGTGATGGTAAAACTCCACACCCTCCGACACCTTCACCGTCGCCCCCTCCTCAATCACAACGCTCCCATACACCAAGTAAGGCAAGTCAGCCCCCAACACAGTATCCCTGTCGAAAACCGCATCCCTAAGCACGTGCACATTCTGCCCGTAAGCCTCCAGCACAACAACCTGCGACACCCCGTTAGTCACAAACACCACCGAATCATAAACCACAAACGGACGCCCCCTATCATCAGGGTCAACCGTCACCTCCACAGCCACATACAAACTGTCCTTCTTCCAAATCCCAATATCCTCGAACACATCCCCACGGCGCCCGTCCACATTAATCCTGAACCCGCTCTTTCCACCGCTCGCCAACGAGATACGGCTAATCCTCAGAGCCTCATCGTTACGGTTATAAATCATAAAATACCCCGTCGCCGAGCCAACCGAAGTAAACACCGTGTCGAACCTCAGCGTATCAGTCGAAAACGCCAGCCTGTCATTCGGGCTAACCGAATAATCATCCATACCCCCGCAGCCCCCAAGCAACACCCCCGCCGCCACAGCCACAGCCATAAAAAATCCGGAAATCTTCATCGTAAAAAATCACATTAATACAATCCTAACGCAGAAAGCCCTAAGATATTGCGCCTTACCGCCGCCACTTCGCCCCCTCGCCCCCTGCTTTCGCAGCTAAGCGCCACGGTTTTGCCCCCTCGCCTCCTGCTTTCGCAGCTAAGCGTCACGGTTTTGCCCCCTCGCCCCCTGCTTTCGCAGCTAAGCGCCACGGTTTTGTCCCATCGCCTCCTGCTTTCGCAGCTAAGCGCCACGGTTTTGTCCCCCGCCGCGCCCGCGCACCCCGCCGGCTCACACATTCTTGAGGATATTCAGCAAATGCCGCCACCACAGCTCCACCGAACCAATCTCTATCCGCTCGTCCGGAGAGTGCACCCCCCTAAGCGTAGGGCCAAACGAGATCATGTCCAACTTAGGATACTTCTCCAAAAACAGCCCGCACTCCAGCCCGGCGTGAATCGCCATAATCTCAGCGTCGCGGCCGAACAGCCTGCGGTAGCTCTCCTGCGCCACCTTCAGAATCCTCGAATCCGTATTCGGCGCCCAGCCAGGGTAGCCCTCGCCGTGCTCAACCTCGGCGCCAGCCAACCTGAACACAGACGCCACCCTGTCCGCCACAGCCTCCTTCGCCGACTCCAACGAGCTTCTCTGGCTCGTCCCGACCACAATCTTCCCCTTCCCCTTCATCTTCACCGAAGCCAGGTTGGTAGAAGTCTCCACCAGCCCCTCGATGTCATGGCTCATAGCCATCACCCCGTGCGGGCAAGCAAGCAGCGCGTAGATGACCTGCCTCGCCACCTTCGCCGGGATGACACACCCCTGCCTCTCGTCCGACTGCAAAACAATCCTGAGGTTAGGGTCGGTATGCTTAAACTCATTCGCCACCTCGGCCGAGAGACGGTTAACCTCCACCCGCAACTCCTCCTTGCGGTAGCTGTTGACGCCTATAACCGCGTAAGCCTCCCTCGGGATAGCATTGTGCAGGTTCCCCCCCTCAATCGCAGCCAAGCTGATCTCGCATTTCTCCAGCAGCCGGTACAGGATGCGCGCCAGCAGCTGGTTCGCATTCCCCAGCCCCTTGTGGATGTCCCCACCCGAATGGCCGCCACTAAGCCCGGTCACAGTGAGGCGGAAGAACAGCTGTCCGCCCGCCGCCTCCGCCGCTTCGTAGTCGAACGTCGCCACAGTCCCCTTGCCCCCCGCGCAGCCGACGAAGATTTGCCCCTCGTCTTCGCTGTCAAGGTTCAGCAGTATCTCGCCCGTCATGAAGCCCTCTTCCAAGGCCTTGGCCCCCGTTAGCCCCGTCTCCTCATCGACGGTGAAGAGACATTCTACAGGCCCGTGCTCGATGTCATCGGAGGTGATGACCGCTAAGGCCGCCGCGAGGCCGATGCCGTTGTCGGCGCCAAGCGTAGTCCCCTCGGCGCGTAGCCATTCGCCGTCAACGACAGTCCGTATCGGGTCGGTGTCGAAATTGTGATCGACATCGCCGTTCTTCTCGCAAACCATGTCGAGATGCGCCTGCAGCACTACCGTAGGCCGCGCTTCGTAGCCTTTAGTTGCGGGCTTCGATAGCAGAAGGTTGCCGGCGGCATCTTTCTTTATCGCTATGCCGTTCTTAGCCGCAACAGCCTCGATGTATTCTATTATCTTACTTTCTTTTTTCGAGGGTCTCGGCACTTGTGTAATCTCGCGGAAGTACTTCCACACAGATTTTGGCTCTAAATCATTTATAGTCATAACATTAAGTATTTGATGATGAATAAATATTGTGTTAAATAACTGCAAATTATGTGATTAAGCATGAAAAAACGAAAATTATTTTCCTGAAAATTACCGTGTAATCAATTAAACCCTTATCTTTGCGTCCGCAAAAGTAATAAAAAATGCTCAAAGTTGTACTTATTAGCGTAATAATTCTTCTCATTTGCGTCACTTTATTATGTATAAAGATGATTTTTAAGAAGAATGGCCGCTTTCCCGACACGCATGTGGAGAGCAGCCCTGCCCTTCGTTCGAGGGGGATTACTTGCGCTCGCAGCCAGGACTTTGAAGCCGGCTTGAGGCTGACGCTTGCCGACAGATTAGATTCAGATGTACGTTGATAATTAATAAATATATTTGGAATATGAGGAATATTATACATTATGTGGTTGAAGGTGTGCTGCTTATCGCAGTGATTATATTGTTTGTGTTGGTTTTGCCCGGAAAGGGCGGCTCAACATCGACTGCATCTACTGCCGGCGACGATAGTGATGTCGTGGGAAAAACTTTGCCTATTGCCTACGTAGATGTGGATTCGCTCTTGCAGAATTACAACTACGCTATTGATTTGAATGAGCAGATGAGCAAGAAGTATGAAAATTCGCGGGCAAATATGACCGAGAAACTTCGCCGTCTTCAGGCCGAAGGCGCCGAATTTCAACGCAAATATGAGACCAACGCATTCCTGTCGCGTGAGCGCGCCGAAGCCGAGCAGCAACGCTTGCTGAAGAAACAGGAAGAACTGCAGAAACTCGAAGCGGAATTAACCAAAGAACTTGCCGACGAACAGACACGCATGAACGAAGACCTGCGTCAAACGATTATCACACAGTTGCGCCAGTACAACAAGGATAAACATTACCATATCATTTACGGTAAGATAAACGAGAATATCATTTATGCCGAAAATGCTTATAATATTACGGCGGAAGTGATTGATTACCTTAATCGTCAGCACGCCGTTTCGCCTTTAGCAAGGCCGGCTAACTAATATCATTTGCAACAAATCTCCGCGAAAGGGCAATATCTGCAGTTTTCGGTTATAATAGCCTGTGTAAAAGGTATTTTATAATCGAAAATCTCGCCGACGCATTTCCGGAGATTGTCTTCAAAATCCATCCGTATCAGGCCGAAATCCTCGACTACCGACCTGTCTTTGCCGTTGGCAAAGGTAATGTAGGGGTCGTAATTAATGTCGGCGAAGAGGTTGCGGATATAATATAGCGTCGGCCGTATTCCGCCCGTAGCAGGGTTGATTTTCTCGTAAATCCAGGTGTAGAAAAAGATCTGCATGATGGCTTTCCGCCGTTTTTTTGCGCCCGGGTCGAAAAGGCTTTCCAACGAATCAAAAGACGACGAGTCGAATCTGCCGCTTTTGTAATCGACTATGCGGAGGCTATCGTTTTTGCTGTCGATACGGTCGATGAAGCCTCTGAGGAGTATTTTCCGCCCGTCGGCTATCTCTATGCTGCTTTTTATCTCCATTTCCGAATTGATGTAAGCGAATGGCGTCAGTTTGCGGTCGTATTCGAGGATTTTGCGGGCGTATTTGCGGATTGTCTCGCCGTACAGATAGGCCTGCCCGACGAGTGGGCGCGGCTTTTCGTAATGGAAAAAATCTTTGGCAAAGGCCAATTCTATGATTTCCGTCATGCTTCTCTCCTCAGCCGCGAGTTTGAGGATATCCGCCGTGATGGTTTTGCCGCAGAAAGGCTTGTATATCAACTCTATAACCCTGTGAAGTATAGTGCCGAATGTGTCGAACTCAAGATTTTCGCTAACCTCTGCCTCCTCTTTGATTCCCTTGACGTATGAGAAATAAAATTTCAGCGGGCAGTCGAGGTAGGTGTTGATGGCGCTCGCCGAAAGGCTCTTGTCGCTCTCGTAACGCCTCAATTCCTGCATTACCGCCTCGTTTTTATCTATCATATAAGATTTTGAGAACGAGGACGATACATTGTAAACGGATAGTTTTTGACGGACGGGTATTTTGTAATGATACCTCAATTGATGCACGAACCGGCTCACTTCGCCGCTTTGCAGGCCTTCCGTACGGGTGTCGTAGAGCATGATCACACGTTTTGCCCGCGAAATCATCCTATAGAAATGATACGCCCGGATACTGTCCTGGTACTCCGGCGTCGGAAGCCGGAAACCATGCCTTAAATTATAGGGAATGAAGGAGTTAGAAGCGGATTTGCTCGGGAAAACGCCTTCATTGACCGACAGGATTATCAGGTTCTCGAAATCAAGTACGCGGGTCTCGAGCACTCCCATTATTTGCAGCCCCAGAAGCGGCTCTCCCCGGAAAGGAATTTTGATATTGTCCGTCATCTGTTTCAGGAGTTTGAAATATGTGTCGGACGTCATTTCCAACTTGTTTTCCCGAATCATATCTTTCATGCGGTTCACTATCGCGTGGAAATGAAAGATAAATTCTTGTTCCAACTCCTTAGTATTAAGCGATTTGTCTTCGTAGTCATCCGCCTCTGATATTTGTGATAATTGTGCGTTTATCTCTTTGAGGACGTCGAGAAGATATTGTGATATCGCGGCGTTTGAGTCCGGAATCGCGAAAATAAGCGACAGCAAGGGTGTGATCTTTAACGACGAAGCCGGTACGAAAATGCGGTTATGCTCTGTGATGTCGTTGATTATCGCCGAAGCCTCTTGAGGACAGATATTTGAAATATATTTGTGTCCCAGCAAGGCGATAACGTCGCGATGATAAAACGAGGCCTCTCCGTCGGTTTTCCGGACATTTTTCTGTAATGATTGCAGATATTTCGCCAATGAAGAGATCGGCGTCCCCGAAAGCGAATATCCGAGGGTGATGTTTATTTGTTTGATATCTTCCGGAATAGAGTTGAGCACAGGCATAAGCAATTTTTCATTGGGTAAGACTATCGCCGTTTTTGTCGCCGTCGTCTCATTTAGGCCGTAGCTCGATATTAACTCCTTGATAATAGGGTATATCTGTTTTGCTTGCCCGATGTTTGAAGGGATGCCTATCGTCTCAAAATAGGTCTTTTCCGCGGTTGCCGTCGTTGTCTCAAGTTCATCAAATAACGACGGTTCGGCATTTTTCGCCCTTGTCGAGCAGACTTCTTCCAACTCAAATCCGGACGGAAACATCCGCAAATTTTCCTTTACAAAACGTGACGCCTTATTGTCCTCATCCTTGATCATTTCCGACGAGTAATCCCAATAAAAATCGGCTATTCCTCTGTTTTTAAGGGCTTTCATCAATTCTTTTTCGGCTTGCGTCAAGGCGTTGAATCCCACGAAAACTATCTTATCATAGTCAAGTTTTGCTTCTATATCATCAAGATTATTAGCTACATCCCGATACATCATACCCTCGTATGCAAGTCCTTCAGAGTTTAGGGCGTCCCGCAATCCGGTGTAAATCGGATAAAGCAGTTCCCATATCCGCAAAAAAGATTGTTCGTTGTTGCTTTTTGGCCGAAACGACGACCAGAATGTCCGTATCGCCTGCACCTGAGTTGGCGTCATGAAAGAAAAATCGCGCTCTATGTTGTTGATATCCTTGACGTTAGTGAATAATTGCCGTGCATCGACGAGGTATTTGTCAATATCGTCGAAGTCGTTCAGCAGTATCTCGCCCCAATAAAAAAAGTCGTCGAAACTATCGTCAGATCCGCTTTTATGCCGGTAAATATCGTAAAGCATAAAGAGCAATTTTATCTTGTCCGCTTGCTGACGCCCATCCAATTTTATGAATAAATCATTGATGGTCAATGTTGTAGGCGCAAAGATAGGCGTCTTAGCCACTTCCGAAAGATATTTCTTGAAGAATATCCCAGCCCTTCTATTCGGAAATACAAAGGCGAAATTCCGCAGTTCGGCGCCGTAAACCTCAAAAAATTTTTCGGCAACCTGCTTCAGAAACGGCGTCATTTGTGTATCTATGCAATTGATAAAATTTTTCTCCATGAGGCCTGAATTTTCCCGCAAAATTAAGCAAATATTTCGATATTTTCGGCAATTTTGCCGTTTTCAATAAATTTTCATATATTTGCAACGGGAAAAACTCTTTTTATCGTTATGCAATGAATTATCTTGGAATAGATATCGGAGGTACGTGGTTAAAGGCCGTTACAATAAAATATACCGTGGGTTTGTCGCTCAAGGATATTCCCGTAATGACACAAAACGCAAAAATAACGAGGGTGCGCAGCCGTCTGGGTGTCAACTCTACAATCACCGACTTCGTCGGCGCACTTGACGAATTGCTTCAAAAAGCTGTGCCTAAAGGCGAAAGCGTCTGTGGCATAGGCATTTCTACTGCCGGAATAGTCGATTATGCCGGTAAACGGCTTGTTTTGAGCGCACCTCATCTTCGCGTGCTTACCGATAGCTATTGGATTGATTACCTGAAACAAACAACCGGAGCGGTAGTCACCCTGCTTAACGATGCCGATGCTGCGGCTATAGGGGCGGCATATTCGGGCTACCTTAGCGGCAACGCAACTGTAGGCATTATGCCTGTTGGCACCGGGCTGGGGTTCACGGTTTGGCGTAACGGACGAAAATGGACGCCTCAGTTTGCTTACACCCTGCTGGGCAGCATTTTCACACCCGAAGGCGGCTATGATTCCATCGGCGGCGTTCCTGCCCTTGTCGGCGAAGATGGAGACTTGCAAAAAATACTTTCCGAACCGGAATATCAATCCCGAAGAGATACTTATATCAATAATCTTATGGGCATAATATCTTCTGCCGCAATAATTTATGGGATAGATAAGATTCTGATCGGGGGCGGTTTAGCTGACGCTGTGAGGGAGAGCGGTTTCCCGCTTGCCGACAAACTGAAAGCGCAACTGCGCAAAAATAACCTGCTCGACACGGCAAAAACCGAAGTTGAAGTTATGCCGGAGGGTAACCTGCTGCCGCTTACTGGGGCGCTCCTGATAGCTGTGGGCGAGGAAAATGCACAGAAAACGCACTGTAAGAAAGACAGTAATATCCCTTATGACAGCACGTTGCATCTTGAAAATATGGACAGTAAGAAGCTTGTCCACCGCCTGTGGCAAGCCGAACAGGAGGCTGACGACGGGTTGGAACTATCGCTCGACGCTGTGAGTGAGACTGTTGACGAGTTAGTGAAGCGTCTTGCATCCGGCGGGCGCCTGATTTATGTCGGCTGCGGCACGATCGGACGCTTGGCGGCCATCGACGCTCTGGAGATTGCTTGCACATTCGGCTTCCCTGCCGACCGTGTTTTGTCGTTTATCTCCGGCGGTCTTGCCGATGCCTCCATCGAAATAGAATCTCGGTTTGAAAAAGACGCTAGCGCCGTGCCGGAAATGCTGCTCGCCGATATCCGTACAAATGATACGGTGATAGGTATTTCCGTCGGCGGACAGGAATATTATGTGCAGTCGGCGCTGGGTTTTGCCCGTTATACAGGCGCTTATACGGTAATGATACAGGAAGAAGCGGCGGACTCGTTACCGTTCTGCGACAAGGCTATTGCTTTGCGTACAGGCAACGAATTATTTGCCGGCTCAATAAGGATGAAAGTCGGGAAAATCCTGAATATCATCTCTACATCAGCAATGAAGTTACTTTCTCATTAATAATATAAATATATTCATCATGAAACTTACGAGACGATCCTTTTTAAAAGACACATCTATCATGGCTCTTGCCGGTTTGGGATCACCGGCGTATTTAAGAGGAGCCACGTCGAGAGTAATGGCAAACGACAAGATTAATGCGGCGCTTATCGGTTGCCGTAACATGGGTTGGGGCGATTTGTCGGATTTGCTTGTGCACGACGAAGTGCAATGCGTTGCGCTATGCGACATCGACAAATCGGTTCTGGATTCGCGGGCTAAAGAGCTTGCAAGCAGACAAACAGCGAAATTCGATCTTTACGGCGACTATCGACGCGTGCTCGACCGTAAGGACATCGACATCGTTATCATCGGCACGCCCGACCATTGGCACTGCCTGCAGTTTACGGACGCATGCAAGGCGGGCAAGAGCGTTTACGTCGAGAAACCAATCAGCAACTCGCTGGCGGAGTGTGACGCCATGGTTGCGGCGGCAGCGAAGTACGGCGCCGTTGTGCAGGTCGGCCAACAGCAACGCAGCGCAACTCTATGGAAAGAAATGATTGCCTACCTCAACTCCGGCGTATTGGGCAAAATCGGGAGGGTTCATGTCTGGGCAAACTTCACTTACGCAGCTGTCGCTCCGCCTATCCCGGATTCGCCGGTCCCCGACGGCGTCGATTTCAATACATGGCTCGGACCGGCTCCCGAAAGGACGTTCAACAGCCAACGCTTTCATGGTACCTGGCGCATGTTCTGGGATTACGGGGGAGGCTTGATGACCGACTGGGGCGTGCATCTACTCGACATGGCTTTGTGGGCGAAAGATGTTAAGACAATGCCGCGGAGCGTTCAGGCTAACGGCGGGAAATTCCTGTTTCCCGACGGCGCACATGAAACATTTGATACTCAATCTGTTATGTATCAATTCGATGACTATATATTCACTTGGGAAAACAATGCCGGAATAGAATCCGGTCCTTACGGCAAAAACTACGGCCTTGCTTTCATCGGCGCTAACGGCACCTTAGTTGCCAACAGGGAGGATTGGCAGGTATATCCCGAAAAGGACAAAACACCCGCAAAAACGTTCAAAGCCGATAACAAAGAGCATAAAGAGCATCTGTCTAACTTCCTCGACTGCGTGAAACGCAAGGATAGAAATACCGCCTGCCCTATCGAAACGGGAGCGTTATCGGCCAAATATGCTCATCTCGGCAATATCGCAACTCGTTTAGCCGGCAAGTCATTGAGGTATGACGACGCGATGAAATCCTTCGATGTCGAAGAAGCCAACGCTTTCATAAAACCGACTTACCGTAGTCCCTGGAAATTCCCTACAATCTGACGTCAACGGATTTCCTGTAAATTAATACCGAAAGGGCAATATATATTACTATTGAGGCGGTCAGGCCTATCAGTCCGAGGCTAAGTATCAGAATCACGGACAAAAATAACTGTATATAAGCTAATTTGTTACTCGCAAATGACGGAGATGTCATTTTTAATGAAAACATCGGAATTGTCGAGACGAGTAATAGAGACGTGGCGATTGCTAAGGCCGATAAGGTGAATAGCAGGCCGACGTGCGGCAAGGTGGAGAATGTCGCAGCAAAAGTTATGCCTACGGGATATGTCTCGTAGGCTACTGTTGTCGGCGAGAGTGCGGCGACCAGCGAAGCCCACAGTATTGCATGGGCGGGGACAGGCAAGCCGATAAAGAAAGTCTTTTGCCGGTCGTCGATATTGAATTTCGCTAATCGCAAGGCCGAAAAGACAGGCGGGGCGAAAGCGGCGAGAAGTAGGAGTTTTGCGGGAAACGAATCCCATTGAAGCGTGTGAAGAAGTTCATCGAGGAAGCCGAACAACATCATTCCGGGGGCTACACCGAAACTTACAACGTCAGCCAACGAATCAAGTTCCTTGCCGATAGGCGAATAGGCTTTCAGCAGGCGGGCGGCAAAACCGTCGGCAAAATCGAAGACGGCAGCAATAAGAATGGCGATCATCGCTGCATAGTACTCACCCGAATAGCCAAGCGCCGAGGCATAGAAGCCAAAAGAGAGGTTAGCACAAGTCAAAGTATTAGGGATATGTCGTACTAAGCGCTTCATTTCGGTCAGATGGTGTTGGACGTTTCTGCTTGCGCCGTTTTTTTGGCGAAAGTTATCTTGCCGAGACGGGCTATGGGCGTCTGGTTGCCGGTCACTTTTTGGTCCATCTCGACTAAAATATCGGTGCCGAGAGGCAGGAACGTATCTACGCGAGAGCCGAACTTGATGAAGCCCATCTGGTCGTCCACATCACAGCGGTCGCCGACCGTGGCGTATGTGACGATACGGCGCGCCATAGCCCCGGCTATCTGACGGGTAAGGATAGCGACGCCGTAGTCGGTCTTTATGGCAATAGTCGAACGCTCGTTGTCATGGCTGCTTTTAGGCAGATAGGCCGCCTTGAAACGTCCTCTATGGTGCGCAACATAATGCACTGTGCCATTGACCGGAAACCAGTTGGCATGTACGTTGAATACCGACATAAAAATCGAAACCTGAATCCGTTTTTCATGAAAAAATTCGTCCTCAAAGACTTCTTCAATGGCGACAATTGTCCCGTCGGCAGGCGCAATAACCAAGCCCTCGGAGTCGAACGGAAAGCGACGGAACGGACTTCGGAAAAAATTCAAAACAATCAGGAATAGAATTAACGACGCAACTAAACCGCTGTAAAATAACCATTTCCATGTAGGAAGACAATAATACACGGCCATATTCAAGATGAATAACACCGTGAATAACGTCAACAACAGGCCTGTTCCTTCCCTGTGTAACTTATGAACTTTTAATCTTTTAACTTTGCTCATTTCAAATTTTATCGCTGCAAAGTTAGTATAAAATTTTGAAATTACACACAAACGAATAAAAATTGGCGCAATAAAACTTCTCAAAAATTTGTATAATCCACTAAAAATAATTATTTTTGCACCCGCTTTGGAACTTTATTATTATGAATATAAAATGATTATGATACGAAGAGATTTTTTTAGAAATATTGCTGCGCTGGGCGCCACGCTGACTTTGCCGTCTTGTACGCTAAATCGGCACGAGGATGAACAGGAGTTTATTCACAGCAGTT
>JAISUX010000054.1 GCA_031271805.1 Tannerella sp.
TCAAGGTCGTAGCCATACCATTCGCGGTGGTGTGGCTCGGTGAACTGCTGCGGCAGTTGGAAATGCGCCCGCAACCTGTCCGCAAATTCCGGCGTAAATGTAGCCTGAAAAGGCGGATGATCTGGCGTCTCGTGATTTAGAGCAGTCAATACTCGTTCTCTTGGGGTCATAATTGATATATTTTATTTGGTTATTTCGCGAGGAGTTGAGCCGGTATGCTGTTTGAAAATCTTCGAAAAGCGTTGCGGCGAACCAAAGCCACAGGCATAGCATACTTCCTTAACCGACATTTCCGTATTACGCAGCAGTTCAATAGATTTATCCACGCGAATCCGGTTAAGATATTCGAGCGGCGACAATTTCAGGTGGCGCTCAAACAGCTTGCGAAGATAGCGTTCACTAATGCCGCTTTGCTTTGCGATACCCGACACCGAAATCTGCTTGCAAAAGTTGGTTCCGATAAACGACAGGGCACGCTTCATAGCATCATTTGAACAGATAGGCAAAAACGCTTCCGATAAATGCCTGTATATCAGAATTAACAATTCTGCGTAATACATTATCACAAGGTAGCGATAGTAGCGGTTCTTTGCTTCCAGTTCATTCACGATACGCTGTATGGCACGTACAATCCTCACATTATTAACGATTTTAATCAATTTGTTGGCTTCAGAAAAAATGTTCACCGGTTTCAACTCCGGTATCAGACTTCGCTCATTGGAATCGAACCCGGAAAAAATATCCGGCAGAAACTCTAACTGTAGCAACGTACAACCGTTAGCGCCCGCCTCGAAAAAATGCATCACTTCGGAATGGATTATCATCAGTTCGTTTTCATTAAACCCAATGCTTTCATTATCAAGCCGTATGATGCAACTACCTTTCTTCACATAGTTGATTTCTATGCGCAGGTATTCATGAGGGCCGAATGTTTCAAATTTACTAAAGGATTTGAAACGGAAGACGTCGGCGAGATTTTTATATTTCATTCCGTCGGTGATCCATTCCAAAATCCCCCATAAAGATTGTTCCGTTGTATAATCCATGTTCAATCAAATTATGCTGCAAATATAGCAAAAATATATCAATATCCCGGATTTTGCGTCATATTTGGGTTCCTGTCCATTTCATTTTGCGGTATGGGCAGCAAATAATTGCGTTGAGACTGGAAGATACGTTCTTCAAGACGGATAAATCCATCGCCCCATGTAATCTCGCCTGTCTGCGAACTAATTAAATTATGTTTTATGCCGCAATAACGGAACAGTTTACGATATATTTTAGCGTTTTCGGAACCGGAAAATAGCATTTGTCTATCAAATAATCTTTGAATTTACGATAGTGATTTTTGAATATACGTTTTTTTGTCCATTCTAAATATTTTACGTATTTTTGTCGCCATAAAAGATTAAAAATTGAATCATGAAAAAATTATTTCAATCAAGCATTCTACTCGTCGGAGTGATGCTGGCAGGTAGTTGTGTCAATAAATCCGGACAGACTGTAAAAGTTCCCAACTACGCATTGACGGCGCACGAGCGTCTCGGACGGGGAGTCATTGTCATGCCCTTAGAATCGGGCAAAACGGTTTACAACCATGACGAAACCTACGACCGCACGAAGCGCAAGGTCTATATAGGCTGGCGACTGCTGGCAAGCGACCCTGACAAAATCGGTTTCAATGTCTATCGAAGAGATGAAAAAGGTGAAAATGTGAAGATTAACGCTCAGCCCGTTGTTAAGTCCACCAATATCATCGACGCCGAACTGCCCGATGGCGACAGGTTTTCATATACCGTAACAACGGTTATCGACGGCAAGGAAAGCGAGCCTTCGCAACCTTACGACTTCATTTTCGACACCGAAGTAAAACCTTATAAATCAATCAAATTCAAAGGCAATTACACTGCCGACAGGATAGGCGTTGGAGACCTTGACGGCGACGGGGAAATGGATTATGTGGTCAAATATCCTAACGAAAGCATCGACCCCTATTATACCGACTGGGTTCCAAGCCCCGACACCTACAAACTTGACGCCTACACGAGCAAGGGCGAACTGCTCTGGACCTACGACATGGGATGGGCTATCGAACTTGGCAACTGGTACTCGCCATACATAGTTTATGACCTTGACGGCGACGGCAAAGCGGAAGTCATTCTCAAAAGCGGCGTCAACGACCCCGACCCGCGCAATGAAAAGGGTATGGTGATAACCGGACCCGAATATGTCACGGTTCTTGACGGCATGACGGGCAAACCTATTGCAAGCGCCGACTGGTATCCGCGCGACGAGTTCATCGCACGCGACGGGAAAGACGGCTACAACTACGCTTCGCGCAATCAGTTAGCAGTAGCATATTTGGACGGCGTTCATCCGCATATCATCGTCCTCAGGGGCACCTACAGCATCATGGCGGCACGCGCATACCGTTACGAAAGCAAAGAACTGAAACAAGTCTGGGAATGGGACAATCTGAAGCTGCGCAACGACGACGACCCTACGAAGAACTACTATTGTCAGGGCGCACATACAACGCTTGTGGCAGACGTTGACGACGACGGCTTCGACGAGGTGATACTCGGCTCGTGCGCGCTCGACCACGACGGCAAGCCGCTCTGGTCAACGGGTCTGGGACATGCCGACGGGGCTTTTATTGGAGACATCATTCCCGAACGTCCCGGATTGGAAATATTTCTTAACATCGAAGGCTACTACGGGCGCGAGGACGTGAGAATAAACGAGAACGGTATGTGCATGGTTGACGCCCGCACCGGCGAAATCATCTGGGGCGCCAAATTCCCAACGATGCACGTCCACGACGCCGGCTTTTGCAGCGACATCGACCGCACAAGCCCCGGACGCGAATGTTACGGCATAGAGGTAGCCGACGACGAGGGCAAACGTCCCGAAGTCCCCGTACTTTTCAGCAACACCGGCGAGATACTCGACCGCCGCTCCCTGCTCTCCGACTGGAGCGTCTATTGGGATACCGACAACCAGCGCGAACTGCTCGGCACTTACGGCGATTATAAAGTCAGAAAGATATGGGACTATGCCGGCGGACATGTTTTTGACGTAACCGTTGAGGGGCAACTGCTTACGGTTGCCGATATCTTTGGCGACTGGCGCGAAGAAATTATCACTTCCATGCCGGGCGAACTGCGTATTTACAGCACTACCATCCCTGCCGGCATTAGATACAACTGCCTGATGCAAGACCCGCAGTACCGCAGTTGCGTCTCGCAGACGGCAACCGGCTATAACGCACTGCCGATGACCACTTACGACTTACCGTTTATTTCAACAAGATGAAAGCGTTTTATTCACTGATTCTTATGCTCGCCGCCTGCGCACTATCGGCGCAGCAAAAGCATCCCGACCCCAAGCAGAACATCGAGCGACTGCTGCGAAACGTGGCGGGAAACATAATGCAAAACACTTCGTACCGGATAGTTGATACCGAAACGGGCAAACTTTACGCATCTTCCGAAAGC
Organism: Tannerella sp.; assembly: GCA_031271805.1. Lineage (GTDB taxonomy): Bacteria > Bacteroidota > Bacteroidia > Bacteroidales > Tannerellaceae > Tannerella. The sequence goes on from JAISUX010000054.1 coordinate 3,498, forward strand.
TTGCCCGTAAAGAGCGGCTATCGTCCCGCAAGTCCTTACAATGAATGGATTTACGAGAACGGCGTGCTGAACATCGGCTTTATGGCTCTTGCGTCGCAACTCCGGGACGCGACATATAGCGATTACGCTAAGAAAAACGTCAGTTTCGCCTTCGACCACGACGCATTTTTCAAAAAACTGTATGACGCCAAGACGGGCGATACGGGCATGGAACAGAAATATCGACTCGCCCTGCTTGACGATTGCGGCGCCATGGGCGCGGGCGTGCTCGCCGTTTATGCCATAGACGCTCAAAAACGCTATCGCGCCTATTTGGACAGCGCCGCTTATTACGTGATGCACAAGGAGAAACGCCTCAAAGACGGCACGTTCAGCCGCATCGTTCCTTACGATATGACTGTCTGGGCTGATGACCTCTACATGAGCGTGCCTTTTCTCGCGCGGATGGGCGCCTTGACGGGCGACGTCAGGTATTTCGACGAGGCGGCGCGTCAAGTCATCCTCTTCAACGAACATCTGTGGGACGAGCGGCATGAACTGTTCTATCACGCATGGTACGACGACATCGGTCAAAACGGCGTGGCGCACTGGGGACGCTGCAACGGATGGGTAGTAATGGCACAGGTGGAACTGCTCGCTCAATTGCCCGCCGACCATCCTCAACGCGCCGAACTGCTGCAACTGTTCCTGCGTCAGATAGTCGGTTACAGCCGCTATCAGGACGCCTCCGGGCTGTGGCATCAACTGCTCGACAAGCCCGACACTTACCTCGAAACGTCCGTGAGCGCAATGTTCACCTACGCCATTGCCAAAGGCGTCAACGAAGGATGGATAGACGAGCGCTACGAGTATGTGGCGGCACAGGGCTGGGAAGGCGTGGCAATCCGCATACTCGCCGACGGACAGGTGGAGGGCATCTGCATGGGAACGGGCATCAGCACTGCCGTTTCGTATTATGCCAACCGCCCTACCCCGCTGAACGACATTCACGGACTTGGCGCCATACTGCTCGCCGGCAGCGAAATGCTCAAACTCTACGCCAAAGGCATACCGTTTCTGTGGTGATTTTTTAAGCCAACCATAACTAAGGCGTCAATTTTAATGTTTTCCCCATTCTTTATTTGGCTCTGCGCCCATTACAAACTCCAATCTGCCTCCTCCGGCGAGCGCTTCATGCGTGAAAAACGCTTTGCCAAGCTGTTTGCCGTTTAATGTTGCCGACTGAATATATTTATTTTCCGCAGAATTGTTGCGAGCTACAATGGTAAATGTCTTTCCCTTAGGCAGTTTTATGGTTATTTCATCAAAGACAGGGCTGCCTATTGCATATTCGGGAATACCGGGAGTAACGGGAAAGAAGCCCATCATGGAAAAGACAACGAAAGCCGACATACCGCCGCCATCTTCATCGCCCGGAATACCAAACAAATTATCTGTATA
>JAISUX010000068.1 GCA_031271805.1 Tannerella sp.
TACCCGAACTTCCGGCTCACCAGTATCTGGGCTTCCTGATGGTATTCGGCGAGGATGGCGACAACCTGACATTTAAGGTCTATGACCACGCTGCCGACAGAGAATACACTGCAAGCAACGTTGTAAGTTTCGCATCAGACGCTATTCACGGTACACTTGAGAATCCGTATCAGATACGGTCGATCTCAACGGGTAATGAAGCCGTCGGAGCAGGTGAACTGTCGGTTTATCCTAATCCGGTAGAAGATAAATTAATGATTAGAAATTACGAACTCTCGAACGTCGAGAAGGTAACAATTACCGACCTTACAGGCCGCGTGCTTTACAGTTCGTCAACGATAATCAATGATTATATCGATGTATCCAGCTATTCTTCAGGCGTTTACATAATCCAATTCACGACTGCCGACGGCGTTGTGACGCGGAAATTTGTGAAGAAGTAACATTGTGTTTGAAGATAAACCTGTCAGGTCGTCGTTAGTGCGGCCTGACAGGTTTATTGATTTTATTTAATCAACTCAATGTATGTATTTACTTGCTTCCCTGACCGACAGGTTTGCCATACGGTCGCGGTATTTGGCGATGAAATCTCGCACCCACGAGGGATTGGTTTTGCTGTATTCCCTTAAACTCCAGCCGATTGCCTTGTTGATGAAAAATTCTTTTTGATCGAGGTTATTGACGATGATCTTTTCCAAAAGCGCCGTATCAGTACGGTCTTTCCGCAGAAGTTGATGGTCGATGGCGATGCGACGAAGCCAGAAATTGTCGTCAACGCTCCACTGAAGCAGGATTGCGTTGACTTTAGGATTTGTAAGCGCTATGCCTCCCACGATGCGGTCGAGGCAATCAATCGTGTCCCACCATGATTTGGCGATAGCGATTTGTTTTAAATGCGGAATGTCGTTTATAGTCAGCAACATAGCGACAGTGCGCAGATAGTCGAGCGCAAGGTACTGAAATTCGCGCTCAAGCGTCCAACATTTATCCACGAACGCCCAATCGACCGTCGTATGTGTCTTTGCTTCTTTCAGAAACGGCTTTTGCAGCTTCGCACGTAACGGCTTGTTAATTCCCAGAAACGGACAGAGATTGCGCATATATGCAGCCATTGGCGCGGCCTTTGCGGGGTCGGCGTGTTGCCGGAAAATGTCAAAAATGTTCATTGCTGTCGTTCTAAATCCAATAAAAACTTTTTAGCCGTCAGACCGCCGCCATAGCCTGTCAGGGAATGGTCGCTGCCAATGACGCGGTGGCAAGGGGCGAAGATAGATATGGCGTTTGCGCCGTTAGCGTTGGCAACGGCACGGACGGCTTTGGGCGCGCCAAGTCGCTTAGCCTGCTCGCCGTATGAGACGGTTGCGCCGTAAGGTATTTCCAACAGTTGTTGCCATGCACTCAGTTGAAATTCCGTTCCCACAAACACCAAAGGGATGTCAAATTCCGTCCGTTTTCCGGTGAAATATTCGTCTAACTGCTTGGCGGCAGACCGAATGACCTCCGACGTCGCTTCCTTAAAACCGACATGCAGAAACTTCTGTAACCGCTTGTCAATCTTGTGCTTATCTTTATCAGCCCAGTTGCAAAGGCATAGTTTGCCTTCGTATGAGCCAAGCGTCAAGTCGCCACATGGCGAGTGATAGCGCTGAATATTAATGACTGTCTCCATACTTTTTTTATTTGGATTGATTTTGCAAAGGTAAAAATTTTTCTCGATTTTTCTCGTGAAACAAAATATTTTCGCGTTTCGTCTGTCTTATCAAATAGTAGAAAAATAATTGAGATAATTGAACGTTATTGTTAAATAGTTACAAATTAGAAAATTATGAGACATTTTTTGCATTTTACCGGATTTATTATCCTTGCAGCTGCAGTGGCGTCGGCGCTCGGAGTGGCAGTGATGCTGCTGTGGAACTGGCTTACGCCGGACCTCTTTGGATTTGCGGAAATCGGTTTCCTGCAGGCGCTGGGATTGTTCGCCCTCTGCAAACTGCTTATCGGCGGGTTGGGCTTTCATGGGCGCGGTCCGGGACGTCATTTTCACAAAAATAAGATGGAGAAGATAAACCGCTTCCGTGAGTTGCATGATAAGTGGCTGAATATGACGCCGGAAGAGAGGCGTGATTTCGTCAAACGACGCAAGGCCTTCTTCGGCTCTCAATGCTGTGGCGCACAAACATCTGAAAAACAGGAAGAAAGTGGCGACTGAAGAGCGTATAGAACTCGAACGGCAGATTGCAGAGCAGCAACCCCGCTTGAAATCGTTCATCCGCGGGAGGGTGGCGAACAGGGAAGATGCGGAGGATATCCTGCAAGATGTTATGTTTCAATGGTTTAAGACGGTTGCGGACGCTGCCGTGAATCCCATTGAGAACCTCTCGGCGTGGCTTTATAAGACAGCCCGCAACCTGATTATCAACCATGGCGTCAAGCGACGCGAGACGCTTATCGACGATTACAGGGAAGACGACGAGGCGGCGCTGGAGGAGTTCTCGGAAGCCCTCTTTAGCGAAGGCGAAAGTGAAGGCGAAGGGGCTTCGCCCTCGCCCGAAACGGTCTATCTACGAGCGCTTGTCTGGGAAGAACTCGAAGCGGCGCTTGCGGAACTCCCTGCCGAACAGCGCGAAGTGTTTGAAATGACCGAATTAGACGACATTCCGGTCAAGGACATTGCCGTAGCGACGGGCGTCCCTGTCAACACCATCCTCTCCCGCAAACGCTATGCCATCCTCCACCTCCGCAAGCGCCTGAAATCCCTCTACGACGACCTGATATTAAATTGACCGGCCGGCGAGGGTCGCCCAATAAATATAAAAATCTATCCAAAGAGGACAAATTTTACAAAAAAACGTTATCTTTGCGGTCGTATGAAAGAGTTAAGACAAATAATAATATGCTTGCTATGCATGGCAGGGACGTTTGTATCCGCTATCGGTCAGGATAATGCGGCGTTGCTACGCCAACTCGACGTCATTATCCGCGAACGCAGCAAATATGACCGCGAAAAGGAAAATCGGCTGAACGACTACAAAAACAACCTCTCTCACGCCGTTTCGGACAGCGCCCGTTTCAATATCTGCGACAGCCTGTACAAAGAATACCTTGTCTATCAAACAGATTCTGCGCTTAAATATATAGATGCCAAAGCATCGCTGCTGCCCGGCCTCGATGGAAATAACTTCCGCATAGAAGTAGAACTTAATTATGTCAATGTGCTGATTATCATCGGAATGTATAAAGAGGCCATAGATATACTCGAAAAACTTCCGTATAACGATATTAGCGGCGAACTGAAACGGCTTTATTTTCATTGTTACCGCACCCTTTACGGGCACATGAGCAATCATGCGGTGATGGAAGAAACGAGGCAAAAATATGTCTTTATGACCGATATTTATCGCGATTCGCTTCTGTCAACTCTTGCGCCTGAAAGCAGTGACTATGTGATTAATACTTGTGACCGGCTCAATAACCGCGGTCGTTATGATGAGGCAATCGCAGGCCTCAAGAATATGACCGATACCTGCACTAACAGCGAGCGGATGCGTTTCCTCGCCTATACGCTGTCGGAATCCTACCGAGGCAAAAACGACGCGGAGAATCGCAAGCGCTACCTTACGCTTTCGGCAATCGCCGACCTGAAATATTCGGTCAAGGAATATAAATCGCTGCTCGAACTCACTTATTTAATTTATGAGATCGGCGATATTAACCGCGCGTACGATTATATAAAATGTGCACTCGAAGATGCGACATTCTGCAATGCCCGCTCGCGCGCTATCGAGGCCACGAAAATTTATCCCCTTATCGACAATGCTTATCAGCTGAAAAACAAACGCCGGCGTCATCTTATCGGCACCCTTATGACCGTATTGAGCGTGCTCGCGCTTTGCCTCGGCGTTACGGTCTTGTATATCTACCGTCAAATCAGGAAACTCGCCTCAGCACGCCGCGCAATAGACGAAACCAACCGGCAACTGCAAGCCCTTAACCGAACGCTCACGGAAACCAATGTCATTAAAGAAGAATATATTGCGAAGTATATCAGCCGCTGCTCGGTCTATATCGACAAGATGGATAAATACCGCAAAAACCTGTCAAAACTGGCTACAAACTCCAAAATCGACGAATTGTTCAAGGTTATTAAGTCGGATAAACTTATTGAGGATGAGCGGCGTGAGTTCTACAAGGAATTTGACCGCACTTTCCTCGGCCTCTTTCCGGACTTCGTGTTTGCTTTCAATAATTTGCTTCGCGAAGACGAGCGTATCTATACCAAGAACGGCGAGCTGCTAAACACCGAACTGCGAATCTTCGCCCTCATACGCCTCGGAATAACCGACAGCGCCCGTATCGCCGAATTTCTGCAATACTCACTGACCACGATATACAACTACCGCAGCAAGATACGCAACCGCGCCGTGGGCGACAAAAACACGTTTGAAACCGAGGTGATGAATATAAAATAAGAGCTAACGCTTCTTCCGGAAAAAATCTTTCATCAAAGCGGCGCACTCGCTTTCCATAAGCCCTGAGCGCACTTCCGTCTTAGGATGCATCGCCTCAGGCGCAAAGCGCGTGAAGCCATGCTTTTCGTCCGAAGCGCCGTAAATCAACGCCGCCACCTGCGCCCAGGCAATCGCTCCGGCACACATAACACAAGGCTCGACGGTTACATACAAACGACAGTCAGTCAGGTATTTAGCTCCGAGAAAGCCCGTAGCAGCAGTTATAGCAAGCATCTCGGCATGCGCCGTCGGGTCGGCCAGACGCTCGGTATGGTTATGGGCGCGCGCAATTATGCGGTCGCCGATAGCTATTACGGCGCCCACAGGAACTTCGTCTTCGTCGAAGGCAAGCTGCGCTTCCGCATAGGCCTGCTTCATAAAATATTCGTCATTCAAACCGGTCATATTTTTTATCTATCAATTGGCAAAGATAAAAAAAATTACTATTTTTGGCCGTCGAAACTCAAAAATTTTTTCCTATGAAAAGTGTTATTTATATCGGATTATCTTTATTATTGCTTGCCTGCACGAAGTCGCAGGAGACGATTGTCATGCGGTTTGATTCCAAACTGCCGGTCTCAAAGTACGAATTTGCCTTGAAGGATGTTGCACCCACAGCGCCTTCGGATTGGTCGGACTATAATTTTCTTGTCCTTGAAATGAAGGCTTCATCACCGCAACGATTCTCAATAGGACCGGTCACATCCGGAGGTTTGCTGCCGAAAAACATTCAGCCGTTTTCAGGAGCATGGATACGATTTACCGTGCCGCTCGATTATTTCCGCGAGCTGCCGACGTCGGCCGTCGATATGGCGGCGACCTACAACAAGCCGCGCAAACTCGGCCAGATAAATATCCACTCCGACCATACGGGGCCGTTGAACGGTATTGACAGCATTGTCTTTTTCATGCGTAGCCCTGTCGGCAACCCGACACTCGAAATACGCTCTATAACGCTTGCAGTGGACGACCCCGGCGAGGCTATATTGGAAGACGGCTTCCTCGTGGATAAATTCGGGCAATGGGCGACTAAGGACTGGGACGGCAAAGTTAAATCGCTCGATGAACTCAAGGCCGCTTGGCAGGCAGAAGACGATCAGCTGAAAACGCCCCTTTTCTCCGACGACGAAGTGTCGCAATATGGCGGTTACAAGCCTGTTAAGCGTGCGGCGACAGGATATTTTCGGGTAGAGAAAATCGACGGGCGATGGTGGTTCGTTGATCCCGAAGGCTATCTGTTCCTGTCGGTCGGCTCGGACTGCATCAATGCTTCGGTGCGAACATCGACCAAGGATCGTGAGTTCGTATTTGAAGAAATCCGCGGCGACCGAGGTTCGACAGATTTTTACGCTTGGAACATCGCGCAACGCTATGGCGATAACAGTAATTCGGTATGGATAGACAAGGCTATCGACCGCATGCACGCATGGGGCTTGAATACGATAGCCAATTGGTCGGCGCGCGAGATAATCGGCTCCGACAAAATGCCGTTCGTCCTTTCGTTACCCGGCTTGCAGCTCGAAAGGGGCATCATGGGCTTGCCCGACATCTATGACCCCGCCTACGCTGCCGACATCGACAAATCTATCGGCGAAATGGCGAAGCGATACAAAAACAATCCCTGGCTACTCGGCTATTTCGTGGGCAATGAGCAGCCCTGGCCGGGGCAGGAACGCATCCTCTGCGACCGTATCCTCAACGGGAACGACCGCCCGATTAAAACCGAACTGAAAGCCCGGATTGCGAAAGACGGCGACACGGACGAGGTGAAACGCGCCTTCGTCTATGACACTTTCGACAAATTCCTCGCCTTGGTTAATAAGACTTTGAAGAGTCACGACCCCAACCATCTCAACCTCGGTATGCGCTTCGGCGGGCACACGACTAACGAACTGCTGAAAATAACCGGCCGGCATTTTGACGTCTTTAGCTTCAACTGCTACGAATATCAGCCTTCGCTTGATTTCATGCGGCGTATCGACGAAATGACAGGTCTGCCGATTATCATAGGCGAGTACCATTTCGGCGTGCCGGATCGTGGCATGGCGGCCGGAATCGTGCAGGTCGCGAACTATCACGAACGCGGCACGGCATATAGCTATTACAACGAACAGGGCTACAGCCATCCCTCGCTAATCGGTGCGCACTGGTTCCAATGGATTGACCAGGCCAACACAGGGCGTATGGACGGCGAGAATTACAACATCGGCCTGCTCGACATCACCGACCGCCCCTATCCGGAAATGGTCGAAGCAATGAAAACGACGCACCGGCGCCTCTTCCAAATCCATTCGGGGCAACTGCAGCCAACAGATGTAAAAGCAAAAACGAATGAATAACAGACATAAATCGCTCCGAATTATGAAGTTTGAATTATTTTGCGTATTTTTGCGGGGATTTTAGAAACTAATATATAAATAATGTACGGGAATTTTCAACAATACCTGCGAAATGAACTGGCT
>JAISUX010000082.1 GCA_031271805.1 Tannerella sp.
ACAGTTCGTCAACGATAATCAATGATTATATCGATGTATCCAGCTATTCTTCAGGCGTTTACATAATCCAATTCACGACTGCCGACGGCATTGTGACGCGGAAATTTGTGAAGAAGTAACATTGTTTTTGTAGATAAACCTGTCAGGTCGTCGTTAGTGCGGCCTGACAGGTTTATTGATTTTTATAAGGTTAGCCTCTTTTCTTATGATTTTAAAATGCGAATACCGTTTCCTTGAAAATCTCGCTCACGGTGGGGTGGGGGAACACGACCTCCTCTAACTCTTTGAGCGTCATCTCTTGTTCAATGGCGATGCATGCACCGTAAATCATTTCGCTGCAAGGGTTTCCTAACAAATGAACGCCCAATACTTCGCCGTATTTCTCGCCTATTAATACTTTGCAAAGCCCTGTCCCGCCTTCGTTTTCGGCAACAAAGCGGCCGGCGTATGCCATCGGAAGTTTGGCGATGCGATAGGCAATACCTTCTTTTTTAGCCTGTTCTTCTGTCAGACCTACGCCCGCAACTTCGGGGTTGGTATAAACGACTCCCGGAATGGCATTGTAGCGCATCGTGTCGGTCGGTTTACGGCCGTTTTTGATGCTTACAAGGTTGTTTACAACGACTTCACCCTCGCGACTGGCGGTGTGTGCAAGCATAGAAAAACCGGTAATATCGCCTGCGGCAAAGACGTTAGGTACATTGGTACGCATCTGATTATCAACCTTTACAGCGCCACGTACAAGTTCTACGCCGATGTTTTCCAAGCCCAGACCGGCAGTAACTGCCCTGCGGCCGACGCTGACAAGGATTTTGTCGCCTTTGACTGTTTCGGTTTTTCCGTCCGGAGTAGTGTAAACAACCTCATTTCCACGTACTTCCGTGACTTTGCACGAAAGATTGAACTTGATGCCTTTTTTCGCGTAAATGTCTCTCAGCATGGCGGATATTTCGCTGTCAAGTCCACCGAGTATTTCAGGAAGCATCTCAATGACAACGACTTCCGTGCCGATGCTGTTATAAAAACTTGCAAATTCCATCCCGATAACGCCGCCGCCGATGATAATGAGCGATTTTGGCTGTTCGGTCAGCGCCAAGATTTCGCGATTGGTGAGAATGACGTCGCCGGCCTCTTTAATGCCTGGGATAGGCGGCACAAACGCCTCCGAGCCTGTGCATAGCAACAGGTTGGCGGCACGGTACGAGACGCCGTTTGCGATGATTTCGATACCTTCCGCCGAACGCCCTTTGACGTATGCTTCGCCTTTGACGACCTCCACTTTGTGGGCTTTCATCTTGGCGCCTACTCCTGCGACTAACTTCTTCACTACCTTGTTCTTACGGGCTATAATCTGTCCGAAATCGTATCCCACGCCTTCGGCATGGACGCCGTATTTGTCGCCATGGCGTGCGTAATCATACACTTTTGCGCTGTAAAGCAACGTCTTAGTAGGGATACAGCCTTCGTTGAGGCATACTCCGCCAAGTTCGCGTTTTTCAAACAGGACAACGCTCAATCCTTTTGCACCTGCGCGCTCGGCAGCCACGTATCCGCCGGGGCCGCCTCCGATAATTGCTAAATCTGTCATAATTTTATATTTTAATTAATTATTGTCAGTAATCCATCCCCATTGAAACTTTACTTCGCTGTCGTTGGCAGGGGTGATACGCATTTCTATTTCATAGACGCCTGCTTCGGGGAAACTTATCTCGCCGAGACGATGCGACAGGAAACGGTCTATTACCCAGTTTGAATTAGGCTCGCCGACGGTCTTGCCTGTCGGTTCTACCTTGTGTGTCAGCCGTTTACCTGCTGCCGAGCATACAATCTCGCCACCGGAAGCCTCGCCCTGATAACTGTATGATGCGTCTATCGCCAATTTGCCGGCACGGTCAATATATATTGTCCACTTGAGGGTCTGCGGAGCGCTGATAACCACGTGTTCAGGCACCGTTCCGTCGCGTTCGCGCCTCTTAATACGCAAGTTGCGCTCTCCCGAGGTCCCGCCGTAGGTCAGAGAATAGTCGCCGTCGGTCGTGACAGCCACAAGCCCGTTCTTAACTTCCGGCTTAGCATCATATTCAAGCACTACTACCGAAACGTAGTTATCTGGCTGAACAACAGGTAGTTGTATGTCCGTCAAAAAGCCGTTATGAACAAATTTCAAAGGCTGTTTCTGTTTATCGGCAAGCAGATATGCTTTTGTCGGCTTGGTTGCCACGCCTGTCAACGGCAGCCGCTTGCTCAACGGCCAGTTGAATACATGCAGATAGAGCCGCGTCTTGCCATCCGCCGTTTTTGTCGTTATCTTGCCCCAGTTGTGTGTGTTGCGGATATCCGAAGCCTTCGCTCCGTATATCGCTTCTCCGTTGATTTCAAGCCATTTACCTATCTCAAGCAGACGTTGAGTTGTCTCATAATTCACATCTCCGTTGGCGCGTGGACCGATATTGAGCATGTAATTTCCGTTGAGGCTGACGTTGCTTATCAGGTATTTCAATAGCGAAGTAGTTGATTTCCAAGATGTTTCCTCGGAATGATAACCCCAGGAGTGGGCGACTGTGCCGGGCGTTTGCCATGGAAATTCTTCCAATGTACTGCCGAAATGATTGTCGCCCAGCGTTTTAAAGTCGATATCGGGGTCTTCTTCGATTGACAGGCCGAGCCGCGAGTTCACAAGGCAACTCGGCTGCAGTTCGCGTATAAGGCTCTTGAGCTGAAGCAGTTGCTCTTTTGTGACGCACGACTCTGAATGGTGTATCCACATGTCGAACCATAAGATGCTGATTTCGCCGTAGTTAGTGAGCAGTTCGCGTATCTGAGGGATAACTTTCTCCTGCCAGTAAACGTCGTAATCCTTTGGTTCTAAGCCTGTTAGCTCGCGCTCGTGGTTCCAACCGAAACGATGTTCCCAGTCAACCCAATGCGAATAGTACAGCCCCATCTTTAGACCATGCTTGCGGCAGGCGGCAGCGAGTTCGGCTACTATATCGCGCTTGCCTTTGGTGTAAGTGCCTATGTCATAGTCGCTTACCTTGCTGTCCCAGAGCGCAAACCCGTCGTGATGTTTGGCGGTGAGGGTGATATACTTCATCCCCGCCTGTTTAGCGAGCAGCACCCACTTTTCGGGGTCAATCTCGTCCCAGTCGAAGCGGTCAAGCAACTTGACGTATTCTTCCCTGCCGATCTGGTTGCGGTAGAAAATCCACTCGGCGTAATCGTTGTTGTTACGCAGTTTCTCGCCTTTCCAGAACCCCTCGGCGCCGCTGTAAACGCCCCAGTGGATAAACATCCCATACCGAGCATCCACAAACCACCGCGCCCGCTCATTAACATTCGACTGCGCCACCGCCATCCCGCAAAACGCCGCCATCCAAATCACCAAAATCCAAAATCCGTTCTTCTTTTTCATAGCTGTATAATTTTATATGTCATTAAATAATAAAGTCTCTTTTTTTCCTTTCAGCGAAAAATAATTTCTATTTTTCAGTTTGCTTATTTCGATGAAATCCAATTTATTAAGTTCGGTTTTTAATACTTGTTCCGATTTATCGAAATTGAGTTTTCTGTGAATTTCTTTTATTGACAATTTTCCATTTAAAAGAATTTGCTTTATTCTTTCGGG
>JAISUX010000084.1 GCA_031271805.1 Tannerella sp.
AAAAAAATCCCCAAGAAATTTGCAGGATTGAAAAATACTCGCTACCTTTGCGAATCATTAATTAATTCAAAACATACAACCCATGAGACAAATCATTATTCTCACTATGGGCCTCCTGATGGCCCTGCCTGCGATGCCGCAGAAGAAAATTGGTAACGAAACCGACGAGCAAAAGACCGCCAGGATGGCCTGGTGGACGCACGACCGTTTCGGAATGTTCATCCACTTCGGCCTCTACGCCATGCCCGCGCGCCACGAGTGGGTCAAGAACCGCGAACGCCTCACCGATGAGGACTATCAAAAGTATTTCGAGCTGTTCGACCCCGACCTCTACGACGCCAAAGCCTGGGCAAAGAAAGCCAAAGCCGCCGGGATGAAATACGCCGTCATCACCACCAAGCACCACGAAGGCTTCTGCCTCTTCGATTCCAAGTACACCGACTACAAGGCCACCAACACCCCCTTTAAGCGCGACCTGATCCGCGAATTTGTCGATGCCTTCAGAGCCGAAGGCCTCAAAGTAGGCTTCTACTACTCCCTCATCGACTGGCATCACCCGGACTTCACAATCGACAGGGTGCACCCCCAGCGCCAAAACGATCCCTCGAAATATGAAGAGCTAAACAGGGGCAAAGATTTCTCCAAATACCGCCAGTACCTCCACAACCAAATCCGCGAACTGCTCACCAACTACGGCAAGATAGACATCCTCTGGCCCGACTTCTCCTACCCCGGCGAGAACGGCAAGGGGAAGGACGACTGGGGCTCCGTAGAGCTGATAAAGATGATCAGGAAACTCCAGCCTGGCATCATAATCGACGACCGGATGGACCTCGGAGAGTATGAAGACGGCCAGGACTTCGTCTCGCCCGAACAATACAAATCCGACAAATGGCCTGAGCGCTTCGGCAAGAAATTCCCCTGGGAAACATGCCAGACATTCTCCGGCTCCTGGGGATATTACAGGGATGAGACCACCTGGAAAGACTCCAAACAGCTCCTGGTGCTATTGATAGAAACCGTCAGCAAAGGAGGCAACTTATTATTAAACGTAGGCCCCACCGGCCGCGGCGACTTCGACTACCGCGCCGACGCAGCCCTCGAGGCCATGGGCGCATGGATGCACCACAACAACCGCTCCATCTACGGCTGCACCCAAGCCCCCGACGACCTCCCCGCCCCCGACCATACACTCCTGACATACAACCCCGAAACCAAGAGGCTCTACATACACCTCCTGGATTATCCCCTCCAAAGCCTCACCCTCAAAGGCTACGCCGGCAAAGCCCGCTACATACAATTCCTCCACGACGCCTCGGAAATCCGCTACTCGGAGCGCGAGGGCAACCTGAGCCTCAACCTCCCCGTCGCCAAGCCCCCCTGCGAGATCCCCGTCATCGAAATATACCTCAAATAATCCGAAATTTAAAGATATAACATCATGGCAAGAAAAGTAACCCTCTACACAGCCCAATGGGGCGACATGCCCCTCGAAACCCTCTGCGAGAAAGCCAGCCTGTTCGGCTACGACGGCCTCGAACTCGCCTGCACCGAGAACCATCTCGACCTCGCCCGCCTAAGCCCCGCCTACTGCGAGGAGATCAAATCCACACTCGCCCGCCACGGCCTCGAACTGTTCGCAATCTCGAACCACACCACCGGGCAGTGCGTCACCGACCGCATAGACGAGCGCCACAAAGCCATCCTTCCCCCCAGGATCTGGGGCGACGGCGACCCCGAAGGCGTCCGCCAACGCGCCGCCCAGGAAATGATCACCGCCGGCGAAGCAGCCCGCCTGCTCGGAGTCTCGACCATCATCGGCTTCACCGGAAGCCCCATCTGGCACCTCCTGTACTCCTTCCCCCCCGTCGCCGAGGCCACCATCCAAGCCGGCTTCCGCGAAGTAGCCGACCGCTTCAAGCCCATCCTCGACGCCTACCGCCGGCACAACCTCCGCTTCGCCCTCGAAGTCCACCCCACCGAGATAGCCTTCGACACCGCCTCCGCCCAAACCCTCCTCCAAGCCCTCGACTACGACCCCGCCTTCGGCTTCAACTACGACCCAAGCCACCTAGGCTACCAAGGCGTCGATTACGTCGGATTCATCACCTCCTTCGCCCCCCAGATCTTCCATGTCCACATGAAAGACGTCTGGTGGAGCGACCGCCCCACCCGCGCCGGCGTCTTCGGAGGACACCTCGGCTTCGGACACCGCGACCGCTACTGGGACTTCCGCTCCCTCGGCCGCGGACGCATCAACTTCGAAGAAATCATCCGCGCCCTCAACGCCATCGACTACCGAGGCCCCCTCTCAGTCGAATGGGAAGACAACGGCATGGACCGCGAAGCCGGCGCCGCCGAATCCTTAAAATTCGTAAAGCAGATCGACTTCCCCCCCTCCCGCATCGCCTTCGACGCAGCCTTCGAGAAATAAACGGGGGATTTAGGATTTAAGATTTAGGATTTAAGATTTAAGATTTTAGATTTAGGATTTAAGATTTAGGATTTAAGATTTAAGATTTAAGATTTAGGATTTAGGATATTTGACTTGGGATTTATGAATAAGGATGAGTTAAAGAAGAGAACAAAAGCCTTCTCACTGGCCGTGGTAGATTTAGTAGAAAAAATGGATTATTCCATCGCTAAGAAAGCTATAATGGCACAGTTGGTTCGCTCCGGCACTTCTGTTGGAGCAAATTACAGAGCCTCCCTGCGAGCCAGAAGCGATAAGGAATTTGCATCCAAAATTAACATCGTTCTTGAAGAAGCAGATGAATGTGTATTCTGGTTAGAGATAGTCCTCGAAAAAAAATGGGCGGATGTCAGCGCATTATTAAATGAAGCCAACGAACTTACGTCAATTTTCGTTTCAACACTCAAAACTATGCGCACAAAACAACTATAAATCCCCAACCCCCAAATCTAAAATCTAAAATCTAAAATCTAAAATAATTAGTATTTCAACCATTAATATTAAACAACAAGACAAATGTTTACAAGAAGACAATTTTTAACCAGAACCACCGCGCTCGGAGCCGCCGGCGCGGTTTGCGGCGCTACAGGCGCCATTGGCGGCGCTACAGCCACCGGACTCCTCACCTCATGCACCGGCGCTAACAAAGAAGCCGCCCTCACCCCCCTCGAGTCCGACATCCCCGTCTATATCCCCGTCACGGGAGACAAAGCCAACGACGGCCGCGAAGTCCGCGTCGGCATCATCGGCTGCGGCAGCCGAGGCTCAGGCGCCACAGGCAACCTCCTCACCGCCGCCGACAAAGTACGCATCGTCGCCATGGCCGACATGTTCCCCGACCGCCTCGAAACCCTCCGCAAATACATCCGCGAAGAATGGCAACAAACCATCCCGGACGACAAAATCTACTACGGCTTCGAAGCATACCAACAACTCTGCCAACTCCCCGAAGTCGATATGGTACTCATCGCCACCCCCTCCATCTTCCACGCCATCCACACCCAGTACGCCATCCAGCAAGGCAAACACGTCTTCTGCGAAAAAGCCGCAGGCATCGACCCCGTCAGCTGCCGCACCTTCCTCGCCGCCATCAAACAAGCCCAATCCAAAGGCCTCTGCATCCAGACCGGCGCCCAACGGCACCACCAACGCGCCTACGTCGAATCCTACCGCCGAGTCCGCGAAGGCATGATAGGACGCATCACCGGCGGCGTCGTCAAATGGAACCAAGGCGCCATGACCTACCGCAAACGCCGCCCCGAATGGACAGACATGGAATACATGCTCCGCGACTTCTTCAGCTGGAACTGGCTGTGCGGCGACCACGTCATCGACCAGCTCGTCCACAACATCGACGTCTTCACCTGGTTCTCCCACCTCAAACCCATCTCCGTCGTCGGCATGGGCTCCCAGCTCCAGCGCCGCACAGGCGATATCTTCGACAACTTCGCCCTCGACATCGTCTATCCCGGCGGCGTACGCGTCAACGCCCAAGCCCGGCAAATCGAAGGCTGCGCCAACGACATCAGCGAAACCATCACCGGCACCCGCGGCATCTGGACAAGCAAAGACATGTCCATCCGCGACTTCGACGGCAACCTCCTCTGGCAGTACGACCACGAAGCCGAAAAGTCCCAATTCAAACAAACCGACCCCTACGTCCTCGAACACATGGACCTCATCAACCATATCCGCTCCGGCGAGCCGATGACCTGGGAAGCCGAAATGCTCGTCACCTCCTCCCTCACCGGAGCCATGGGACGAGAATCCGCCTACACCGGCGCCGAAGTCAAATGGGACGAATACATCGTCTCCAACCAATCCCTCATGCCCGAAAAGCTCCACTTAGGCAACATCAAAGACTTCGACAAGATCTACGTCGCCCCCAAGATGGGCAAACTCGCACCCGAAATGAATTAATACATCAAAACAATGAAAAAGATCCTCTTCACCCTCGCCGCCGCCCTCACAGTGATATGCGGCTGCTCGCAAAAAAGCGAACCCCTCAAAGCCCTGATCATAACAGGCCAGAACAATCACAACTGGAAAGTGAGCCACATCGCCATCAAGCAAATTCTTGAGAACTCCGGCCTCTTCACGGTTGACATCGCCGTCTCGCCCCCCGAAAAAGGCGACATGAGCGCCTTCAAACCCACCTTCAAGGACTACAAAGTAATCATCCTCGACTACAACGGCGACCCCTGGCCCGACGAGACCAACAACGCCTTCCTCGACTACATCAACTCAGGCGGAGGCCTCGTCGTCTATCACGCCGCCGACAACACCTTCCGCGACTGGAAAGAGTTCAACCGCATCATAGGCTTCGGCGGCTGGGGCAACCGCGACGAAACCGACGGGCCATACATCTATATGAAAGACAACCAAGTCTTCTACGACAGCACAACCCCCGGCCCCGGCGGCAGCCACGGCCGGCAGCATGAGTTCACACTCAACTGCGGCGACCCCTCCCACCCCATCACCAAAGGCCTGCCACCCAAATGGCGCCACGCCCAGGACGAACTCTACGACCGCATGAGAGGCCCCGGCAAAGTAGCCTCAGCCCTCTATTGGGCGCACTCGCCCGCCGACAACGGCACCGGACGCGATGAAATCCCCTACTGCACCATAGACTACGGCAAAGCCCGCATCTTCCATACCACCCTTGGACATGCCGGCGCCTCGCTCGAAGACAACACGGCAATGCAATGCACCGGCTTCCAGGTCCTGCTCCTCCGCGGCGCCGAATGGGCGGCAACAGGCAAGGTCACCCAGCCGGTACCCGCCGACTTCCCGACGGAAACCGCCGTCACCTACCGCAAAAATTATAAACCGGAAAATTAAAGCTATGCGACTTTTGCTGCCGTTGATTTTGAGCTTGGCAGCCATGCCCTTCGCCATGGCGCAGCAGGACGAGACCGCTTCGGCCTACCTCTTCCCCGACTTTGAAGACGCCGTTATCTATTTCTCCAACGGCGCCTCATCGTCCGAGAAGGTCAATTACAACCTCTTAGACCGATGCCTCTACTTCATCGACCGTCGCGACGGAGAGTTACGTATAGCCACGCAAATGGACGAGATCAGGGTTATAAGGGTCGGGAAGCGCAATTTCGTTCCCGTGCGCGACGGCATACACGAAGTGCTTCCCACTACCCCGCCCATCTATGTCGAGTACCAGACCCGCACCAAGCGCAAGCCCCAGCAGGTCGGCTACGGCACCTCCGAGGTGGCCTCCGTCGCTTCCTACAAACGCATGATCGACGCCACGGTAGGGATACAAGACATGCAGCTGCAGGTCACCGACCTCCAGAACTGCTACTGGATAGAGCGCAACGGTAAGAAGAAAAAATTCGCCGACTTCCGGCAATTCCTCAAGCTGTACCCCAAACATCGCGAAGCGCTCGAAAAACATATCAAGGATAACGCAATAGATTTCAACAATGCCGACCAGGTAGCCAACCTTTGCCTCTACGCCGAGGGTTTGGCGTCGGAGTGATTTTTTTATGCCAAGCCTGCTGCGGCGATGATGGCATCTACTGCGGCGGGGATGCCGTCGGGGTTCTTGCCTCCGGCTGTGGCGAAGTGAGGCTGTCCGCCGCCGCCGCCCCGGATGTGCTTGGAGCCTTCGCGGATAAGCGTCGCAGCGCTCAATCCGTCCGCCACAAGGGCATCGCTGAGCATCACCACCAAACCGCATTTGTCGCCGTCGGTGATGCCGGCAACGAAAAAGACCTTCTCGCCGGCAGGCATCTCGCCCTTTATCCTGAACGCGATGTCGCGGAAAGCGTCGGCGCTGCCGTTGCCTTTATATATCAGCACTTTGACGCCGTTGCGCACTTCGGCGCGCTCCATGATTTGCTGCTTGAGCGCCGTGACACGTTCCTTGACGTACTCGGCGAGTTGCTTCTTCAGTTCGGCGTTTTCTTCGATAGATTTGCGGATGGTTGCCGCGAGGTTGGGGACGTTGTTGAACATCGCACGGAGTTCGCGGATACTGTCTTGCATGAGGTACAACAGTCGCTCGGCGCCATCACCGGTGACCGCTTCAATACGGCGTACTCCGGCGGCGATCGAACTCTCGCCGATCACATACATTGAACCGATGCGCCCTGTTGAGGGTATATGCGTGCCGCCGCACAGTTCTATCGAGGAACCGAAGCGCACAACACGCACATCCTCACCGTATTTCTCGCCAAAAAGCGCCATGGCTCCCATCTCACGAGCCTCTGCTATCGGTACATGCCGCCGCTCGTCGAGCGCAATATCTTCGCGGATGCGTTTATTAACAATCTGCTCCACACGGCGGATTTCCTCGTCGCTGACTTTTTGATAATGAGAGAAGTCAAAGCGCAGATTTTCAGGTGATACATACGAGCCTTTCTGCTCAACGTGTTTGCCCAGTACCTCGCGCAAAGCCTCGTGTAGAAGGTGGGTTGCCGAGTGGTTACATTCCGTTTGGATGCGCTTTTCGACGTTAATCAGCGCCGTGAAAGTCGCTGTTGTGTCGGCAGGCAGTTTAGAAGCGATGTGCACCGGCAGGTTGTTTTCGCGTTTAACATCCATTATTTCAATCGTTTCATCGTCACTGTTTGAAACAAGCCAACCGCTGTCGCCAGTCTGACCGCCCATCTCGGCATAGAACGGCGTTTCGGACAAGACTATCTGATATAATTCCTTGTTTTTCTGCTTTATAAGGCGATAGCGCAGGATACGGGTTTCGCACTCAAAGCGGTCGTAACCGACAAATTCCGTTTCGCCCTCGCGGATAACCATCCAGTCGCCTGTCTCAACCGCCGCAGCGTTGCGTGCACGCTCTTTCTGCTTCTGCATCTCGGAGTTAAACGTCTCAATATCAACGCTCATAGAGTTTTCACGCAGGATAAGTTCGGTCAAATCGAGCGGGAAACCGTAAGTATCATATAAAGTAAAGGCGTCGGCGCCGTCGAGAACAGTTACGTTGGCAGCCCTCGCTTCTTCTATCTTTTTGTCCAACAGGCGAATACCCGTTTCGAGCGTCCGCAGGAAAGCATCCTCTTCTTCTTTCATCACTTTGACGATAAGTTCCTGTTGAGCAGCGAGTTCGGGATAAGCCGCGCCCATAGAGTCAATAAGCGCCGGTATAAGTTTGTAAATAAATGCGTTGCGCTGTCCGAGAAAAGTGTATCCGTAACGCACCGCGCGGCGCAAAATCCGGCGGATAACATAGCCCGCCTTCGCGTTCGACGGCAACTGCCCATCGGTAATGGCAAAGGCGATAGTGCGGACGTGATCGGCGATTACGCGCATTGCGATATTTATTTGTTCCTGATTGCTTTTTTGAGTATTCATATTAATTTATTTTTTTACTTGTTTCAAATATTTTTTAAGAGTTCTTCTGCTTTCATTTCCATTTCTGTCTGAACATTGATTATTAGGATTAAAATGATTGACAGGATTGATTATAATCAAGGTAATCAAGAGAATCATAATAAAATCGTGGTTCAAGACAGTATTCGCCCAACGCCTGAACATTGTCGCGTTGATAGAATTTACACGGTATCCGACTGAAAGAATGGCGTCAAGATTGTAAAATTTCACCTGCTGAATTTGCGTTTTCCCTGCAATAGCACCATGTGGAGTGGTTAGTTCCAAAATGGAACATACCACTTGTTCGTCCAACTCGCCAGATTTAAAGATATTTCCCAAATGTTTTGTAATCGCGGGACGTTTCGTACCAAACAGATACGCGATTTGATCTTGCGTGAGCCAAACTGTTTCATCCTGCAAACGAACTTCCAACTTTACCGTGTCGTTCGGATTGTATAATATGATTTCGTTCTGATTGGACATAATTTTTATTGTTTTATTTCTCCGGTCATAATTTCTTTAATCATTTTAGGAACTTCTTTTTCTGGAGTAGGAAAATTATGCAACTCTTTGTTCTTGTAGATATTATAAGTTGATTGCGCTATAATCTTTCCATCTTTCGAGATAAAAACAATTTCCAATTTATCCAATATTTTTTTGAAATCCCAACGCCAAGTATCCTGATATTCAATAATTACATCAAAATCTTCAGGCGTATCACCGCGTTTCCCGATAGTTGCGGTAAAACCATATTTTTCGAGTTGCTGTTTTATCACAACGTCGGTATTTCCAATAATTTTATGTGCTTCTGCGGCATCGTCAGGCAAAGTAACATAAGCAACAAAAGGTGTTGGCATAATAAGTCCGGGCTTAAATTTAATGTATTGTGAATTTTCGGCTGAAATTATATACGCTTTTTTATATTCAGATATATTATCTGAATATTTTACCGTCTTAATTGTACCTGCACAACTGCAAAAAAGTGAACAAAATCCAATTATTAAAACAATATTTTTTACGGATCTCATATTTTTTAATTCTTAATTCTTAATTGAATAACTGTGTCCCGTAATCTTCTCGATTTCCTTAATCAGCGGCGTGAAAACATCAGTATCATAGTTCGATTTTTTTCCCTGCACCGCCATACAAAGGCGTTCAAAGCCCATTCCGGTGTCGATAACGCGGTTGGGCAGCGGTTCGAGCGAACCGTCGGCTTTACGGTTGTACTGCATAAAGACGAGATTCCAGATTTCTATCACAAGCGGATTATCCCTATTAACCAGTGTTTTGCCGTCGATTACGGCGCGTTCTTCGTCGCTGCGCAAATCTATATGAATTTCGGAGCAGGGACCGCATGGACCGGTGTCGCCCATTTCCCAGAAATTATCTTTTTTGTTGCCGTTCAGGATGCGGTCGGAGGGAACAAATTGCGCCCAGATTTCAGCGGCTTCGTTGTCGCGTTCAAGATTTTCGGCGGGCGAGCCTTCAAAAACCGTAACATAAAACCGGTCTTTGTCCAACTTCAGAACTTCGGTGAGGTATT
Source organism: Tannerella sp. (assembly GCA_031271805.1). Lineage (GTDB taxonomy): Bacteria > Bacteroidota > Bacteroidia > Bacteroidales > Tannerellaceae > Tannerella. The sequence goes on from JAISUX010000084.1 coordinate 9,360, forward strand.
CCCAAGCCCAGGCGATTGCCTCTTTCTTGAAATAATCACCAAACGACCAGTTGCCGAGCATCTCAAACATGGTGTGATGGTAGGTGTCGTGTCCTACTTCCTCGAGATCATTATGTTTTCCGCTGACTCTCAGGCATTTCTGAGAATCGGCGATACGCGGATATTTAATCGGTGCATTGCCGAGTATGATGTCCTTGAACTGGTTCATACCTGCATTAGTAAACATCAATGTAGGGTCGCCCTTGACGACCATCGGCGCCGAGGGGACGATGTGATGCCCTTTTGAGGCAAAAAAGTCGAGAAACGATTGTCTTATCTCTTTTGCAGTAAGCATATCAATTAAAAATAAGATGTTAATAATTTAAAAACAGCCTGCAAAGGTACGACAAATTATTAACTTTGCAGCGATTTTGACAGATAAAATTATAATGAATTTGTAATTATATAATAGAATGGGACTTTTCAGAACGCGAAAAACGTACTACATGTACAATCCTAAAACTCTTGAGTACGAGAGGGTTTATCCGTCCGCAAGGGAGCGTTTTTACGTTTTCTTAAGGAATATCAGCCTTGGTATATTAATGGGCGTAGCGGCAGTTTTTGTTTTCGCAAAATTTTTCGATTCTCCTACCGAAGCTTTGATGAGGAAGGAAAACAAGCTGTTGCAGGCGCAATACGAGATGTTGCTTATGGACATTTCGCAAGCCAACGACGTGCTTGAAGACCTGCAATTGAGGGATGAGAACCTTTATCGCGCCATTTTTCATGCCGATTCTATCCCTATGTCGATACGAAAATCAGGATTCGGCGGCTCTAACAGGTATGAATATTTGGAAGGTTTTCCCAATTCCGAACTTGTAATGGAGACGACCAAGCGTATGGATATCCTCAAGAAGCAGTTGTACGTACAGTCGCAATCCTTGGAAGAGTTGATATCCATGGGCAAAGACATGGAAAACCGGCTTCTCTGCATCCCGGCCATACAACCGGTCGCCAACAAAGATTTGAAGCGAACGGCTTCGGGCTACGGCATGCGTATCGACCCGATATATCATATTCAAATGTTTCATTCCGGCATGGATTTCACGGCCGAAAAAGGCACTGATGTTTATGCCACGGGTAACGGCAAGGTTACTTACGCCGCATGGAAACAAGGCTATGGAAATTGTATCATTATAGACCATGGCTACGACTACGAGACGCTTTACGGGCATTTGGACAAATACAACGTGCATTTGGGACAGGAAGTCAAGCGTGGCGAAAAAATAGCTACAGTAGGCAATACCGGCAAATCTACCGGCCCGCATCTGCACTACGAAGTATTGTACAAAGGCCGTCACGATAACCCTGCGAAGTATTATTTCCAGGACTTGACGCCCGAAGAATACGACCGGATGATTCAGATAGCCGACAATCACGGACAGGTAATGGATTGATGATGGAAGACGGCGAATCAAAAAAAATTTATTTCTCAATAAAAGAAGTGGCATCGCGTCTGGGCGAAAAGGAATCGACTTTGCGTTTTTGGGAAAGCGAGTTCCCCGATGTCATCGCACCGCGTCGCAATGAGCACGGCGTACGCTTCTATACGGAAGAAGATATTGAAGCCATACAGCTGATACGGAACATGATACGCAATAACGGCCTGACCCTTGAGGGCGTTCGCAAAAAATTGAATAATAATAGGGACGCAGCCGTTAGGCAAGCAAAAATAACTGCCAAATTAAACGAGATAAAAGCAGAATTAAAGGACCTTGCAGAGGTTTTTGACGAAGCGGAAAAGATGTATCATTCGGCGATGCGCGAAACGGATTGAATATTTTTCAACTTTGATATTGCTACGCACATCTTTTGAATATCTTCGACATCGTGGACGAGGAGGTTTATTTTGCCGTCGAACACCCCGTCGTTTGTTTCTATTAACAACCTGATAATATTGACGTTATACCCGGAAATCGTCCTCGAAATATCGGTCAGGACACCTACTGCGTCTATGCCGATGACATGTAGCATCGCCTCGAAAGACCTGTTGACATGGCTGCTCCATGAGGTCGAGAGGATACGGTCGCCGAAGCTGCTTTTCAGACGGAGACCGATATTGCAGGTATGCTTGTGGACAACAACATTGCCGTCGTCATTTATAAAGCCGAAAACGTCGTCCCCAGGAATCGGTTTGCAGCAACTTGCGACTACGTAATTGCGCTTTCCGAAAGCGTCCTCGACCAAATCGTAGGGCTTGGATTTGTCGAAAACCTTCTTGTTAGCCAACTGTTCTTCGTCGGTTTTTGTGCCGCCGGAATCTTTCTTTTTTCCTACCCCGAAAGCTTTTTTGACGTATTTTAGAATCGAGCTTTTTGATTTGTCTTTCAGGATTTTACGGATATTATCGGGCATACTCACTTCGCCTTTCTCGACAGCGTAATAGAAATCTTCGCGTTTCGAGAAACCGTAGTAAGTCGTTACTTTGTCCAAAAGGGACTGGTTCAGTTCAACCTCGGATTTCCTGAATAATTCCGCAACTTTTTCTTGTCCTACCTTGGCAAGCTCTTTGCGCTCTCGGCGCAAGACGGACTCGATTTTAGTCCGCGCCTTAGCTGTAGTTACGAAGTTAAGCCACTCAACTTTAGGCGTTTGCGATCTGGATGTTAGTATTTCGACCTGGTCGCCGCTTTCGAGCTTATGGCTCAGAGGGACGAGGTGGTGGTTGACCTTTGCGCCGATGCAGGTATCGCCGATGCCGGTATGCAGGTTGTATGCAAAATCAAGCGCAGTAGCGCCTTTGGGCAAAGTTTTCAGCTCACCTTTAGGGGTGAAGACGAATATCTCCGACGAGAAAAGGTTCATCTTTATCGTATCGAGGAAATCGAGCGTGTTAGGACTTGGATTTTCGAGGATTTCGGTGATAGTATGCAACCATTTGTCGAGTTCGGTGTCTTCCTCGATGTGATTTTTTTCGTCGGTGTTGTTATCCTTGTATTTCCAGTGAGCCGCGAAGCCTTTTTCGTCGATTTCGTCCATACGCTTACTGCGTATTTGTATCTCAATCCATTGTCCGTCCGGCCCCATAATGGTTAAGTGAAGCGCCTGATAACCATTGGCTTTAGGGCGGCTTACCCAGTCACGCAATCGGTCGGGGCGGGTACGATAGATATCGGTTATTGCAGCGTAGATATCCCAGCATAGATTCTTTTCATCGACGTCGCCGGTAGGCTCGAAGATGATCCGAATGGCGAAAAGATCATAAATATCCTCAAAAGGAACGCCCTTGGTTAGCATCTTATTCCATATTGAGTAGGCCGATTTGACGCGCGCCTTCATGTCGTAAGTCAGTTCGAGGTCTTGGAGGCGCATGTGAACAGGTTTGGCGAAATTCTCGAACAGCCGTTGGCGCGATTCTTCGCTATTCTTCAATTTCTCTTTTATCATCTGGAAATCGTCGGGATGCTCATATTTGAAACTTAAGTCTTCGAGTTCGGTCTTAATGGCAAAAAGGCCGAGGCGATGTGCGAGCGGCGCATAAATAAACATCGTCTCGCCGGCGATTTTGTACTGTTTGTCGGTACGCATCGAATCGAGTGTCCGCATATTGTGCAAGCGGTCGGCGATTTTGACAAGGATAACACGTATATCACTGCTCATGGTCAGTAGCAATTTACGGAAATTCTCTATCTGCTTCATATCCTTATCAATGAATATCTCGCCAGAGATCTTTGTCAGGCCATCGACAAGTTGGGCGATTTTTTGCCCGAACATATTCTGGATATCTTCAACCTCATACTCGGTATCCTCAACAACATCGTGCAGTAATGCGGCGCATATCGACGTCGAGCCAAGCCCCATTTCGCCGCAAACTATTTGCGAAACGGAAAGAGGATGAGTGATATATGGCCTTCCGTCAAGGCGTTTGGCCTTTTCATGCGCCTTTTTTGCGAAATTGTAGGCCTTGGTAATTCGCTCTAATTTGCGGCGATGGTTGGAATTGAGGTATTCGCTCAAAAGTTGCTCGAACTGTTTCTGAACAACATATTCATAAACATTTTCCCTAAATTCATCTCTTTCTTCCTTTGTCTTCAATTCCCTCATAGCAATACATTTTATCCTTGCGGAATTTTAAGAATTTGACCGATGCGCAAATTGGTGGTTGTCAATCCGTTAGCATCTTGAATATTTTTCGCCGATACTCCCGGATATCGTTTGGCAATCTCATAGAGCGAATCGCCCGATTTGACTTTGTAGGTGATATATGTTCCTCCGTTTTCGGCCGTCGAAGCGATAACCGGTTTCGCCGTTGATGTTCCGGCTGGTTTACTCGCCGTTTTTACCGATTCGTTTTTAGGAGCCGAAGAAGTTTGTGTTGAGGCAAAGGTCAGTCCGCCGTTATCGACGTAAACAGTCAGTTTGCGTCCTGTCGGAACCCGCGAGCCGCGCAGGCTGTTCCAGCGACGCAAGTCCTTGGCCTGCACGCCGTAGAGGTTAGCGATGGTATATACGTTTTCGCCCGCCTTAACGAGATGAGTAATTTTCTCCTTGCGGGTGTCGGGATTGTTAGGGTCAACCGGTTTACACTCGGCAAGAAGTTCCTCCACACGATAGGTATAGACGCTGTCTTCGTTGTCCATGAAGGCGAAAGTCTTATCTACCGGCAGTCTCAGCACGGACGGGGTGATATTTCCGGGGATTATCTCGCGTTTGTATTGCGGATTGTAAAAGCGAATGGCTTCTTTGTCGATATTCAGGATTTCGGCTATTTGGTCGAAATGAAGCGAGCGTTCGACCATAAAAGTATCGGTAGCGACCGAGAAATTAGCGCGTATGGGGCAGATATTGTGATCGCAGTGATAAGTCATAATATAAGCGGCGGCGATGAAAAGCGGCACATACGAGCGTGTTTCGCGCGGGAGATACTGGAAAATCTTCCAGAAATCCGTTTTCCCGCCCGATCTTCGGATAGCTTTATTGACATTACCCGGCCCGCTGTTGTAGGCGGCGAGAACGAGCAACCAGTCGCCGTAAAGGTCGTACATCTCTTTGAAATAGCGGCAAGCGGCGTCGGTAGCCTTTTCGGGATCGAGGCGTTCGTCGATGAGGCTGTTTATTTCAAGGCCATAAATTTTGCCGGTCGGCAGCATGAATTGCCATAAGCCGTAAGCCCCGACACGCGAATGAGCCGTAGGATTGAGCGCACTCTCTACAACAGCAAGATATTTCAGTTCAAGCGGAAGCCCGTATTCATCAAGCTTTTGCTCTATTATCGGGAAGAAATAATCGGCCATCCCCATTAAATAACGTACGGTCTTGCGATAACGCCCCGAATAGAGGTCGATACTCCGGCGCACCTTGTCGTTGTATGCCATAGGAATCACGAACGGCAGCCTCTCTAAGCGCCTTTTATAGGTCGAATCACTGAAAACGGGATTAGTATCCTCATCTTCGCAAAACTCTTCGGGACGCGAAAAATACTTAACATGCCAACCTTCGAGCACTTTGTGAGTAACGGTATCAAGCATCTCCGGCAAAATTCCCACTATGGAATCGTAAGACGCAGTGTCGATGGGAACAATGTCTTCTTCCTCCTCAAAGACAATGTTTTCTTGTGCGATTATCGGCGTCAAAGACATGATAATCAGTGTTAATAGTGTCAGAAATCTTTTTTTACTCATAACAATTCCAATTAAAAAGTCATACTAACATTGAATCCGTAAACACGGGAATTACCCCATACATCAGGCCGAATTTCGGGCACGAAACGCAAGGATAAATCGGGTGAGACGTCGAAATCGAACATCTGTGCATCGACGTAAGAGTCGGCCACACAAATAAGATAGAAGGCCACACTGAGGATGATGCTCAGGTCGCGGTTACGGCGGTAAAAATCCTTACCGCGCTTGAGATTACTCTGGAACTGGCTGTTGTGCAGATAGTTAGCCGGATCGACGTTGGCCGACACGAAATCCTGCCAACTCTGGTGCCAACTGTCGGGATTATCTCCTTCGGGATCGGCGGAGGCGTCGGTCATAATGTCGAAATAGGCGTTACTATAGTCCTGGTAGTTTTTGTTGTTCCAGGTTATGGCATACATAAAGCCGAAGAAGCCGCCATAGACGATAGGCAGTTTCCAATATTGACGGTTGTATATCTGGCCTACGCCGGGAAAAATGGCAGCCATCAACCAGGCTTTTTGCGGATCCGGTTTGAAGGCGTCCGGCTTGGCGGCTACCGTAAGGCTGTCATTCGTCTCTATCGTAATGTTGTTGGGTATGAATTGTGATGTATCGGTTTTTATCGTGTCTTGAGCGCATATCTTCATAGTAAGTCCCAATATTAAAAGGCTTACGGTCAGCATAATAACCCTGACAAGTTCGATTTCTACCATTTTACACATGCTCACTTCATACGGTCCAACATGCTCATTATATGTTCCAGTTTCTCGTCCGATTCGAACGGAATGGTGATCTTGCCTTTCCCTAACGAATCGTAGGTCAATTGCACTTTAGCGTCGAAGAATCGGGACAACTGTTCCTTCAGAACCCGAAATTCTTCAGGCAGTTTGCTTTTCGGCTCACTACCGGCTTTTTTGTCGTTCATCTTGCCCGTCTCGTTGATGCTACGTGCAATTTCCTCTACTGCGCGTACCGACAAGCCTTCTTTAAGAATGCGGTCGTTGAGGGCGAGTTGTATCTCCGGATCTTCGATAGATAGTAGCGCCCGCGCGTGTCCCATGTCGATGCTGCGTTTCTTGATGCACACCTGAATTTCGGCCGGCAGACGCAACAAGCGCAGGTAGTTCGATATGGTAGCGCGTTTCTTGCCCACGCGCTCGCTCAATTTTTCCTGCGTCTCGCCGGTGCTGTCGAGCAGCTTCTGGTAAGCGAGGGCGGTCTCGATTGAGTTCAAATCTTCGCGTTGTATGTTTTCGATGAGCGCCATTTCCATGATGTTCTCGTCACGGTCGGTTTTGATATAAGCCGGAATACGCTCCAATCCTGCAATTTTGGCTGCCCGGAAGCGACGCTCGCCGCAGATGATTATATATCTGTCTTCACTTATTTCTTTGAGGGTTATCGGTTGGATTATGCCGAATGAACGTATTGACGTGGCGAGTTCTTCGAGTGATTCTTGCTCGAAGACGGTGCGCGGTTGGTCGGGATTCGGTTCTATCTTGCTCAATTCCACCTCGTTGAGCGACGACGAGCCGCTTGTATTCAGTCCGTCGCTTGTAAGCAAAGCTTCAAGACCGCGGCCTATTGGTTTCCTGTTTTTTGCCATTTCTTATGCTCGTTTTAAATCTTTCTCTATCAATTCTTTAGCAAGTTGCATGTGGTTTATCGCGCCTTTCGAATCTACCTCATAGAGCAATGCAGGCTTGCCCGAACCTGCCGCTTCTACTAACTTTATGTTACGTTGTATGACGGTGGTGAAAACCAGATCCTGGAACAGACGCTTTATCTCCTCGTAATATTGGTTGGCCACACGCAAGCGCGAATCGTACATCGTTATCAGGAAGCCTTCAATTTCAAGCGACGGATTCAATTTCGACTTGATAATGCGTATCGTGTTGAGCAGTTTGCTGATGCCTTCAAGGGCGAAATACTCACATTGAAAGGGTATTATAACCGAATCGGAGGCGGTCAACGCATTGACCGTTATCAGCCCCAGCGACGGCGAACAGTCGATGAGTATATAGTCATATTTATCCTTTAGCGGCATTAAAAGGTTGCGCAAAACGTGCTCGCGGCTGCTGAGGTTGAGCATCTCTATCTCGGCGCCTACAAGGTCAATGTGCGACGGAAAAATATCCAAATTGTCCATCTCCGATTTGACGATTGCTTCCGCCGGGTCGAGGCCGTTGATGAGACTTTCGTATATCGAATGATTGATTGACTTCACGTCGATCCCGAAGCCCGACGAAGCGTTGGCCTGCGGATCGGCGTCAACAATCAATATCCTTTTCTCCAATGCCGCAAGCGAGGCAGCAAGATTGATCGTTGTGGTGGTTTTACCCACACCACCTTTTTGATTTGCTATTGCTATAATTTTACCCATTTGTATAAATGTTTGGTTATTACTTATTTAATTGTTATCGTCTTCTATTTTCCCGCTCTTTCCGACTGCGAAATTACTAATTTTTGAGGCGACGGCTTCGGGATTGTTAATAACTTGCCAAAAATGTTGAAAACTCGCGATAATACGGTTTTTTTCTAAATATCCGCTTTTTTAGATATTTTAAATGACGTACGCACCTTTTTTATCGTCGCCGCACGGACGAAAGCGTCGTGATAAAAGACGAGAATACTCTCGTTTGATGCCGCTTCTTCGAGTATTTCGAGTTTGCCGTTGTAGGATTGTACAGGAAAAAGGTCGTAAGCCGAAATTCGTTCGGGAACGATGTGTGAAGAGAGTGGGATGATGTCGCCCGGAAAAACAACGATACCCGTAGTACAAGACACATTCAGGGCGATTTGTCCTTTTGTATGACCGTCGTAAAGGCGCATCGTCATGCTGTCGCATGGTTTCATCGTCGCCTCCACGACCCGTAGCAAACCGGCCGCTTCGAGTATCGCCGTATTATCCGGAGTGAACGAATCCTTTTCGAGCGGATGCGGCCGCTTTTCGCTATCATATTGCGCGCGGCCGACCCAATGCTCGGCGTTTTTAAAAACCGGTTCGAGTACGCCGCTTTCGTTCTTCCGCACAGCGCCTCCGCAATGGTCGAAATGTAAATGCGTGAAAACTACGTCGGTAACATCTTCAGGCATTATCCCCGCCTTCGCCAACTCCTCGCACAAGTCTCTCATTTCGTGAAACTTATAATAAATTGCCGGAGAATCATTCAGACAATCCGCCCTGACACCAGGATCGACTACGATAACCCTCCCGTCGGCGGTAGTCACAAGCCCTGTGTGCATTGCCAATACACACAAATTCCGCTCATTAACGGGATAACTGCGGCTCCAGGTCACTTTGGGTATAGCGCCGAACATCGCCCCGCCGTCGGCATAGAAATATCCTGTTGTAATAATCTTTATCATTGCTTATCCTCGTGATATTTTGCGGCAAGGTACGACAGCATCGCGCCGAATTGCTTCACGCTCTCCGTAGTCCCTTCGCTGATTTCCTGATTCTTGATTTTCAATAGCATATAGCCATAAAGCGCTGTTAAACAGGTCTCTATCTCGCCAGTTTGCTTATCGCCCGACTTTGCCCGCAGTTGCACTATAGCCGGCAGAGCCTTGTAATAAAGCGAACCGTAAACGGTCTCGCCGGGCGCCTTGAGCAACCGCTGATGCAGTCCGTTAAGTTCGTCCGCAATATTGATGTTCGCCTGCAGGTGTCCTTTTTCGAGAACTCCCTCATTGCGCATCATGTCAACAAGCGCGGCATACCACTGCCAAATCTCGCTACGAAGCCCCGCATCCGCGTCATATTTGGATATGAGTTGGCGTTCTATCTCTTCCATCTCGCATCCGCAAGCCCTAATCATATCCTCAATCTGCCACATATATAGCAGATACTCAACGATATTCTCTTTTTTCTTTTCTCTTGCCGTAATCATTTACTTATTCTTTGAAGCCACAAAGATATTTGAAATTCGCTAAAAAACCGTACCTTTGCACCCGAAATTCAAAAAAATATATGAAATCAGTTTTAGTAACCGGGGCATACGGGCAACTCGGAAAGGCTCTTAAGAGAGCCGTCGAAGGCTTGGATGGATTACGATTTTATTTTACGGACGTCGATACGCTTGATATTTGCGACAAGACGCAGTTAGAGCGGTATTTTAATGTACACGCGATAGATATTGTAGTTAATTGCGCGGCTTATACCGCTGTCGATAAGGCGGAAGACGACGCCGAAACGTGCAGGCGCGTGAACTGTGATGCCGTAAGGAATATCGGTGAAGCGGCGGCTAAGGTCGGCGCGAAAGTCATCCATATATCAACGGATTATGTATTCGACGGTCAAGGCTCACGTCCATACCGGGAGGACGATCCTATCAACCCGACTTCGGCCTATGGCAAGAGCAAAGCCGAGGGCGAGAAGGCTTTACAGGATGTATGTTCGGATACGATCATCGTGCGTACGGCATGGCTTTATTCCGAGACCGGCAACAATTTCGTCAATACGATGCTTCGACTTGCTCGCGAGCGTGTCAAGATAGGTGTGGTGTGCGACCAGCGCGGTACGCCCACCTACGCCGGCGACCTTGCTGCAGCGATAGTTAAAATACTTGTCGCCCAGCATTTTGCGCCCGGAATATACCATTACACCAACGCAGGCGAATGTACCTGGTATGACTTCGCATGTAAAATATTCAATATAACCGGTATTGACGGCAATGTCTCCCCCATTACCACCTCCGAATATTATACCCGTGCAGCCCGTCCGGCATACAGCGTCCTCGACAAAACAAAAATCAGGGAAACCTACAATGTTGAAATTCCCGCATGGGAAGAAAGCCTTGCAAAATGCTTAGGAAATATAACTAAATGATAATATGTTAAAAGAAGAAATTACACGTCGCCGGACATTTGCGATAATCAGTCACCCCGATGCGGGTAAGACCACTCTCACCGAGAAGCTCCTGCTTTTCGGCGGAGCAATCCATGTCGCCGGCGCAGTCAAATCGAATAAAATACGCCGCACGGCCACCTCCGACTGGATGGAAATCGAGAAACAACGCGGAATCTCGGTCGCCACCTCGGTCATGGCCTTCGACTACGACAACTACAAAATAAATATTCTCGATACCCCAGGCCATCAGGACTTTGCCGAGGATACTTTCCGTACTCTTACGGCCGTAGATAGCGTCATTATCGTCATCGACGCGGCTAAGGGCGTCGAGGCGCAAACCCGTAAACTGATGGAAGTCTGCCGTATGCGTAAGACCCCCGTCATCGTCTTTGTCAACAAGATGGATCGTGAAGGCAAAGACCCTTTTGACCTCCTCGATGAGATCGAAAGCGAACTGCATATCGGCGTCCGTCCCTTGTCTTGGCCGATAGATATGGGGCAACGTTTCCGCGGCGTCTATAATATCTACGAGGAAAAACTCGACCTTTACCAACCGAGCAAGCAGACAGTGACTGAAAGCGTTGAATTTAAAGACATTAACAGTCCCGATCTCGAAACGCATATTGAGCCTAAGCAGGCCGTAAAACTTCGCGCCGACCTCGAACTCATCAACGGCGTCTATTCCGCTTTCGACGAGGCGAGCTACCTCAAAGGCGACGTCGCCCCCGTATTTTTCGGCTCGGCGCTGAACAATTTTGGGGTACGCGAGTTGCTCAACTGCTTTGTCCATATCGCCCCTTCACCGCGTCCGGTACAGGCCGTTGAGCGTATTGTGGCGCCGGAAGAGGAACATTTTACCGGTTTCGTCTTCAAAATCCATGCCAATATGGACCCTAACCACCGCTCATGTATCGCCTTTGTCAAGATATGCTCCGGTCGCTTTGAGCGTAACGCCAACTACCGGCACGTCCGCCTCGACCGCATGATGCGATTCGGCAGCCCGACGGCTTTTATGGCGCAGAAAAAGGAAGTTGTCGATGAAGCTTTTGCGGGCGACATCATAGGCCTCCCCGACACCGGTAATTTCAAGATAGGCGACAGCCTTACCGAGGGCGAAAGCCTTCATTTCAAGGGACTTCCTAGTTTCTCGCCGGAGATGTTCAAGTATATTGAGAACGCCGATCCGATGAAAGCCAAGCAACTCGCCAAGGGTATTGAGCAACTGATGGATGAGGGCGTAGCCCAACTGTTCGTCAACCGCTTCAATGGCCGTAAAATCATTGGTACCGTCGGTCAGTTACAGTTTGAGGTCATCCAATACCGCCTCCTCAACGAGTACGGCGCGCAGTGTCGCTGGGAACCCATCAGCCTATATAAAGCCTGCTGGATAGAGAGCGATAACCCTGCGGCGCTCGAAAATTTCCGCCGCCGCAAGTCCCAATATATGGCCTCCGACCGCGAAGGCCGCGAAGTCTATATGGCCGACTCAGCCTACGTCCTCACGATGGCGCAGCAAGACTTCCCCGACATCCGCTTCCATTTCACATCCGAGTTCTAACAAATCCTTACGACGGGGATATTTAACAGAAAGGCCAATTTTGTGATTTTATCGGCAATATGTCCGGTACCGATGGCAGTATGGTGCGAGGGGCCGGCTTTGCTCCATGCGTCCATGAATTGGCGGGCGCCGATAGGGAAGCGGTAACGGCTGTTAGTGTTACCGATGTTCAGGACAGGGCCTTCGACCGAGCGCCCTTCGGCTGTCAGGAAAAAGACACCGTCGTTGCCTTCGCAGACCGACAAAAGCGTGACATCGCCGTGGCGTACGGTCATCTGTATCGACAACCCCTTGCCGGGCTTGCCGTGATAGATGGGTAACGGAACGAGTTTGACGCGTCCCTCGGATATGGCAAAATGCGCCGGGCCGTCGTGACCGAGCAATATCACATCATCGTTGAAATCCATTGCGTAAAACTCCGAAAATGAGCCGCCAGAACCAAATTCCGACATTATCTTCATCGCTTGGGCGTTCTTGACTTCGCACTCTCCGGCAACAGGTATGTTTTTGCCCGTGAGAAGCGTGTTTCCAGCGATGACCGATGTGACGATGTTTTCGTAGTCGTTGCCGTTGACGCCTTCGTAATAGTAGGCCATTGAGCCGAGATTATGCGCCTTGACAAGCATGTCGAGCGCAACCGAAGTCTGTGCCGCTCGGCGCAATTCATACTCCTCGCACTCGGGCAGGACATCGAATTTCTCGCTAAATTCATGCAGTTTGGCCAAGATCTCGGATTCGGTTACCCTATCTCGATACATCTTCAATTCACACATTTCGAGCAACTCGATATGGGTTCCGAAGGTTGCCGCCTGTCGCGTGGTGTCGGTGTAAACGTCCAACATGCCGCAATAGTAATGTCCGAGTATGCCGAGGCGGTTGTTACGCATCGCATGTTTGACCCGTGCGGCTTCCGTCCACCCTACAATATCCGTCCAAACACAATCTTCTTGAAGATATCCGGTCACAAATTCATAACGTAATCCACTGCGGTTAAATACATTAGCTATTTCCGGCGCTGAGCAGGCCTGGCAGTGGGCGAGCCAGTGGCCGGTCATTTTGCCCTTGTCACCGAGATTGTTGATATAATCGTAGTCAATTGCCGGTACGGGCTGAAGATTCAAGATGATTATCCGACAGTTAATCCTCTGTGCCACAGGCAATATAGTTGACGAAAGGCAATAGGTAGAGACGTAGAGGAAGACGAGCTCGACCTCCTCGCGGGCAAACGTCGAGGCTGCTTCGAGCGCTTTTGAAGGGTTGTCAACCATTCCCGCATCTACGACTTCGACATTGCATTTCGATTCTATGTTACTCTTTATAAAGGTTTTATAAGACAGCAGAGAGTCCAACAATCCGTCGAACTGCCCCCAATAAGTGTCTAAACCGGTGGCGAAAAGGCCAATTTTGATTTTATTTTCCATATTCTAAATTTTAATTTTTCTTATTTCACAAATAGTATCCATTAGCGCGATCAGGTTGTCCATCGGCACGTTGGCTTGGATATTGTGGATCGAATTGAACACGAATCCGCCGCCTTTGCCGAAGATGTCGCATAGTTGGCGAACCTGAGCCTTGACCTGTTCGGGTGTGCCGAGTTGAAGCGTTTTTTGGGTATCAATACCGCCTCCCCAGAACGCAATGCGACTGCCGTAAGTATCTTTCAGGAATTGCGGATCCATACCTTCGGCGTTGATCTGGACGGGATTGATGATGTCGAATCCTACGTCAATCAGCGTATCGAGCAACGGCACTATCGCCCCGCAGCAATGTTTGAAAGTCTTCCACGAGGTGTTCTTGTGAATCCAGTCGTTTACTTTGCGGTAGCCTGCGCCGTAGAGGTCGTTAAGCGTTTCTGCCGAGCAGAATTGGCTGTTCTGCGTACCGAAATCTGTACCGCAAACGTAGATAACATCTATGCAGTCACCTACTTCATGGTTTATCCGTTCAAGGTTTTTAATAGCTATATCCGTCTGTTTATCAAATATTTGATAAAGGAAATCGGCTCTTGTAACGGTTGACATATACCAGTCGGCAATGGCTCGGATTCCTTTCGGATGCTTGAGGTTCATTGCCGGTACGAGGGCGATGTCGCCGAGCGCCGTCCCGCCGATATTCGCAACCACAGCCCGCCCGGTAGCCCTTGCACGTGTGAAAGCGCTCTTCCAATAGGCCATGTCGTCGTCGGTCATCAACGTAAACTCTTCGAGATTGTCTTCGAGCTTAACCTCTTCCCCAAAATCGGTCGCCGGAATCCGCTCAATAGCATCGAAGAAATATCCTGTCGAAGGCATGACGGCTGCCGGCGACAAATTCTCGTCGCCTTGCGGGAAGGCGTAAAGGTTGCCGTTATCTTCCTTAGTATGAAAGGATTCGGGCAACAACACGACTTGTCCCCATGGCATTCGCCGCTCAACGAAATTCTCCTGAGGATGACCGAACATGTCGCGGTTACCACTCACCCCGACAGTGTCAACACCCCAAATCCTGATCAATTCCTCATCCACCTCGCCGAGCATCTGAAACGGCTCAACTACTTTGACAGGGCGCTCTTCGAGACCATAGCGCCGGCGCAGTTCCTCGATTTTTTTAACATGTATGCCTGTCACGGGACTCCCCCCGAAATCAAGAGCGATTTTATCCGCTTCTTTGTGGGATAATACTGTTTTAATGCGTTCTTTTGATGTCATATATAATATTGAATAAAATGTTTTCCCATTATTTCCCCGCAAAAATAACGTATTTATCTCACAAAACAAAATTTTTTTATTTCCAAAACGCCGGATTTCTTGGTTTTTTCATTTAATAAGTCTATTTTTGTTCGTCTTCCATGAATATTTCATCCTCCTCGTCTTCTTCGTTCGCAAAGGGTGAGACAGGCGGTTCAGGCCCTTCATGACGGAAATAAACGGCAAGCAGTATCCCCGCGAGCAGACCTGACAAATGCCCTTCCCACGAGATATTCGTACCGGCATAGAGCGTCGGGAAGAACGCCCACACGAAGCCGCCGTAAAGGAAAGATACGAGCAAGGCAAAAGCGCGTTGACGCGGGACTTTTTTGATTACGCCGCTTAGAAAATGAAACGCCGCCAAGGCATAGACAAGGCCACTCGCGCCTATATGCGTTGATTGCCGTCCCATAAACCATGTCAACAGCCCGCTCACAACCCAAATATAAACAAGTATGCGCCACGCAACCCGCTTGTAGAAAAGGAAAAGCCCGAA
This sequence comes from Tannerella sp., assembly GCA_031271805.1. Taxonomy (GTDB): domain Bacteria; phylum Bacteroidota; class Bacteroidia; order Bacteroidales; family Tannerellaceae; genus Tannerella. The sequence continues at coordinate 24,652 of JAISUX010000084.1, forward strand.
GATGAGCAGAAGCATCGGTGGCGTATTCGAGATAAGATGCTCCCAATCGGCGTGAAGCAACGGCATAGTCAGTATGCCCCATAAACCCGACGGCTCAAGCGGACGCATGCCGTACTGCCTAATGTTAAGCCCGAAAGCCTCACCCACGATTAACACAACCAACGGCAATGCGGTCAGTAACAACGAATACGTTACCGCATATCTTAATTCTTTCTTTTCCTCGCTCAAAACTTCGTCCATAATGATGCAAATGTATGAAAAATATTAAAATTATCATCAAAATTCTCTGTTATCGACCAAAAATTATATCTTTGTGCCGCAATGAAGACGATTATCACATTGGAAACGATGACATTCCATGCCTTCCATGGAGTTATGGAGCAGGAGCGCATTATCGGCGGGACATATCTCGCAGATGTGTCGTACGCTGTTGAAACCGACGCCGCCGAAACCGATAACCTTGCCGACACAATTAATTACGCCGAAGTATTCGAAATCGTAAAGACGGAGATGGCCATACCTTCGCGCCTTATTGAACATGTAGCCGGTCGAATAATGAAATCCATAGCAACCAGCTTCCCTCAAATAAACGACCTGTCCGTAAAAATCTCAAAACTCACCCCACCCTTAGACGGCGAAGTAGAAAAAGTGACCGTTGAACTACAACAAAATTGTTGAGTTTGATTGGTGAAAAAAGACATTTATGTTTTGATATTCAGAAAATATAACGTATCTTTGTCAAAATTTTTATTATGAATCAAAGAGTGGCAATTTTAACAATACGGTTTGTCAATCCTCTTCAACAGAAGGAGATAGTACTATTTCGCGGCGCAGTTGTCGCTATGTTGCAGCATAACAATGTATTATTTCATAACCATACCGACGACGGTTTCCGCTACGCCTATCCGCTGATACAATACAAGCGCATCAACGGGCGGGCGGCGATAGTTTGCGTGGGCGAAGGTACTGTGTCAATTGGGGAGTTATTTACGTCCGTAGGGGCGTTGCGCGCAACGCCTCTACAAATCGGCAATCGCGAATTTTCCCTCGAACTCGACACTGTAAAAGCCGAGCAGATACTTGTGCAGGTGTGGGAAAGCGAATTTGTGTATCAACTGCGCAAATGGCTGCCGCTGAATCAGGAAAATCATCGCCGTTTCAGCGAAATCGAAGACCTGAAAAGCCGTTGCGATTTTTTGGAAAAAATCCTTGTTGGCAACATCCTCTCGTTTGCCAAAGGGCTTGGCATACATTTCGATAAGGAAGTGAAAGTCAGCATCTTGAATTTTGAAGAACGTGGCGAAATTCGATTAAAAATGATTAACTTTGCATCGTTCGACGTGAAATTCAAGAGCAATGTGTCGATACCGAACTTTGTGGGGCTGGGGAAAGGCGTTAGCCACGGGTTTGGGACGTGCATTCGTCTGAACCGTGATTTTAATAAGATTGAGAAGGAACAAGATTAAAATAGAAAAAATATGAATAAGTTTTTATTGAAGTGCGACATTTCGGGTATTCAGAAGTTTATTTTCAATGTGCCGAGCGAAGGGGCGGCGCAAGCATTGAAAAGCCGGTCTGTCTATGTACAGACGATTGCAGA
>JAISUX010000110.1 GCA_031271805.1 Tannerella sp.
GCGAACACGGCGGCGAGCCTTCGTCGGTGAAGTTCTGCCACAAGGTGGGGCTTGACTATGTCAGTTGCTCTCCCTACCGCGTGCCTATTGCACGGTTGGCGGCGGCGCAGGCGGCGATAACTGAGAATTAAGAATTAAGAATTAAGAATTAAGAATTAAGAATTAAGAATTAAGAATTTTCCGTCATTGCGAACGCAGTGAAGCAATCTCAAGGTCAGTAGATTGCTTCGTTCCTCACGATAACGGTCGAAGCGAATAAAATGATAGAGAACGAAAGGACGATACGTAAAGACCTTGTTATTCAGGCAGCAAGGCAGATGATGACGTCGGCGCGCACCGCCCCAAAGGGCAAGGGCGCGGACGTCATTGAGATTGCTATTGCCACAGACGATGACATAGAGCGCCTGTCGGCAGAGATGTTGAAGATAGCCGAAGAAAAAGAGTTGAAATTTTTTCTGCGTGACGCCGACAACATCCGGCAGGCAGACGCGCTGCTGCTTATTGGAACGCGCTTTTTGACGCAGGGCTTGAACTGCGCTCACTGCGGCTATGTATCCTGCGCAGCGAAGCCGGAAGCAGTACCATGCGCTATCAACGCTATTGACGTCGGTATAGCCATTGGTTCGGCATGCTCGCGCGCCGCCGACCTTCGTGTGGATACACGGGTGATGTTCAGCGCCGGTCTTGCCGCTCAACGCCTGAAGATACTTGGCGACGACGTCAAATGCGTAATGGCTGTTCCTGTCAGCGCAACGTCCAAGAACCCGTTCTTCGACCGCAAGCCTAAAGAGCCTGCCAAATAACGCTTTATTTTGGAAGCGGTAATTTCGGCAGCGGCAGCGGGGTGTTCGGCGCGCGGTCGTAAACGACGAAAGTAGCGCCGGTACGGGTTATCAGGACGCCGCGTCCGTAGCCGCGTTCAAACGCTCTATCGGTAGGGACGTTCACGTCCACGACGCGAAAGTCGTAGCCATTGCCATCGTAAGCCGTAGCGCCCGTAACGCGGTAAGGCTCGGCGATGCTCGAACTCGTAACCTCCGTATGCCCTACTATCACACGCTCCGCTTTGTAGCGCCGAAGCAGTTTGTGGAGCGTCTCAACCGGCAATGGCGGAGCGCTTTCCGGGTTGAAGCCGGAAATCATCCCTCGATACCACAGCACGCCACCCTTGGCGCCTGCCGCCAGCAAACCCGTAGTATCCGACTTACGCGACGGATTGAACATCTCCGCGCTAACGCGCGAATTGACCTCCGCCGGACTGTAATTCAACCGGTAAAACTCCTCGTTCAAACCCGCATGAACAAACAAATCCGCGCCTATTTTCTGTATAGTATTGCACCGCATCAGCCAGCGCCCCAGTTCGGTATCGACGCCGAAAAAACGCGAGCCGTAATGCGTCGAATCGCCGAAATAGGCCTCACTCAGCGCAATATATTTCTTAAAGAGGTAGCCGTTGCGGTAGCACGACGTCGCGTCGCGCAGTTCCATCTCTTCGTGGTTGCCGTAGAGGAAATGCACCTCTCCACCCGCCTCGCGCGCTTCCTGCTGCAACTTATAGACGAACCAGAAGATTGTTGTTGCGTCGTCGCCGCGGTCGAAGATGTCGCCTATAATCATCAACTCATTTTTGCCGTACTTCCATTTAAGATTCTCATCCACAACGCCTTGCGCTTTAAGTATCGACGTAAACGGCGTCCATTTGGCGTGCGGGTCGCTGATAACTAAAAGCGAATCGGGCGCCGGGCGCACACAGTCTATGCGTTTATAATCTTTCCGCAACCGCACCTTGAAGCGCGACGGCGCGTCCTTGCCCGCCTCCGGCGCTGTGGAACAGACCTCGAAACTGAAATCCGGCGGCAGACCGTCCCTATAAACCTCCGTATGGATAAGCCCATCCGTCGCAACCGTTACTATGACCGTCCCCGTATCCGTATAAAAAATATAAGGGCCATCCGGCTGATTAGGTTCAACTTGCGCCGCAACCGAAAGCGACGCCAATAACAATAATAATACACTTGTAATTAATTTCATAACAGTAATTTAATTTAATTATGCTTGCAGCGTGCGTGTTTCCATCTTCACGCTGCAGTTCTTGTCCATCGCATCAAGCACATAGACTTTATATTTTGAGCCGCTGTCGGTTACGCGCACCACGATATGTCCGAGCGGCTGGAAATGTTTGATATTATCTCCGAGCAGTTTTTCTATGCCATTGACCCTCGCAGTGGCGAAAATCAGCCGGTCGTCGGGGTATATTGTCCTGTCAATCATGCGTTCCATGCAGTCGGCTTTGGGATGATACAGATCCCAAACCGGCACTATCATTACCTGTGGGCGCATCGCTGCAAGAAACTCGGTCTGCGGCGAACCGTTGGCGTGATGATTGACGTTGAAAACCGTCGTAGGCCGTATCACATCGCATATCTGCCGCTCCACGCCGTTGCAGTCGCCGCCCGACCAGTAACCGAACCGGCCGTATTGAAGTCTGATGGCGCCGCTGCACTGGTTCTCGTCGGGCGTGTCAGCGTCGGTGAAAATACTTCGTGTCGATCTGCCCTCGCCTGTCCAAGCCTGCCCGTTCACATATATGTTTTGCACCTTAAAATCAGGATATTCGGAAGGAGCATTTTTCAAAACTATCTGCCGGTCGCTGCCTGCATCGAGCATTTCAACGCGGACTCCTTTGTTAGTACGCTGATACTCAACGAATTTAAGATAATCATCGAAAAAACTGCGGTTCGCCCGCTTTGCTCTCTCTCGTGACGGATAATTGTAATCCGGATAGCCGCGATCTATAAGCATCTTAATATCAATCTGTTCCGCCACATCGGCAATACCCGTAAGCGCATAGCCGTTAGGTTCCGGCAGTCCGTCATACTTGGCGCCGATATGATCGTCATGGAAATGCGTCAGAAAAGCATAGTCCAAATATCTGTTTTTCAGCGGTTTGGAAAATCTGCGTATATATTCCGCTATCCATTCGCCGGCGCGTTTGCTGTCGTCGGGAATATGCGGCGTGTGATTAGGATTGACCTCGGCGCCAAGATCGCCGGCGTCGATAAGTATAGTGGTGCCGTCGGGGCAGATAATAAACGCCGCGTTCCCGCGTCCGGTGCTGATATGATGAATATCAAGCCATCCCTCGCGCCAATCGGCAAACTCGGCCGCAGTTTCTTCGGCCGGCAAAAACATTTCGCTCGCCGACATTCGGCCTAAAAGCCCCAAAACAGGAGCTGTCAACAAAAATTTTCTTCTATTCATAACACTTTTTTTCACGTTTAGTTCACTGCAAAGATAATAATTTTTTTCATCATAAATTGCTATTACGCAAAAAATAATCCTCCCAAAGCAGGATGCCCCGGGAGGATTAAAATATCAATTTTATGCCAAGCCGAGAATGATTTTCGCTTCTTCGGCCGAGTGTTTTTGCGGACTGTTGAGGCTCGTAAATTCGTAAGGGGCGTAGGCGATTATCTGTGAATAGCAAAAACTGCCGTCACGCGTCGCCGCAACACGCAGTTTGAGCGAATCAATATTCGCCCTCCTTAAGGATATAATATCCTGAATATTACCACTTTGCATAATATGCAGAAGTTTGTCGCGTTCTTTGATGTCGAAAAGTATCTCGTAAAAGTCGATTTTCGCCTTATTTCCGACAAGACTGTAGCGAGTCTTCTTGAAAAACGCATACACAATGCCATAAATGAGCAGCCCCACGCCAAGGACAATCATTAAGGCTGATAAAGTCCCATTAGACTTGTCGGGATCTTCCCAATCAAAGACAATAAGGACTAATCCCACAATTATAAACATGATAATCAAGGCTTTGGAAGGCTTTGATTTTAATACGGATTCTTTTTCCTTTTCTTCGAGCATTTGCTCTATTGATTCTATTTTTTCCATGAATTTCTATGATTTGAATTATTAATACGTTGACTTTTCGCACAGCCGGATTGCCATGCGAATAATAAAGAGTTAAGATCGGCTAAATCCGACCTAAAATAGATAATAATCTCTAAATCAATAGTTTACGCAACTCATAGATATAGTATCCGGCGGTCTTTTTTATAGCATATTGGTATGAGAAAGTCGAGCGGACAACATGAAATTGCTGTCGCATCAAGAGCGAGAAACATGTCTGCATCATGCTGAACGGGTGGCTTCCGGTCGTTTCTTCCGTCGCCACAGGAACCCTTGCCGTATTAGCAGCATTGACGCCCACGGGCAACACCGGGATTTTATATACTACATAAGCATAATCTTTCCCGGGAGATCCGTAGTCATTAGAAATCGCCTTCTCATATCCTTTATCATTGACTATCAGTTCTTTATCGCAATAAGCAATACTAATACCTGCCGCACTCCAAATGAGTGTAGCGACAAAAAGCGATATAGTCAAAAAACGTTTCATTCCTTGCTTTCTCTATTAAAACTCCGCAAAAATAATACTATTTTTCAATTTATCCGCATTTTTTTCCGAATTATTAAATTGACTCAATAAATCTTGCAATAGCATCTCTTTCGTCGCGTGTCAGTTCGCGGAATTTTTCCAACGATTGGCGGGCGTCGCTCTCAGGCGAACCGTGCCAGAGGATAGCTTCGATGACGGTACGCGCGCGGCAGTCGTGCAGGCGGTCGGACGCACCCGTGACCAAACGGCTCAGCCCCCTACCCCACAATGGCGTCGTGCGGCACCAGCCCGTGCGAATGTCGTTCTTCATACTCAAACGGTGCTGCACCATGTCGGTGTAAGGCCATATTTTCTGGTTCGGATAGCGCGGCAGGCGCGGGTCGTTATCCTGGAAGAAACCGCTGGGGTCGCTCACGTTGTCGGCGCCGGTAGTCCATGTCGGACGGTGGCAGCGCGCACAACCGATCTCGTTAAACAGCCGCTTGCCGAGGTCAACCTGCGGATCGTCAAGGTCGCGAGCGGCGGGAACAGCCAAGCCGCGATGCCAGACGAGGAAGGTTTCATAATTGTCATCACTCATCTCGACATTTAAATCGGTATCCATCAGATAGTTATAAATATCATTCTCTACATTTCCCGTCTTATTTTGCGACGGGAAATAGCGGTAAAAATCTTTTTGCACATCCGGGTCTTGCGACGCCGTGCGGGCGTAAGTAGCTGTCATATAGTGATAACGGCGATTCGAGCGCGTCACATTGGTGATATTCCAGATAGCGTTGGCTCCGGCGCCGTCCTGCAGCGGACCGCGGCTGAGGGCGTAGGTGAAACGCAGCGGATGAGTAGTCGCACCGTAGGTTTTGACCCACTCGCCGTTAGCGAAGATCGCAGGATTGAGCGACACTCCGGCGGCTTCCTGGCGGGCATATTCGGCCTTAAGGTCTTCGTCGGAGATAGCGTCGAGCAACCCCGTACCATACACGCCTATGGTTGATTCGAGTTTTACACGCACATTTGAATAGGGGACAGCGCTCACAACGCCGTTTTTCGTCACCTCAAGAGGCACATAATAAGCATCTTCGGGGATAGTAACTTCAGGATATATCAGTTCGTATGTCTCGCCGTCGGGGAAGCGGTTACCCCATTCGTCAATGTATGTCAGCCAGTTGATTTGTATCTTGCTCTCGTCAATAGGCGGCTTGAACGGCGCCACAGCGAGCGTCTGGGGCATACCTGTCAGCGAACTGAGGTATGTGTCGGTCTCGTCGGTTATAACGAGCAGGTAGCCGTTACCGTTTTCATCGGCGCGATAGCGTGTCTGCCGCTTGCCGTGCCCATAATTAGGGTGGCAGTAGATGCACCCGCGACGCACCATGAGCGGCCCCAGACCACAGAAAGCGCCGTCGGGATTCTCGTTATAGTCGTTCTCGAAAAAATACTCACCCATCTTGAAAGCCCGCGACATCCCGGCCTTCTCGACGGCAGGCGTCGGCTGCTCGTAAGCAAACGATGTAGCGTCGAACACCGTGCCAAGCTCGCCGCCAGCATACCACTCATCTTCAGACACTTCTACCTTAACCTTAGCGTCCTCTCCTTCATCATAACATCCCGTTAACGCAATTATTATTAAAAACAGAAACTTTTTCTTCATTTGTCCGATTATTTATTTTAATTTATTTTGTAAGCGCTGCCTGCGCTGTCTGTAATGCGGCGTCGAGGGCGTTGCAAGCGTCAATGGCTTCGCCGACTTTCGGGTCGCTATAATTCAACACAAACGGACGCGGCATGGCGTCGATTTTTGCTATACACGCAGCAAGAGCCGCCTTGACGGCATTATCGGCCGCCGCATCGACACTTTGAATAAATGCGCTGATAGATGTTGACGTTGCGGCATCGGCTCCCATTGCGCCGTAATAGGCATACTGCACGCCGGTGATATTGTCTTTAAAATCCTGTATCGAGTTGTAGGCGTGCGGCGATTCGATATAAGTCACATCTTCGCCGGTGTAGGGCGCCCCGATCTTCATGTTGCCGACCTCGTCAACAATCGTGCGGCAACCGGCTATTATCTGCTCACTGCCCAAAGTGACTGTTTTCCAGATACTTCCCGCAAACCCAGCCAGTTCCATCTGCTCGCCGAAATTATCTTCCGGCTCCATCTCGGCATCTTCTATTATCGCCTGTTTCTCGCTTGTAAGCGCATCCATGCCGGCCCAAGCCGCTTCAAGACGGCAGCAACTGAGCGTCAGGTCTTGAGCCACAGCAAGGGCATAGCGACGTTCCTTTTCGGTAATGTCACTCGCACGACGCTGCTGCCCCTCACGGAAAATGATATACTCCAAACCGTGATAGCCTACAAGTCCGTTGTTGAGGTTGGCAACGGTGTTCTCTATGTCCGACATCATCTTATCGCTTTCGAGCAGGTTCTCAAGCTGCGTCTTGTCGAGAGGCCATGTGTCTATGTGCGGGTCAATGTTATACTTCGACGCCGCCCCGAAAAGGAAGGCCTCGCTCCACTCCCAATACTGACGCGATGCTTTCCACTCTGTACAAGCCTTAGCCACATTAGCGTCGGAAGGCGATTCCGTGAGCGCCTTGAGAGCCGCCTCCAATAGCAGCGAACGGTCGGCCAAATTCTTGTAAATCGGTATGACTACCGCCTCAACATACTTTGTATTAACCGTTTGTAATTTTTTCTCCTTTTCCGACAGCGTTTCCTCATTGTCGGAATCACTGCAGCCCGTGTAGCCAATCAATGCCACCGCCGCAAAAACCTTGATCAAAAAATACTTTTTCATTTTAATTATAGTTATTATTTTTACCTAATATGTTTACTCAATGCCTGAAGAAGCCCGCCCATACTACTCCGAGCGAAATCGACGGCTCGTCGTTGTATTTTGAGGTATAAAAACGCTTCGAATATTCCGCTTTTATAGCTATCTCATTTATAGGATAATAATTGACGCCTACCGCCATACGTCTTTTGCCGCACCAGCCGTAATCCATCACCCCATCCTCTACCTTGGCCATCGAATCGTAGTACTCATACCGACCGAACACATAAAATCGCTGATTATCAGCCTTCATGCGAGGTACATGCGTGAAAATGTCATAGCCCGCTTCGACACCCGTTGCTACGGCGTCGGAAGCGACTGCCGTCTTAGGTGAGGGCGATGCGGAAGGCATACTCTTATTGAATTTCGTGATCTCCTCCGAATCCTCCAAGTGCGCCCAGTCGAAATTCCCGCGTACAATAATACGCGCATCACGATACTGGAAATCCACCGTTCCAATCGTCACGGCGCCATTATAATCCTGATATTTAGCATTTTTAGTCAGCGAGTTATTGAAACTATGGCCGTAATAACCACTCACCCCAATGCGCAGACCACGCACCGAATAGTTGTCAAGTCGAAGCAGTCCGGCGTATGAGTTGGCGATCTTAAACTCGTAAGGGCTGCCTGCCCCGCCGCTGATAAACCCTTCGGAATCAAACCTGTCGGCGTCAAGTCCGGGCAACAGTTGAACCTCATAACGCCAATTTTTCGTCCTGCCCCAGATGCTGATGCCGGTCTCGTGCCACGTGCATGGGAAAATAGTGTTCTCGCCTTCGGGACGATAAACGGTGAAAAACTCCGTCGGCAGATGATATTGGTTAGTCATCCCGACCGGCACAATGATATGTCCGGCGCGAATATTAAACGCGCGGCCGAACGATTTTTGCAGCCAGAACTGCTCCAAAGCCACCTCGCCTCCGCGCTCAATCTCGCTTTCATACTCGCCGGTCTCCTCGGCTTCCATCTCAATAGCGCTCTCCGTACCGCCATGCTCAAACTCAACCTCGCTGCCGAAAGTCCATCCCTTACCGAAGTCATAGCCCACATAAAATACCGCATGAGGCATGTCGAAACGCCCATGGCTGCTTGCATCACGGTATTTCTCCGCATTCGTGTAGCGTTGCCACTGATCGCTGTAATAGTTGCGAGTGTAAGCGGCCTCACCATACCCGCCCAAACTCAGGGGAGGTATGGTGTCGGCGCCAACTAACTGAATAACAGCACAATGTATTAATAAAATAAATAAGAATCTCCGCATATTACATCCATAAATCTATTTAAAATCGCTGCAAAGGTAAGGCCATTTATACAAACCGGCAATCCCCATTTATTGGGATTTTACAGGCAAAAATCACTATTAATGGGGATACGCTCATTTATCATAAATGTAAAATTTATTTACAATCATTGTAAATTTTATTTACATTTCTCGAATCATTCAAAACATTAACTATCTTATTATTAATTAATTATCACATTTGGCACGATTTATGTAATTGTTTTATTAAAAAGAAATTTATATGAAACCTTTTGTTTTTATAATTTGCATCCTGTTTTCGGCACAAGCGGTCTTTGCCCAAGAAAAATCATGGTCGCTCGAAGATTGCATCGAATACGCCATTGCGCATAATCCGCAGCGGGCGAAACAGGAAGCGCAAAACGCTATTTACAAGATCAATAGAGAGGAGACCGTCGCCGGATTTTTGCCGTCATTATCTGCCGAAACAAGCCTTTCGGGCAATTTCGGACGCGGCGTTGACCCGGAAACGAATACTTATATCTCGACAAGTACGCTCGGCAACTCCTACCAGATCTATTCGTCGCTAACGCTATTCGACGGATTATCAAGTGTTTATCGCGCAAAAGCCGCTAAAATCAACCAACTTATGGGCGACCGGCAGTTGCAGGAAGTCAAAGACCAAATCGCTCTCGAAACGATGGAAATTTTCTATAATGCGCTGTATTACAAAGGGACAGTTGCGCTCGCCGAACAGCAGTTGCGCGAGAGTTCCGACAACCTGAAACGTTTCCAACGTATGGAGGAACTCGGCATGAAAGCCGCGCCCGATGTTGCCGAAATTCGCGCCAAAGAAGCCGAAGACCGCTTTTTGTTGACACGACAACGCAACTTGTTGCGATTGGAAATAATAAAACTGAAAGAGAAGATGAATTTCCCTGCGGATGAAGATTTGCAAATCTCAGGGGGAGAAGATGGCAATCAAATTTCACCGGCCAATATCAACTTACATCAACAACAATTGACATTAACCGATAACCCTGCTGAAATATTCGAACAGGCGCTTTTGTCGCTGCCTAAAATCATAGCTTCGGAACAGGCGCTCAAGACAAGTGAATTGGAATATAAAGCCGCTCGCGGTCGCCTTTTCCCGACAATAGCGCTCGGTGCAGGCTTCTCGACAGGCTTTTCGCGTCTGATGGACGATTCGCCCTACATGTCGTTCAAAGAACAGCTGAAGAATCGTCGAGGCTCATACCTCGGCGTGTCGCTCTCGATTCCACTTTTCGACAAACTTTCGCGCTCATCGGAATCGCGCCGCGCAAAACAGCGTTTCATCATCGCGCAAAACCAGCAACAGGAAACGCTTAGGCAAGCCTACAGCGAAATAGAACAGGCGGTTGCCGACGTCAACGGCCTGCGTGAAGAATCGGCGGCAGCTCACGAAAAGACAGTCGCGATGAACGAAGCGCACCGCGTGAACGAACGGAAATACGACGAAGGATTGATTTCGGCAATCGAACTGACGACAAGCGCAAACCGCCTCCTTAACGCCCGCGTCGAAGAACTGTACAGCGGTTTGAAATATCAATTAAAATACAAATTATTAAACTATTATAAAGGAATTTCATCATGGACAGAATTTTAGAAAAGAAAAAAGGTATCCGCAAAAAACATATTCCGTATATCGCAGGCGGTGCGCTTGTGCTTGCTCTGACAGCATGGCTCGTTTTCGGCGACCATCGTGCGAAATTCAATGCCGACAGTGAAAAACTTAATATTCAGCCTGTTACTCGCGGCGAATTTAACGATTACATCCGAATCAACGGACAGGTGCAGCCGATTAACACTATCCAACTGAGCGCCGTGGAGGGCGGGATGGTGGCCGAAAAGGTGGCTGAAGAAGGCTCAATGGTACGGCGAGGCGACGTGATTGTCCGCCTCACAAATCCGATGCTGAGCCTGAATATCCTCGACAGCGAAGCGCAACTTGCCGAAAAACAGAACTTTCTGCGCAACACTCAGGTTACGATGGAGCAGGAAAAACTTGCCCTGCGGAAAGAGCGGCTTCA
>JAISUX010000135.1 GCA_031271805.1 Tannerella sp.
GAAATAGACCCGACAGGCGATGGCGAATGGATCGAATATCAATCATTTGCCGTCAAACCGAACACAGACTTCAAATATGAGTTTCCCGCCGCTTTTCAAGCCCGCTGGATCCGTTTCAAAACCGACAAACAAGCAACAGTTACGGCATTTTTGGAGTACGGCGAAGCATCTTAAAGTCTCAGTTTTGATTCGGAATGTTCTATAAGATTCTTTTTGCGAAAAAATCACGCACAAATTAATGTCTGATATTAAGCTAATTAACATATTTAACATTTGATTTATGTTTATTTAACACGAATAATTATGTTCATTATGATTGAATATGATTATATTTGCAATACGACATTAACAAAATTATTATACAATTGAAGGACAAAACGACACGTAAGGCATGGATGGTTGTGGCGCTGCTCTTTGTGGTAGCCATGCTCAACTATCTTGACCGTACTATGATTGTGACGATGCGGGAATCGCTTGTTTCCCAGATACGGATGACGGATGCCCAATTCGGATTGTTGACGGCGGTATTTCTGTGGATTTACGGCCTGCTGAGTCCGTTTGCCGGATTTGTTGCCGACCGTTTCAAAAAGAGTCATGTCATCATCGGCAGTCTTTTTGTGTGGTCGCTTGTGACGTGGATGACCGCTAATGCGCAGACATTCGAACAGTTACTGCTTACGCGGGCGCTTATGGGCGTCAGCGAGGCTTTTTATATCCCTGCCGCACTGTCGTTGATAATTGATTATCACCGCGGACCGACGCAATCACTCGCCACAGGCCTGCACATATCCGGTACGATGGTCGGCTCAAGCATGGGCGCTATCGGAGGATGGATAGCCGAAAAGTATCTCTGGAACAACGCATTCACTATCTTCGGCATCATCGGCATCGTCTATTCGGTGTTCCTGTTTTTCACGCTGAAAGAAGCCCCGACAAAGCTGTCGTCAACGCCCCAACAGCATGAAGTAAAACGCAACATACGGTTTACCGACGCTCTAAAGGCTTTGTTTTCGAGGCCTTCATTCTCATATCTGCTGCTTTTCTGGTGTATGGCAAGCATTGTCAGCTGGATGGTTGTAAGCTGGTTACCAACGTATTACAAAGAGCATTTCAATTTGTCGCAAAGCCTTGCCGGGCTGTATGCCACCACTTTCCTTTATCCCGCATCTATTGTAGGACTAATTGTAGCCGGCTTCGTCTCCGACCGATGGAACCGTAAAAGTCCGTATTCCCGTGTTTTTGTGCCGGCAATAGGATTAAGCATCGCGGCGCCATGCGTGTTTATGGGCAGTTATACAGCCGTTTTGGGAATGGCGGTCGTCTTTTTCCTGATTTACGGACTGACAAGGATGACGGTTGACTCCAATCTGATGCCCGTTCTCAACACTTTGGTTGACGGACGTTACCGCGCAACAGGATACGGCATACTCAATATGTTGGCCACAACAGTCAGTGGGATAGGCATTTATGCTGCAGGAGCAATGCGTGACGCGAATATACGGATGGAATTAATTTTCCGTTATGCTTCGTTTTTTATTCTCATTTGCGTATTTTTGCTGCTGCTTGTAAAAATCGACATGAAAAAAACTCTTAAAAAACATGGTCATGAGACGTAGGAAGTTAGGAAAAACAGGAATTGAAGTGTCCGAGATTGCTTTTGGGGGCGTCGAGATAGGCATGCCATACGGCATCGGCATTACAGGCAAGGCCGACATGCTGCCCGAACGCGAAGCCGTGCGGTTGCTGCGCACTGCGCTTGAGGCGGGTGTCAACTTCTTCGATACGGCGCGGATGTACGGCGAAAGCGAACGTATCATGGGAAAGGCTTTCGGCGACAGGCGACATGATGCGATTATCGCCACCAAATGCCGTCATTTCATGGACAAAGACGGCAACCTGCCTCCTTCCGCCGAGTTGGCGAAACGGATAGAATCATCCCTAAACGAAAGCCTCGCAACGCTTAAAACAGATTATGTTGACGTCTTCATGCTTCATCAAGGCGACGTGCGGATCCTTGAAAATGAGACTGTTAGTGAAAGTTTTGTCAATTTAAAAAAGGCAGGGAAAATCCGGGTTACCGGGGTCTCGACATATACCGTTGACGAGACGGCTTTTGCGCTCGACAAAGGCATCTGGGACGTCATACAGGCGCCATTCAACCTGCTCGACCAGCGGCAGAAAGAGCTTTTTCCCAAAGCCGCCGCCCAAGGCGTGGGATTAGTGATAAGATCGGTCTTGCTGAAAGGGTTGCTGAGCGACCGCGGCACAGACCTCCATCCGGCGCTCGCCGACGTGGAAAAACATATTGCCCGCTACGGTGAACTGCTCACCGGCAAAGACCGCACATTAGCGTCAACGGCTATCAAATACGTCCTCTCCTTCGGCGAAGTAGCGGCGGCGTTAGTAGGCATCGACAGCTTCGACTATCTCCGGCAGGCATTGAACACCGCAGACGGCAATTATCTAACTGCCAAAGAATTAGAGCTTGCAAACGCATTGGCTTATCCCGACCCGTCGTTTATCAACCTGCCATATTGGGACAAAATGAATTGGTTAAAATAAAACTTGAAGATATGTTGAAATTAGGAATTACAGGAATGAGTCCGGGCAATGCCCACCCCTACTCGTGGTCGGCAATTATCAACGGATATTTTGATGCGGAAGAAATCTGTCGCATAGGTTATCCTGCTGTTGCACAGTATCTTGAAGCGAATAAAAATACGCTCGGCATCCCTGACGCAAAAATAACACAGGTTTGGGCGCAAGACGAAGAAATCGCCCGCAGCATAGCCCACACAACACAGATAGACAATGTCTGCCGCAACATCGAAGACATGATCGGTCAAGTCGATGCGGTGTTTCTCTCGCGCGATGACGCCGAAAACCACGTGGCGATGGCAAAACCGTTTATTGATGCGGGAATACCGATATTTATCGACAAGCCGATAGCGTTGACGCACGAAGATCTGGAATATTTCGCCGCCGCAAATGCCGACGGCAAACTAATAATGTCGTGTTCTTCAATGCGTTATGCCAACGAATGTATGGTGATAAAACAAGAATCGGCGTCGATGGGAGAAATCCTGTTAGTAATGGCTGTCGGCAAAAAAGACTGGAACAAATACGGAGTGCACCTTTTGGAAGCCGTATCTGCAATACTTGACGACCCTGCGCCTGTGACGGTTCGGCATATCGGCGAAAGCGGCAAAGACATCGTGTATGTGACGTTCGAGAACGGCGTACAGGCTGTTTTTCATCTGTTTATGGATATATCGCCCACTTTTCAAGTCTCTGTTTTCGGACGTAACGGATGGCGCATGGCGGACATAAAGAACTCATATTCAATGTTTCGCGACAACATCATCGAGTTTATACGTTCGGTACGCGACGGGAAATCACGCTTGCCGTTCAAAACGACGGAACAAATTATCCGCGTAATTATCGGAGCTAACGAGAGTTTAAAACATGACGGTAAAAAAATGAATTTAATATGAATGTTAAGGATTTATTGAGTTTGAACGGCAAAATCGCCCTTGTTTCGGGTGGCGCGGGGCTTTACGGCAGATGTATTGCCGAGGGTTTGGCCGAAGCCGGCGCAACCGTGATTATCGCCTCCCGCAATAAAGTAAAAATAGAAGAAACGGCAGAGACCTTTCGTGCCAATGGGCTTATAGTCAATGCTATGACCGTCGATCAGAGCGACCATGAGTCCGTAATTCGATTAAAAAAACTTATCTTGGATCGCTATGGGCGATTAGATGTCTTTGTCAACAACGCCGTTACGCGACCGATGAAAGGCTACGGCGACGATATCGCCCGCTTTGCCGAATCAATGGATGTCAATGCGACCGGTATGATGGATATATTGCGCGAGATGACCGATTTAATCATGCAAAGCGGCGGCGGAAGCATCATCAATATCGCTTCGATGATGGGTATGTTCGGCCCCGACCTGTCTAATTATGAAGGCACCGACATGGGAACTCCCCCACCCGATTACTTCTTTCATAATGCGGGACTTATCAACCTCACACGCTATATGGCGCGTGTGTTGGCCGGTAAAAATGTCCGGGTCAACTGCATAAGTCCGGGTGGGCTGTTCAACAACCAGCCGGAACGTTTTCTCGAAAACTACTGCAAAAAGACGCCGTTAGGACGAATGGCCAATAACGACGATATAAAAGGCATAGTCGTACTGCTGGCTTCCGAAGCCGGCGCTTATATCAACGGCGAAAATATCCTGATGGACGGAGGTTTGCACGCTTAAAATAATATGATGGTTATAAAAGGAAATATTGAAGGTAAAGGCGAGAGTTTCATCCGCATTGAGGGTGATAAAATCGCGGAGGTCGGAAAGGATTTTTCCGGCAATGATTTCATTGATTTCCAGGGATATTACATCGTACCTGGGTTTATCGACATGCATATTCACGGCTTGCATCGTTATCTCATTGATAATGGGACGGATGATTTATCGGAAATATGCCGTTTGCTGCCACGATACGGCGTGACGAGTTTTATGCCTACCGTCGCGCCTCGTCGGGAAGGCGAAGATGCAGCGTTTCTACATGGCCTCGCGACGGGGAAATATGAAGGCGCAAATATCTTAGGTTTTCATCTCGAAGGGCCGTTTTTGAAGCTGACCGGCTCCCTGCCCGCCGAAGCCATATCGGAAGCGGCGACAGAAAGGGTCGAGCGTCTGATAGAGGCCGCCAAACCGTATAAAGCGATTTTCAGCATCTCGCCGGACGTCGAAAACATTGAGAGTCTTATACCCATCATGGCGGCCGGCGGCGTTCCGGTTTTCATAACTCATACGGCGGCGGATGTCCGGCAAACGCAACGAGCAATAGGACTTGGCGCCCGCCACGCGACACATTTCTACGACGTATTCCCCTGTCCGCCGGTTACCGACCCCGGCGTGCGTCCCTGCGGCGCAGTAGAAGCTATCCTTGCCGACCCGCGCGTGACGGTCGATTTCATCCTCGACGGCGTTCACGTCGATCCTGTTGCCGTCAAGATGGCATTAGCCTGCAAACCCGACGGCGTGTGCCTGATAACAGACGCCAACGTCGGCGCAGGGCTTGAACCCGGACGCTTCACTTTCGGCAATAGCGGCGAAATATACTTTGAATCGAAAGGCAGTCCGGCGCGCTTAGTAAAGGATAACTCCCTCGCAGGCAGCGGGTTAACCATGGACAAAGCCTTCGGAAACGCGATACGAATGTTGGAGATGGACATTGCCGAAGCGTCGCGGCTAACAAGCGTCAACCCGGCTAAAGTAATCGGCGCAACCGACAAAGGCCGATTGCAAACAGGATTCGACGCCGACTTCGTTGTTTTGGACAATGAATTGAACGTAGTTCAAACATGGATAGGAGGAAAATGTGTTTATAAAACAAATTAAATTATTATAGCAATGAAAAGTAATGTTTTTAGTTTCAGTCCTTCGGAATATGTGCCATTCAAGGACAAGAGCGAGATTGAACGAGTGTTGAACATCAAGCGCGAGGATATTGAGAAGCATCCGAATCCCGATTTTCGTATTAAGGTGCTGCCCGACGCCGACATTGAGTACGTATGGGTAGCTGATATGGTTCGCCGCATCAAAGAATCCGACGAGAAAGATCAAAAAGTCGTGATGATACTGCCCAACCCTGCACCGCTTTATCGCAATGTCGCCCGCCTGATAAACGCCCTGAATATCAACTGCCGCAATCTTTACGGTTTTGCGATGGACGAATACGCCGATGAGAACGGACGTATCGCCCCGCCTGAATGGGAATTTGGCTTCACATACGCGATGATGAAGTATTTTTACTACTGCATCGACGAGAAATTGCGTCCTGCGAAGGATCATTTCGTCGGTTTTACGAACTCAAATATCGGTTCTTACAAGCAGATGATGGACGATCTTGGCGGTGCGGATATTTGTTACAGCGGCCCGGGGTGGACAGGCCACTTGGCTTTTATAGAGCCGGACGCACCCGAATTTAAGGCGCCTCTGGAAGAATGGAAGCAGATGAAAGCCCGTATCTGCACGCTAAGCCCGTTTACTTTAGCGCAAAACTCGTTGCATGGAAGTTTCGGCAAGAGCGGCAACCTCGCCGCCGTGCCGCCAAAAGCCGCCACTATCGGCCCGGCCGAAGTCATCGCGGCTAAAAATCGCATTGATTCGCACGCCATCACCGTGCATGGAACGACTACGGCATGGCAACGTTTTACCACTCGCCTTGTTCTGCACGGCCCGGTAACGCCGTTAGTGCCAGAATCTCTGCTGCAAACGCTGCGAACAGACGTGTTCGTCTCCGAGAATATCGCCCAAAACATCGAACCCGACTGGAACAAAGGATATTGATATGAAGGCGTTTCTGAAAGCGGGCGCGGCGTCGGTCGATATAACTCCTCAAAAAGCATATTTCCTGTTCGGCTATCCTTTTGTAGAAAGGATGAGTGAAGGCGTGAACGACCCGTTGCTTTCGTCGGCGCTCTACCTGACGGACGGGGAAACGGGAACGATATTGATCTCGAATGATGTTATCTATGTAAGCAAGGCCTCGGTCGCCCGTGTCCGCAACGAGGTGTCGAAACAAACCGGTATTCCCAATTCCAATATCCTGATTGCCGCCACTCACACCCATTCGGGACCGGTGACGGTCGATTGCCTGTCGAGCGCCCACGACCCTGTCGTACCGAAAGCCGACCCTAAATACGTTGAATTTATAGAGAACAAGATGATAGAAATCGCTTGTGAAGCGGTCTGTCGCGCTGTTCCGGCCAAGATAGCACAATTCACGGCAGATGGTACTGGGATAGGGACAAACCGCCACAACCCCGCCGGGCCTTCAGATCTCAATATCCCCGTTTTAGTCGTTAAAAGCCTGTCGGACAAACCATTGGCATGTTTTTTGGTCTGTAATATGCACCCCACTGTTCTACATGAAGATTCGAGACTTTACAGCGCCGACTTTCCGGGATTAGCTCGCGAAATTCTTCAAAAACAGCGCCTTGGCCTCGATTGTACTGTGTTGTATTTTACCGGTGCCGCCGGAAACCAAAGTCCGCGTCACGTAACAATAAGTAACACCTTCGAGGAAGCGCGCCGCATCGGAGGAATAGTGGCCGATGCCGTCGGTAAGAAATTGGAGGAAGAAACGGAATACCGTCAAGATCTCAATATCGTTTGCGTCTCGACTGTGGTTAATCTTCCGGCTAAATGCTTTCCTTCCGCAGAATGGGCGGAGCAGAACCGCCGCCGCGCTCTCGATAAGTTTACCGTTCTGCGTGATACATCATCTAACAAGCAGGAACTCAGGACGGCGGAGGTTGATTGGTTTGGCGCAGAAGAGCTGGCTTTTTTCTCCCAACAGGCGGCGGAAGGAGTTCTTGAAACGATTTACCCGACTTGTTTGCCGGCAGAGATTCAATTGGTAAAAATCGGCAACCGCTCGTTTGTAGCATGGCCGGGCGAAATTTTTGTCGAATACGCGCTCGCTCTCAAAAAAAAATCGGAAAACACCTTCCTCATAACCCTTGCAAACGGCGAATTGCAGGGTTATATCGCTACCGAAGAAGCTGTTAAAAACAACTATTACGAGGCGTCAAACTCGCTTTTCGATTATTCAAGCGGCGACATTATGCTTGGGGCGACATTAGAATTAGTAGAAAAATCAAAATGAATCCCTACTATCTCGGCATCGACCTCGGCACGACAAACTTTAAGGCCGGCATTTTCGACCAAAACAGGCGACTGCTCGGTTTAGGCCGCCTGAAAACGACAAAAATCTCGGACGGCACGACTTGCGAACTACCTGTGTCGGTTTTTTGGGAAACCCTGCACGGATGCGTCTCGGAAGCGGTCATGCAAGCACAAATTGATGTAAAAGACATCGTATCTGTCGGCTATGCTTCACAAGCGAACAGCTTCATACTGCTCGACGCTAATAATGAGGCTATTACGCCGTTGATTCTATGGCCGGACAATCGCGCCAAAGGTCTGAAAATACCTTTGCCCGAACATTTTACGGAAAGAACAGGGATAGGAGTAATGCCCGACCATCAATTTGCTATAGCGAAATTACTGTGGTTCCAAAGGCTGCAGCCCGAACTATGGACGCAGACGGCGAAAGTCCTCTCCGTTTCCGCCTATCTCACATATTCGCTAACAGGCTTGTTGACAGACGATTACGGCACGGCTTCGATGACCGGCATGTTCGACCAAAGCACGACGGATTGGTGGGACGAGATGTTGGCCATGCTGAATATCGGGAGAGAGCTGTTGCCGTCGCTTGCAAGGACAGGAACGCCGAGCGGCCGATTGACGGCGAGCGGCGCCGAAAAAATCGGGATATTGCCCGGAACACGCTTCTTCACGGGCGGTTTAGACCATCATATTGCTGCCGTCGGCGCCGGCATAATCGGTAGCGGCCGCCTCTGCGAATCGACGGGTACGGTGCTCGCCTGCGTGGATTATACTTCTGATTATCAGCCACAATGCGATGTATGCGTAGCGCCGGGATTGTCGGAAGGCCGCTTTTTCCGCATGACCTTCGATGATAACGGCGCATCGGTATTGGAAAAATATCAAAAAGACAATGCCCCGGACTTAACTATCCCTGAATTATTACACGAAGCCGAAGCCTTTGCCGAAGGAATAGCCAACCGGCATGGTGAAAAGGTCATGAAAATCCTCGTATCGACAGCGCAAAACCTCGCCTCTCTCGCCAAGAGGCTTAAAAACACATCCGAAGGCCTTGATTTCGTTTCGACAGGCGGAGGCAGCCGTAGCCCGTTATGGATAAAAATAAAGTCGGAGACGCTAAATTCGACGTTTTATACGCCCGAACAACCGGAGGTGGCATGTCTGGGAGCGACCATAATCGCCGGCGCCGGTTGTCACACACAAAGCTAATCGCAATAAATGCTTCCCGATGGTTCCCGCCGCAGGCGGTCGAGCAGAGCTATTTGTTCGGGTAGGATTCGGTCTAATGACAAGGGCGGCAGCGCATCGAGAGCGAAAAAACCTTTGTCGAGGATATCGAAAGTAAGCTGACTGTCTTCGCCGCTGACGACTTCGCACAGGAAACAGAGTTTATATACATAAAAAGGGCTTGCAGGATGGTTGTGGCAACGTTTGTCGAATACGGCGAGCAGCCTCACTGCCCGCACATCCAAGCCGGTCTCTTCCTTAGTCTCCTTGACGGCAACTTCCGTCGGCGTATAACCCACATCCGCCCAGCCTCCGGGCAACGACCAACGGCCGTCAGCCCTCTCGCGGACAAGCAATACCTCGTCATTACGATTGAAAACCACCGCACGAATATCAACTTTAGGCGTAACATACTCCTTCACAGGCACATAACAAGCCGAAATTTCTTCTTCCTTCAATCCGGTGACTACCGACACAATCCTGTCGCATATCTCAATCTGCTCACGGCTACGGTCGATCTCATATTCGTTTGAAGAATAGGCAAGCGCCGTCTCACTCAACGCCCGAATCCGTTGTGCCATAATAATCAACTCATTAGCTTTATTTTGCATAATTTTTAACTCGAAAATTTCCGGCGAAGATACAAAAAATCAAACATATTCATAAAAAACTTTTTGTAATTTTGAGTATAAAATAAAAAAAATAGTTTATATTTGCTGCGAATTTTAAGCTGATATATGACTCAGAGTGAATATATAGAATTATTCAACCGTTTGTACGCGGATCACAAGGAGCGATTCGTAAGATTCACTTTGTCTTATATCAAGGACGAAGAGGAAGCCGAGGATATTGTGTCCGACGCCTTCATATATTATTGGGAAAACCGCGAGTCGCTGAAAGACAATTCAAACCTGCCGGCCTACATACTTACGGTTATCAAGCACAAATGCCTGAACTATCTTGAGCATCAGAGGGTGCGCCTCAAAGCCGAAGGCGTAATAAAGGAAAATATGGACAGGGAATTGCAGACAAGCATATTGAGCCTTGAAGCCTGCGAGCCTAATGCGCTATATGCCAAGGAAATCAGCGAAATATCAAAGAAAACCTTGAAATCCATGCCCGAAAAGTCACGCAGGATTTTCATGCTGAGCCGTATCGAAAACAAATCTAACAAGGAGATAGCCGCGATTATGGGCATGTCCGAGAAAAGCGTTGAGTATCACATTACCAAGGCTTTAAGTATTTTTAGAAAAAAATTATGGGATTATTTATGAAAAATTTTTAGGGATTTATCCCGTTCAACTGCTATATATTAAGATGATGGATAAAAACATATTACATAAGTATTTTGATGGCACAATAACGGAAGATGAGCTTCGTAATGTGCACCGATGGATAGATTTAGCTCCTGAAAACAGGGATGAGTTCCTGCGAGAGAGGAAGATGTACGATTTGTTGACGCTTCTTCCGGGAATCGAAAGAGAAAAGGCATCTGTTGCGCCCATAAGGCGGAGGAGGTTGTTTTTTGAGTTGATGAAGGCTGCGGCTGTGGCTTTGCTCGTTTTGGGCGGCGTTTACGCCTACGGTCTTTTAACAAAGGAAGAAGTCGAGACTAAGGAGATAGCGATGCAAAGCGTATCCGTTCCTGCGGGACAAAGGATAAACATTGTGCTGTCCGACGGGACGAACGTATGGCTTAATGCCCGCACAAGGTTGAAATATCCTGCCTTGTTCGACGGCAAGGAAAGACGGTTGGAGTTAGACGGGGAGGCGTTTTTCGATGTTGTCGCCGATGCAGATAAGCCATTCGTGGTCACGACAAGTAAAGGCGAGGTCGAGGCCGTAGGCACGGAATTTAACGTCCGCGCATACAACAACTCGGAAGGGTTTGAAACAACGCTGATGAGCGGGAAAGTATCGGTTAGTCTTGCCGGGAACCCGGCCGCAAAGATAAGCCTCGCACCCAGCCAGAAAACCGTCCTGACCGACGGAGCGTTAATCGTAGAGCAGGTTGACGACTTCACCCGCTATCGTTGGCGCGAAGGATTGATATGCTTCAAGAACGATTACTTTGCCGAAATAATGAAGGAATTGGAGAATTGCTACGACGTAGAGATTGTTATAAATAACAAGCGAATCAAGAGCCATCTTTATACGGGTAAATTTCGGTACGTTGATGGTGTCGATTACGCTTTGAAGGTGTTGCAGAAGGACATTAACTTCCGCTTCCGCCGCGACAATAATCAGTCGATAATATACATAGAATGAGTTAGTTACAATATATTATCAACTTTAAAAACGATTTCGCCTATGGGAAAATAAAGGAAGACAACAAGACCGGCACACGGAAAAGTGCCCTGCAATTAAAAATGTCGACCGACGTTGGCGCGTCGGTCGACAAGAGAACACAATTTTAAAACTTGTATTAACTTAAAAACGACGCAAAGTTATGGATAATTATTTATCAAGGGATACAAATGTCCCAAAAATTAGTTTTTTTAATATTTTTTATAGGATTATGCGCATTACAACATTTCTGCTTGCTGTAAGCATATTCAGCATTTATGCAACGGACTTAAAGTCCCAGAACGCGAGGGTAACCATTAACATGAAAGCCAGCCCTCTGAATGAGATTTTAGACGAGATCGAGAATCAAACCGATTATCTTTTCGTCTATAACGACAATGTTGATGTCGAACGATTAGTCACAGTCCGAGCTAAAAGTCTGTCTGTCAGGCAAGTATTGAACGATCTGTTTAAAGATACTGACGTCAGCTACACGATGGAAGGTATGCACATCGTTTTGAAATCGACAAAGGAGAACGAAGGTGAATACGCCGTAGGCCCAATGCAGGCCAAACGGTCGATCACCGGAACCGTAGTTGACCAATCGGGCGAAGCCGTAGTCGGAGCCAATGTAGTTGAGAAAGGCACGGCAAACGGGATAGTTTCCGATTTAAACGGCAAGTTCAGCATGAATGTATCCGACAATGCCGTTTTGACCGTATCTTATATCGGTTATGTAACGCAGACGGTCACTGTCGGTAATCAAACGAGCTTGGTTATCAGGCTTATTGAAGACACTCAAGCGCTGGAAGAAGTCGTTGTCGTCGGTTACGGCACCCAAAAGAAAGTCAATCTGACCGGCGCCGTATCTTCGGTTAAGGTCGGTGCGCTCAGCGACCGTCCAGTAACAAATGCGACAAATGCGCTTGCAGGCTTAGCTGCGGGTCTGACGGTTAGCAATACCGGTGGTAACACTCCCGGTTATGAATCGCAGACCATCCTGATCCGCGGACAGGGTACGCTGAATAACTCAAGCCCCTTAATCGTAGTTGACGGCACGACCGGCATTGATATCAGCGACATCAACCCTCAAGACATCGAGAATATTTCGGTACTGAAAGATGCGTCTTCGTCGGCTATCTACGGTTCGCGAGCTGCAAACGGCGTCATCCTGGTTACCACCAAAAGGGGTCTTGAAGGCACGGCGAGGATTACTTACAGCGGCAATGTTTCGTTTGAAACCCCGGCCAAACTGCTCAATCTTGTCACCAACTACGCCGACTTCATGGAAATCCAGAACGCCGGTTTGCTTGCCAATGGTCAGGCAGCCCGCTTCTCCCAGGGCAAAATCGACGAATGGCGTAATGATGCGGGCAAGAACCCGACGGTATATCCCAATACCGACTGGCAAGACCATATCTATCGCAATCCGTCGGTTGTTCAAAATCACACGATTTCTGCCGTAGGCGGCTCCAAGACTATGCGCTACAACCTTTCATTCGGTTTTATCAACAATCCGGGTATGATCTACCATACCGACTACAGGCGTTATCAAATACGCAGTAATGTCGATGTAGATATCAAGCCATGGTTGAGCGTAGGCGCTAATATCTTCGGCTATCTTGACACCAACGACCCATCAAGCGATGTTGCGGCGCAGGGAGGCGATGTTATTTGGGGTTCGGGAGCGTTCAACTCCGTACCGGGTATGACGCTATACGACCCCGCAACAGGCTTATACGGAGGTATCCAAAATCCCGAAGAAGAGAATGTAAGTAACTTTAACCCTTATCGCCGTATGTGGTTCTATAAATCGGAATTTCCTATCAGAAGCCGCCAGGCCGTGGCTAAAGTATTCGGTCGCCTGAAACCGATCAAGGGCTTGACTATTGACGGATCTTATACATATAATTATTGGAATCGCAATGTGGAACACCAGCTTGTTGACCGCAACCTGTACCGATTCACATTAGACGGTCCCGTTCTGCTCCGCGAAGGGGTTGTACGTACATATATTCGTAAATATCTATATACCAACACATACCGCACATCGGATATAACTGCTCGTTACGAATTTAAGTTCGACAAACTCGATGCTTCCGCAATGGTCGGCGCCAGCCAGGAATACAACAGGTATGAATACGATTACTTCCGTAAATATGACCTCGTTGACGAATCGCTGACCGCTATGGAAGCCGGAGCTACTATGGGACCCGAAGGAGGCACCTACAATGAATGGGCTATGCGTTCTGTTTTCGGCCGCATCAATTTGATTTGGGATAACAAATATATGCTTGAGGCCAATCTTCGCGCCGACGGTTCTTCAAAATTCGCTCCCGATAAGCGCTGGGGTTACTTCCCTTCGGTTTCGGCAGGCTGGCGCATTTCGGAAGAATCATTCATGAAAGACCAAAACGACTTCATAAGCTCATTGAAACTCCGCGCATCTTACGGTTCGCTCGGTAACAACGCCACATCGACCTACTACATGTATCAATCGCTCTATGCCGCCCAAAATTATATTTTGAACAACGGCATCGCCGGCGGTATGGCGCAAACAGTGCTTTCCAACGCCAATCTGACATGGGAAAGCACATATATGAGTAATCTCGGCGTTGATTTCGGTTTGCTGAAAAATCGCTTGACCGGTTCGTTGGAATTATACAACAAAGATACCAAAGGAATCCTTATTTCGCTTCCCGTCCCGTTAGAACACGGAACGAGCACCGCTCCCAATCAGAACGCGGGCGAAGTGAATAACAAGGGTGTCGATCTCGACATGAACTGGACTGATAATATCGGAACGGTAACCTATTCCGCCGGTTTCAACGTCGGATATGTTCGCAACAAGGTAACAAAATTCCAGGGCGACGTCTCGTCTATCAGCGGCGTTTATAAAATACAGGAGGGCAAGCCTATCAATCAATTCTATGTCATCACTGTTGACCGCATCGTTCGCGACCAGGCAGACTTGGATTACGTACAATCGTTAGTCGATAAGAATCCCAGCTATTTCTCTACCTATCAGCGTCCCGAACTCGGCGATTTCCTCTATGCCGACGCCAACAATGACGGCAATTTGAATACCAACGACCGTGTCGAAATAGGTCATGGTTATTACCCGACACTCACTTACGGCGCTAATATCGGATTGGCATGGAATAATTTCAATTTCAGCATGCTCGTGCAGGGAGTGGGCGATTATAGCGTCTATTACAACAATCAGGCTTTCCGCTTTGTCACGGTTATGGGGCAATCACTCAACAAGGATATTACCGATAATGCGTGGACGCCCGAAAATCCCTACAACTCCAAGTATCCGAAATTGCGCAACAATGCGAACAGCAAAAACAACATTGCCTGCGACGCATTCGTTCTCGACGCATCATATCTTCGTTGCAAGAACATCCAGTTGGGCTACACCGTTCCGAAGCCGATTTCGCAGAAGTTCTTTGTTGAAGCATTGAAAGTGTATGGCAGTATAGACAACCTGTTCACTATCACTACCTTCCCCGGATTAGATCCCGAAATTGCGGCCGGCGTCGGCTATCCCGCTATCCGCCAATGCTCTTTTGGTATCAATGTTACATTCTAACAATAGTGTCATATTTAAAATTAAAATACAATGAAGAAAATAATAATATCCGTATTTGGGAGCATAACGCTCCTGCTCGGCAGTTGCGAAAGCTTGGATTATATTCCATCCGACCAAATGTCAAGCGGCACATTTTGGAAGACCGAAGCGCATGCCAAACAAGCTGCTGTCGGTATGTATGCAGCGATGAAAGCGACATGGTGTTTCGGCTTAGAGTTCACGTTCGATATGTGCACCGACTTGGCCGACGGCACCAGTCCATGGTCAGACGTATCCCGCGGAACGACGTTCGCCTCTAACAGCGGCGGCGTACAAAACCACTGGCAATATCTCTACGAGTTGGTTCACCGCACGAATACAGTGATTCGCAATGTAGCCGCGATGCCTATCAGTCAAACCACTATCGACATAGTAACAGGCGAGGCTAAATTCCTTCGCGCCATGGCTTACTTCCGTATGCTTAACTGCTGGGGAGGAGTGCCGTATTACGATGAGACCTGTGAGATAGATAAAGAGTTTGCATCGCTGAATAGTCCTCGCAGCTCGGCCGACGAAATCCGGCAACATATCATCGCCGATCTGACCGATGCTATTGCCAAACTTCCCGTCAGCTGGGATGCCGACTATGGCCGCGCTACCAAAGGAGCCGCCTACGCGCTTCGCGGCAAAGTATATCTCTTCAACAAAGAGTGGGCAAAAGCTATCTCAGATTTCGAGGAAGTAGTGTATAACAAGAGCAATAATTACGGCTATGAGTTACATTCCGACTACGAAAGCCTGTTCCGCCTCTATAACGGCAAACGCAGCAACGAGATGATATTCGCCATACAGTCTATCGACGGCAATACGGCCGGTTATGCTTTGGATATTGTCAGCTATTTCGGCAACAAGTCAACCATGCGCCTTATAGCCGGTAACTTAATCGTGCCGTCAACGACAATGGTGGATATGTACGAGAACCTCGACGGATCCAAATTCAACTGGGACGATTTGTTTCCCGACTTCAATTCGGGCGGCTCGCAAGTGCGTCGCAAATACATGTGTGTGGCCATCGACCAAGGCAGTACTGTCATTATCAGCACGTTAGACTGCGACAGCTCCAAGGTTATGGATGCGTATCGCTTGCGTGACCCGCGTCTGTGCTGGAATGTGATTACTCCGTTCTCACATTATCTCGGCACCGACGCCGGCTCGAATCCCCGCGACAAGCAATTCGTGCTCGTTGACGCCTCCAAGGGTGGTTCGCCGATGGAAGCCCAAGCGTTCATACGTAATTCCGAAGGCTGGAATTCATACTTCTGGCGCAAATGGATTCCTACCGGCAACCTTGACGGCTACTGGGGCGAATACAACCGTACGCCATACGAATTTCCATTGATTCGTCTGGGCGACGTTATCCTGATGCTTGCCGAAGCCTACAACGAAAGCGGAGACATAGCAAAAGCCGTTACCGAGGTCAATAAGATACGCGCACGTGTCGGGATGCCGGAGCTAAATTCCGGCGCCTCATGGATGGCCGTCACCAGCAAAGACGAGATGACACAACGTATCCGCAATGAACGCGCCTACGAACTGGCCGGAGAAGGTCAACGATACTGGGATATCCGTCGCTGGGGCATACTCCAGTCAACGGTTAAAAATGCTACCGACATCTTCGGAGACCTGATGTATCAACGCAGTTATCAATCACGTCACGAGATTTGGCCGATACCATTGGTCGAGATGGATAGAAATATGAACTTAACTCAAAATCCTGAGTGGTAAAATAGTCTAAAAACGGGACAGGTTCAGGCCTGTTCCGTTTTTATAAATTTATAAAATTACAACATGAAACGATTGATTTTTATATTATTAGGCTTCTTTATATTTACATATAACAGCGTAAACGCACAAGAAGACAGAAGCGCTTTTTGGGGAAATGCGGAAGCATATCTATATAAACAGGCATTTCAAATGTTTGAGTTAATTGACCGGGCATTGACCGAAAATCCGCCGACAATCGGAAGCCCAATGACTCGAAAACTTGCCTTATACAATTTAGATGCTATGCTTCATGAAACCAAATATGATGACAGCGAAGCATTCAAAAACTTTATTTATTCGCGCACAAGCCTTGTTATTAGCGACTTATCAAAGCCGGTTAATGAGGGCATGAAAATATATAAAATCTATAATGAGGGTTTTATAGCGCGAACACAGTCCGTCACGATAGCGTTTGATTTGGTTCGCGGCAGCTGCAAAAATCAACTGTTGATTTCGGATTCTTTGATGCGCCTGCTCGTTGAACAGTGCGATATCCTATTTATCACCCATAATCACGGCGACCATGCTGATCCGGCGGTTATCGGGATGTTTACGGAAGCGGGAAAAACCGTGATCGCTCCGAACAATGTGATGGAAGATAATAAGAATATTCAACACTTATGGTCGGAAAAAGCAATAAGCAAACAAATCCAAAGTGTTGATGTAAAGATATTCCCCGGTCATCAGGATGACATGCCGAATAATCTTTATGTTGTAACGACTAAAGAGAAAAAGACCATCGCCCATATCGGCGACCAATATAATAAAGATGATATGGCATGGATTGTCAATCTGAAAAAAGAAATTCCTCAACCGGACGCATTGATCATCAACTGTTGGACACATCAGATGAACAATCTGGTGGAAGGTTTCAGCCCCAAATTAGTCATTCCCGGACACGAAAATGAGATGGGACACACAATCGACCACCGGGAGGCTTTTTGGTTGACTTTTCAGAAAATGCAGAGTATCAATCGGGACTATGTAGTTATGGGATGGGGAGAATGGTTTCAATGCAAGTAGCTGCGAGTAAAATTTTTCTTTTAATTTATTGTTGTATTTAAAAATTTATTTATACCTTTGCAGCCGCTAAGGCATAAAGGTTATGGATTATTCATCATTGACGGCGATTTCGCCGATAGACGGACGTTACAAAGATAAGACTGAGAGTCTGACCGGATATTTCTCCGAATGGGCTTTCATGAAATATCGCGTCCGCGTCGAAATCGAATACTTCATCTTCCTTTCCGAACAAATCCCCAAATTTAAAATGCTTGATAATGAGTATATTAAATCAAAATTGCGGGGAATATATTTGACATTCACGCCAAATGAGGCCCTAAGAATAAAGCAAATTGAAAGCATTACCAACCACGATGTCAAGGCGGTAGAATATTATCTTAAAGAGCGTTTTGACGGCTTCTCGCTGCAAAAATATAAAGAATTTATTCATTTCGGGCTTACCTCGCAGGATATCAATAACACCGCTGTCCCACTGTCGATAAAAGAGGCATTGGAGGAAGTATTTTATCCTGATATTCAATCTGTTATTGACATATTGAAAAAGTATGCGGAGGAATGGATGGATATTCCTATGCTTGCAAAGACGCACGGACAGCCGGCATCGCCAACTCGCTTGGGAAAAGAAATAATGGTATTCGTTTATCGCCTTGAGCAGCAGTTGAAAGCCCTTAAAACCATACCTATATCGGCAAAATTCGGTGGGGCGACGGGCAATTTCAACGCCCATAAAGTCGCTTATCCTCAGTATAATTGGAGAGAAGCGGCGAATAAATTTGTCCGGGAAAAATTAGGTTTGGAGCGCGAAGAATGGACAACCCAAATATCGAACTACGATAATCTTGCAGCCCTATTCGACGGTTTAAGCCGCATCAACACAATACTTATCGACCTTTGCCGTGATTTTTGGCAATATATTTCGATGGAATATTTCAAGCAAAAGATTAAGGCGGGCGAAGTTGGCTCGTCGGCTATGCCTCACAAAGTCAATCCTATAGATTTCGAGAACGCGGAAGGCAACTTAGGCGTCGCCAACGCAATCCTGGGGCACCTGAGCCGCAAACTACCGATATCCCGCTTACAAAGAGACCTGACGGATTCAACCGTATTAAGGAATGTCGGAGTGCCTTTGGCTCATATCGAAATTTCATTAAAGAGCTTGATTAAAGGCCTTAACAAACTTTTGATTAATCAAAATGCGATTTCGCATGAATTGGGACGCCACTGGGCAGTCGTCGCAGAAGCGATTCAGACGATTTTGCGTCGTGAAAACTACCCCAATCCTTACGAAACTTTGAAAGAACTGACACGAGGTAAGGACGAAATAACGGAACAGTCCATTCACAGTTTCATTGATTCATTGGATTTGGACGAAGATGTCAAAATCGAACTTAAAGCGGTCACGCCGCAAAATTACACAGGAATTTAATTTTATATCATAGAGGCAATCGTGAGATTGCAAATTATTAACTTAATAAATAAAAAAGATTATGGATTTTACAGAGAAAGATGATTTACAAGCCGCACAAGGAGATGTAAACGAGAGTAAGAAAGACACTTACGCTGATGAAAGCGGAGGTAACGAGGAGTTAGGTGCAAAACCTAAAAGCAAACGATTACGCATTAAAGACGCGCGTAAAATCGACTACAACAAGGATATGCCGGAAGGCCGTCCTTATCAGCCGTTGTTTGGTCAGACGAGACAATCGACCTATCCCCCACAAAGGCCATTCACGCCTCGCGAGGGTGATGACGCCGGCTTTCGTTCACAGCGTGAACAAAGCCCGGAAGACCGGTTCACTCCGCGTGAAGGATTCCAAAGACGCCCCTCTCAATCACAATCCGACGAGCAAGGCGGCTATCAACCACGTTACGGCAATCAAGGAGGCGGCTATCAGCAACAGCGAAGCTTCGGCGGCAGTCAAGGAGGTTATCAGCCACAACGCCGCAGCTATGAGACGCCTAACCGTCCGTCCGGCTACCAGCAAGGCGGTGGCTATCAACAAGGCGGTTACCAACAGGGCGGTGGTTATCAGCAGCAAGGCGGATACCAAGGCGGAGGAGGCTATCAGCAAGGCGGTCAACGCGGTGGTTATCAGCAGGGCGGATACCAACAAGGAGGATACCAGGGCGGCGGCTATCAGCAAGGTAATCGTCAACAGGGACAGGGCTACTACCAGCAAGGCGGTCAACGCGGCGGATACCAACGCGGTGGTTATCAGCAAGGCGGATACCAACAGGGAGGCGGTGGTTACCAACAAGGCGGCGGATATCAACAAGGCGGCGGCTACCAGCAGGGTGGTTACCAACAAGGCGGATATCAACAAGGCGGTTTCCAGAAACGCCAGAATATGCCTAAGGGTAAACCTCAGACCAAACTAAAGCGCCAGGGACCGAAGATTGTTATCCCGAAACCTGTTAAGTATCAAGAGGTTGTCCTCGATCCGACCGCACCTATACGTCTTAACAAATTCCTCGCTAACGCAGGCGTATGCTCACGCCGCGAAGCCGACGAATTTATACAGGCAGGCGCCGTAAAGGTCAATGGCGAGGTCGTAACGGAATTGGGTACAAAGATTACACGTTCGGACAAGATCCTTTACAATGACCAGCCGGTAAAAATCGAGAGTAAGATTTACATCCTCCTGAATAAGCCGAAGAACTGCGTCACCACATCCGACGACCCACAGAATCGCCAGACAGTCATGGACTTAGTCAAGAACGCATGTCAGGAACGCATCTATCCGGTCGGGCGACTTGACCGCAACACTACCGGCGTGCTGTTGCTTACGAACGATGGCGAAATGGCCGCCAAACTTACCCATCCGTCGTTCAAGAAGAAGAAGATTTACCATGTCTGGCTCGACCGCGAGGTTGCCGTCGAAGACATGGAAAAACTCGCTAACGGCATCGAACTCGACGACGGCGAAATCCACGCCGACGCCATCAGTTACGCCAACGAGGAAGACCGTAGCCAGGTCGGCATCGAGATACATTCGGGCAAAAACCGCATTGTACGCCGTATGTTCGAACTGCTTGGCTACCACGTGACAAAACTCGACCGTGTTTATTTCGCCGGACTGACGAAGAAAAACCTCGGACGAGGCAAATGGCGCTACTTGGCCGAGAACGAAGTTAATGCCTTGAGAATGGGCGCATACGAATGATTATCAGACAATTATGGCAAGAATAAAAATCATTGACGCATTAAAATCGGATGCGTTAGGAAGTGATGTGAACATCAAAGGATGGGTGCGTACACGCAGAGGAAGCAAACAGGTGACATTCATCGCGCTTAACGACGGTTCGACGATTCGGAACATCCAAGTCGTCGCCGATTCGGACAAGTTCGGTGAAGACGACCTTAAAGCCGTTACAACAGGCGCCTGCCTGAGCGTAACGGGCAAACTCGTACAGTCACAAGGACAGGGACAAAGCGTTGAGATTCAGGCAGATAAGATAGAAGTCCTCGGCGCGGCCGACCCAAACACCTATCCTTTGCAGAAGAAAGGACACTCAATGGAATTTCTACGCGAAATCGCTCATCTGCGGCCGCGTACCAATACCTTCGGCGCAATCTTCCGCATCCGCCACAACATGGCTTATGCCATCCACAAGTTTTTCCATGACCGCGGCTTCTTCTATTTCCACGCGCCCATAATAACAGCATCGGACTGTGAAGGCGCAGGGCAGATGTTTCAAGTCACGACCCTGAACCTTTATGATCTCAAAAAAGACCAACAAGGAGCGATAATCTACGACGGCGATTTCTTCGGCAAACAGGCAAGTCTGACCGTGTCGGGACAACTCGAAGGCGAACTTGCGGCTATGGGTCTTGGCGCGATATATACATTCGGGCCGACTTTCCGCGCCGAAAACTCTAACACTCCAAGGCATCTCGCCGAATTTTGGATGATAGAGCCGGAAGTCGCTTTCAACGAAATAACCGAAAACATGGATCTTGCCGAAGATTTCATAAAGTACTGCGTCAAATGGGCATTGGATTACTGCGGCGACGATATCCGATTCCTCAACGACATGTTCGACAAAGAACTTATCGCTCGCCTCGAAGGGGTGTTGAAAGAGCCGTTCGTTCGTTTGGCTTACACCGAGGGGATTAGAATCCTCGAAGATGCGGTAGCTAAAGGACACAAGTTCGAGTTCCCCATCTTCTGGGGAGCCGACCTTGCCGCCGAACATGAACGCTATCTCGTTGAAGATCACTTCAAACGCCCAGTAATCCTCACCGATTATCCGAAGGAAATCAAGGCGTTCTACATGAAACAGAATGAAGACGGCAAGACCGTCCGCGCTATGGACGTCCTTTTCCCGAAGATAGGCGAGATTATCGGCGGTTCCGAGCGCGAGGCCGACTATGACAAGCTGCTGACGCGCATCAAAGAGATGAATATTCCGATGAAGGACATGTGGTGGTATCTCGACACACGCAAGTTCGGCGCCTGTCCACACGCCGGCTTCGGCCTCGGTTTCGAGCGACTACTGCTGTTTGTTACCGGAATGAATAACATCAGAGACGTCATACCATTCCCCCGAACCCCTAATAACGCTGATTTTTAAGAAAAAAAAGACTGGCCGACGGGGTCAGTCTTTTTTTAATCGCAACAACGAAGCCGCCCTTGCCAACGAGGATGTGCGTCTCGCGCAATATGCCATACATCAAGTATCGTTTTATAACTCTTTATTATCCTTAAATCGCAAAGAATATAAGTCGGCGTCTTTGAGATAAATCCGCAGGCGTATTGTTTTTGCGGATAAAGCCGACAAATCATTCTTCCCACTCCACGAAACTATTCTTGATATTTCGTTTCCGGTGATCATATCCGAATCATCCAAACCGAACCCTTGAATGACAATCCCTTTCTCGTCCTGAATCTCAAATCGCAATTCGCCGGCAGCCGAAGTTGAATAGTTTATCTCAAGAAATTTGCCAGAAAACAGTAATGGTTTTGTGACCACTTCGCCGCCCTTATATGGCGCTGATAATGAGGCAAAACCGTCGATGCGCATTGAGTATCTTTGAAGGTGAGCCGTAGGTTGGGCATAATCCTGATTGACATAGAGTGACATCTCATGCTCTCCTGTTTGAACTACGTTCAGCGCAGGATAGTTAGAGCGCGATACCCAGTTGTTCAGCCCTATCCCCGGACGGATAAAGGCCTCCATAAAAGTACGGTCGTATCGGTTGCTTCCGCGCGAACTCATCATATATACATCGGCGCAGTCTTTGAAATACGATGGATTAACATTCAGCGCTTTAGCCTGTTCTTCGGAGAGGATTTGCTTTCCGGGTATGAAGCGTCCACCGATTGCAAAATAAATATGAGGCGCCCGGAAATACGGACTTGTCTGCTGCGTATATAAATGCTCAAGAGGCGTATTACCGAATGTCATTGTATCCGGATCAGTCCAATTGATGAAGTCAACGGATGTTGTTCTTGCGACCGAACGAATGCCGCTATATCCTTTTCCTGTCCAAATGCGGAAATAGCATAGATATAATTTTTCACTTTCCGACCAAAAAGAGACGTTTTGCGAATCAAAGACCCCTTTCTTGAATACGCCGTCTTCCCGAATTTTTTCCCAATGTATCCCATCTGGAGAAGCATACGCTACGAGGCCGTTTTTACCTTCTCCTGCAAGAGCTTTATAGCGTTGTCCGGATTTAACGTCAGGGTTCGTGTCTAAAAACGGACTGAAATTATGGCTTGAAGGAGCCTGATTAGCCAAAACCACGTTGTTATCAAGCGTTCCGCTGATTTCATACAATTTCAAATTCGGCTTTTCCCAATGAACTCCGTCCTTCGATTCGGCGATACAGGTTGTTTCAATATTTGTACCGTCTTTTCCTCCGGGATTTCCACGGTAATAAACCCGGAAGATATCGCCGTCTTTAATAACTGTGCAATATCCGCAAAAAGCTCCTTCCCAAGGCTTATCGAAATAAAGAACAGCGCCTTCGTCGTGCGGTTCGTGCATCTTCAAAACCACACCATCTAATCGGTCAATCAAAAAGTCATCGACAAACAGTTCTCTATTATCCCCAATATCAATTACTTCCTGCCCAAAACCCAAAAACGGACAAAATGCCATTGATAATAAAATGTATCTTATATTTTTCATCGCTTGTATTTTGAAAATTAAAACAAAAAGTTTACCATCCCGGATTTTGTACCACATCCGGTTCGGAGGTTAAAGTCGGTAATGAAATCGGCCATAATAACATATATCGATCTGTTTCTCCACGTCCGATTAACGAAGGAACAAGATCAAACACTTTATCAAAACGAATTAAATCCCACCAATATTTGCCTTCAAGCAGAAATTCATGAAGCCTTTCCTCTAATATCGCCGCATCATTTTCATCCTTTGAACCATTCACAAATAAATGTGAATCAAAATCGGTTTTATATGCGCGTTTTCTTATTTTATTCATTTCCTCTGTCGGGTCTTGCCCAAGTGCATTTTTAACTTCAGCCTTCATCAAGATAATATCTGCCAAGCGATAAATCACAAAATCATCAAAATATCGTCGAACTCCTGATTCTACAATCCCGTTATATTTCCAAGGACATGCAGTATAAAAAGTCTTTTCTCCTGTAGCGTCATCTACGGTATATACTTCAAGAAAGCTCGCTTTTTTTCGTTGATCATCATCCGAAAATTTACTTCTTATATGTGGCGCTATAGCCCAATAGGCAAAGCCGCCGGGAGCGCCTTCGATCGCGGCCATGGTTTCAGCATCGGTATTAGATGGCAGTATTCCGCCGCCTAATCCCATTTCATCATAAATAGTTTGATTGGGAGATTCCAAATAAAAGAATCTGATTGCCATAACAATTTCCGAATTGCCCTTGTTATCATAATCAAATATTCGGGAAAAATCGTCCAATAAAGTCATGTCGCCTTTTTCAGCTTCGTTAAGAGCGGATAATGCCGTATTTAAATCTGCTGCACCGCCTCCCATTCTTTTTGCAGTCCATAAATAAACATCGGCTTTCAAAGTCTGTGCCGCAATCTTTGACCATGTATTTCTTCCGGTTGGGAATGAATTATTGGGAAATAGATTAATGGCATTGTCTAAATCCGATTTTATCAGTTTGAAAATTTCTTCTTGAGAACTTCTGCCACGATGAAAGAGATCTGCGCTATATCCTTCCGTTGGTTCGGTCACAAGCGGAAGGTCGCCCCAGGTACGAGCCATTACAAAATACAGAAATGCACGTGTGGTATATGCCTGTGCCAAATAATTGTTCTTAACGCTTTCTTGCTTGAATGATATATTAGGCAAATTTTTAAGTAACAGGTTGGCATCATGCATGGCAGTGTACATTCCTGACCATGTTGGTCCGGGATAATTCACATTCAATGTGTTTTTAAAATAATATTCACTCCAGGTAGCTATACCAAAACTTTGAGCAAGGTCTTCGCTTCGAGCTTCGCCCCAATAGAAAAAATTATCTTCGGCTTGGCTTCGGAGTCTTGAATACATACCATATAATGCACCATTTGCATCATCCTCGGTTTTCCAGAACGAACTACCGGTTATTGAACTTACCGGCGTCTGATAAAGTTCGTCCGAACAAGAAGGAATTATTCCAACTATAATGAATAACAATCCCGATAAAACTATACTCTTATTTTTCATTTTTCTTGAATTTTATTATTAATTAAAACGACAGATGCAATCCCATAAATAATGTCCTGGGCAATGGATATCTACCGTTGTCGGTACCGCCATCTTCAGGATTTAATCCTTGATATTTGGTGAAATAATGAAGATTATTTCCGGTCAAATTCACTCTTAAACTACTTATTTTCAGTTTGCTTACCAATTGCGAGGGAATTGTGTATGAAATGGTCACTTCTCTAATTGACAGAAAATCGCCTTTTTGGTAATATCTTGAATTACCTCTATACAGATTGCTTTTTTGATTTTGATCCGCCCAATAATACTTTGGAATATCGGTAATATCTCCGGGATTTTGCCAGGATTTATTTATCTCGGCAGAAAGACCGGCCTGTCCGGAAAAGTTTCCTAATAGACGCGCTCCGGTTTCATAATAAATCGTATGCCCAAGCGTATAATCCATCCGACAAGACAGGGATAAATTTTTATACGAGAAATAATTCGAAAATCCACCTGTCCATTTTGGATATTGATTGCCCACATACACACGGTCTGTGGCTTCAATTTTCCCATTATTATCGGAATCCAACCATTTAACATCGCCTCCGGTTTTCGTTTTATTTGCTAATGGCACTAAAGTGTCTATTACCGGGTCGGCAGCGGCATCTTCATCTGTGGCGTATATCCCGATTTGTTTGTATGCAAACAGGTCTCCTATTGTGCCACCTTCCTGTAATCCCCCAAACCATCCGTAATCATTCCGTTTCGGGTCCCAAATATAATAACCGCCCGAACGATTGTTTTCAACGCCATTATCAGGCAGTTTGAGAATCTTGTTTTTAACCTTCGCCGTATTTATGGATAAATTCCATTGAAATGGAAGAGCCTTTGGCAAAATCTGCGTGTTCAATTCGAGTTCGAATCCTCTGTTTTGCAAAGAACCCATATTGGTTGTTATGCCGGAAAAACCTGTGGAATATGGTAATGCTAATGTGGCCAATAAATTATCTGTTATTCTGTTGTAATAATCAAAAACAATATTGAAACGATTGTCAATCAATCCCAAATCAATTCCGAAGTCCAATGTTTTAGCCTGTTCCCACTGTAAATTTTGATTAGCCAATACGGTATTAGTAATCGCAGCCATGCTATTATACCTACTACCGACAGCATAAGTTCCTTGTGCTGCATACGCACCTAAATTGCTGATATTACCATTGACGCCGTAACTGGCTCTTGGTTTCAACTGACTAATTATCGGAATAATTGATTCCCAAAACGGTTCTTGGTGTAAATTCCATCCAACTGAAATGCCCGGGAAGAACCCCCATTTTTTATTATCACCTAAAGGCGATGCTCCGTCAAATCTTGCATTAAGTGAAAGCAGGTATTTATGGTCAAAATCGTAGTTTATTCTTGCGAAATAACCGATAATAACATATTTTGATTCGGAGCCGCTGACACTGCTTGGTGATGCCGAGGCATTCAATGTCGGAATATTATCTGTTGCGGCGCCTTGACCCGCAGCGCTTAATGATTCACTCATATTGCCATAATATTCATAACCCGCACGTGCGTCAAGATTGTGCTTATTCGCTAATGACTTGACATAAGACAACACTCCGTTCATCTGTAAAGTCATATTGTTAGTCGCAGAAGCAGATGCACTGCGTGTATTATTCGGAGTAGTAGGGCCATCCAAATATGCTCTCGTAAAAGATCTTATGTCTTGACGTGTCTGGAAAAATGATATTTGCGGCGAAAATTTGAGGGAAGAGATAATTTCCCATTCACAATCCACAGATACGGAAGCAGTAGTCCTGACATTTTTTCTATCGTAAATGGATATATAATAAACCGGATTTCCTTGGCTAACTAATCTTCCGGGCGCTAAAGAACCATCTTCAAATGTATATTTGGTGACGGGAGAAGTTGCTATATCATTTTTAAAGACTGTTCCCTCACTCGGCACGGATTGACTGGGCGAATAAGTATATGTGGCTCGGCCGCCTATTTGTATTTTGTCATTTATCTTTATATTTCCATTTGCATTAAATGAGTAGCGTTTGTAGTCAGTCTGGATTGCAACGCCTTCATTGTCCAAATACCCCAAACCTAAACTGAATGTTGATTTATCTGTTCCTCCGGAAATTGATAAAGAGTGATCCATAGAAAGCGCCGTTCTGAAGATCTTATCTTGGAAATCAGTTCCTTTAAAGATAATTGTTTTTGTAGGATCCAGCGGGTCAGGCATTGTTTCCCATCCTTCTTGCAGTTTATATTCATTTTCGGGAGACAGGTACATGGGTGTATAAGGTGTATTATTTGTTAGGTCATTGCCGATTCCACCAGCCATGGCTTGTGTCAATTGTGCGGCAACGGAAGGCACATTCTTAGCGCTTTCCGCAAGTCCGCGCCTCTGAAAATATATAAATTCCCTTGCCGTAGCAAGATCGTACAATCGGCCTGTCTGTGCTGCAGAAACGTTTAAGTTATAACTTACTACGGTTTTTCCTGCCTTTCCGCTTTTGGTTGTAATAATAACAACGCCGTTTGAACCGCGCGATCCGTAAATTGATGTTGCTGCAGCATCTTTTAATACTTGAACGGATTCTATATCCGCAGCATTAACGTCATTCATTTCCGTTCTTTGAATGCCATCTATAATATATAAAGGGGTTGAACCGTCGGGACTATTAATAGAGGTCCCTCCTCTGATAATTATTCGAGGTAGTGCGCCAGGTTGCCCGGAAGTACTCTGAACTCTTACACCGGGAAGTGTGCCTTGAAATGCGGAACCGATATTTGCATAAGGTATATTATCAAGAATTTTACCATCAAGTTTGCTTACCGAAGTCGTCATTAATCCTCTGGATTGTGTCCCATATCCTACAACAACCACCTCGCCGAGTTGCTGTTCATCGGTTAACATAGTTACATCAATTATATTCTTGTTTCCTATAGTCATTTCACGTTTTATAAAACCAACGTAAGAAAAAACCAGTACAGAATTTTCATCCGGAGCCACAATGGCATATTTTCCATCGACATCACTAATTACACCTGTTGTTGTTCCTTTGACGGTAATATTCACTCCCGACAACGGTTCACCGATGTTATCGACAACCGTTCCGGTCACGTTCCTTTGCGCAAAAGAAAAAGTCACACAACATGCTATGCTAATGGATAAAAACAGTTTCCATAGCTTTCTTTCACTTTTTTGCTCTCTCTCTCTCTCTCTCTCTCTCTCTCTCTCTCTCTCTCTCTCTCTCTCTCTCTCGCTCTCTCTCTCTCTCTCTCTCTCTCACTCTCAATAAATCAAAAAAAAAAAAAAAAAAAAAAATTATTAAAAAATAA
>JAISUX010000014.1 GCA_031271805.1 Tannerella sp.
TATCCGCGAATACGCCCCCGACTTCGGCGGGCGGCTGAGATGGATTTCGGAGCCTGACTGGGGCATCTACGACGCTTTGAACAAAGGCATCGCCATGGCCACGGGCGAGGTCATCGGGATAATCAATTCGGACGATGCTTACTACGACCACAGCGTTGTGAGCCGGGTCGCGGCCGAGTTCGACGAGGAGTGCGATGCCGTCTATGGCGACTTGATATTCGTCGATAAGCGCCGTTTCAGCCGCGTGAAGCGTTACTGGAAATCTGGCCATTACGACTCCCGCTCATTCCTCCACGGCTGGATGCCGCCCCACCCTACGGTATTTGTCCGCCGCGAAATCTACGGCATCTACGGCGCCTTCCGCACCGATTTCAAAAACTCGTCGGACTACGAGTTCATCCTCCGCGTCTTCTACAAGATGCAGATCAGGACGAGATACATCCCCCGCGTCTTAGTCAAAATGCGCATGGGAGGCGTCAGCAACAAGAACCTCTACAACCGCCTCTTGGCCAACAGCGAGGACAAAAAGGCCTGGCTCATCAACCGCCTCCGCCCGCGCTGGTACACATTCCTGCTCAAGCCCCTCCACAAGCTGCCCCAGTTCTTCCGCAACTACCGGCCTTAACGCCGCCGGCGGCTCCAGGGCCTCACGAACCGTTTTGGGGAGCTTCTCAAGTCATTTGGGAGGCTCCCCAATTCATTTTGGGGCTTCCCCAATTCATTTTGGGACATCCCCAATCCATTTTGGGACATCCCCAATTCATTTTGGGGCTTCCCCAATTCATTTTGGGACATCCCCAATCCATTTTGGGGCTTCCCCAATTCATTTTGGGACATCCCCAATTCATTTTGGGACATCCCCAAT
This sequence comes from Tannerella sp., assembly GCA_031271805.1. Classification (GTDB taxonomy): domain Bacteria; phylum Bacteroidota; class Bacteroidia; order Bacteroidales; family Tannerellaceae; genus Tannerella. The sequence continues at coordinate 866 of JAISUX010000014.1, forward strand.
TCATTTTGGGGCTTCCCCAATCCATTTTGGGACATCCCAAATCCCCCCGGGATACATAATAAGTGTTAAAATCACGGTTTTTTTTTGCAATTTGATTATTAAGTCGTATGTTTGTGAACATTTTTTTAAGAAATTCAACATGATGAAAAATTATTTTTTGCCATTGCTGATATGTTTAATGGTAACGTTTGGGCTAAAATGTTCCGCGCAATTATTGTGGAACGACAAGGATTATTGCAGCGACAGGACGCGCTTCGGCCTCATAGCGGGCGCCCAGGCGTCGGTAGTAGCCAAGCTCCACGGCGGCTCGGAGATACGGTTGCCGGGATTGGTCATCGGCGGATTGGCGCAGATACCGCTGCAGCGTAAAACACGGTGCAACCTCTTTTTCGCCCCCTCCCTGATATATTCGCAGGAAGGCGAGAACTCGAAGACGGGCACAACGAAAGTGAATTTCCACCATGATTACCTCGCTGCGCCGTTGATGTTCAAGGCCTACGTAGGTACGAGCCGGCTGCTGTTTTTCGAGTTGGGGCCTAAGGTGGGCTACCTGCTGTCGCAGGCGAACAAGATGCTGGACATCGGCGAGCCTGACCTGTTCGACCTCGCCGTCTCGGCAGGCGGGGGATTGAGCTTCGGGAGCAACAATTCGTTCGAGCTAAGCGGCCGGTTGAACTGGGGCATCACCGATCGCTACCCGGAGTCGAAAGACACCAACAACGGCGTCGCCGCGACCGTCCTGCTGACATATCTTTTTTAACCTCCCGAGGCTTCCCGCCGGAGGTAGGCGTCGATAATCGCATCCGCAGCCTCTTCGGGCGTGATGCGGGAAGTATCGACAACGAGGTCGAAGTTAGCCATCTCGGAGCAGTCGGCGCCGTAGAGATCCATATAGCGCCGGTTCTCGCTCTCTTTGCGGGCAAGAATATTGAGCGCCGCCTCTTCGGGGCCGGCGTAGGATTCGCTTGTCCGCCCTTTGTCGTTCGATATCCTCATGGACGACACTTCCAAATCCGTTCTCAAAAAAACCTTGAACGAGGCGGGTATGAAGAACCACGCGAGCCTCGAATCCACCACCAAGCGTTCGGACTCTCCGAGGGCGACGAAGGTGAGGTCGATCTCGCGGTCGATTTCGGGATGGGTCTCAGAGTAGCGGTTCAGCTCGGTAGTCGTCATCCCGTAGCGTTCGGCGATCCTGCGCTGTATTTCGCCCGTATAGATGTAATCGTATCCGAGGCGCCGGCAGAGGAGCCTTGAGACGGTCGATTTGCCGCTGCCCAAATCGCCTGTGAGGGTTATTATCTTTACCATAACGTTTTATTATTTTCAAAGAGTTGTTTCAAGGCCGCTGCCATCTTCTTCGAGAGCGCCCTGGCCTCAAGGAAAGGCTCGTGAGCCTCAAGGTGATGGAAATCCGAGCCTGCAAAATCATACATATCCTTACGCAGCATCCGTTCGGACTTCACCCTCACATCCTTGCCGTACGCCCCCGCCAAGGAAAGCATATTGAGCTGGAACTTCACGCCAAGGTTTTTCAAGCCGAAGAATTCCTCGCCGTCCATGTAGCGATACCTTTCGGGATGCGCCAGCACGGGCGAGTATCCCTTTTCCAGCAGCCGTTCGAGGATAGAGGTCAGGCCTACGGGGGGGGTAATGTAGGAAGTCTCGACGAGCACGTGGGCGTCGGCGAAGGTCAGCAGCCCCTCTTTGCAACGCTTCTCGAAGGCCGGCTCGAGCATATACTCGGCGGCGAGTTTCAGCTTCGGGATCTTGCGGTACGCGAAGTTCTCGAAGCGCGACACAAAGACCTCGAAAGCGTCAAGCAAATATGACCGGGTATTCTTATGTACGTCCGACATGACATGAGGAGTGAGGTAGAGCCTCTCCACGCCAAGTTCGTAGAGCCTCCGGAGGGCTTCGAGCGACTCGGTGAAATTCCTCGCCCCATCGTCAACGCCCGGAAGCAGATGGCAATGCACGTCCGTCGCCCCGCGGAGCAGTCCGGAGGCCAAAAACGATTTCCTGGGGATGAAAATACTCATACCTTATATCGCTTAATCTTCTTTGTCGTAACCATAGCCGTAACCGTAGCCGTAATTATATCCGTAGCCGAAGGCCGAGCCGACGCCGTTAAGGATGACGGCCATGTTCTTCAACTTCCCTTCGCGGTAAAGCTGCTCGATTTCGGGCAGCATGCGGCGGTCCATCTTGCCGCAACGGATGATATAGAGCGTGATATCGACCACGCGGTTTGAAATCATCGCGTCGGCGACCATCCCGACCGGCACGTTGTCGATGACTATATAATCATACATCGACTTCAATTGCTCGATAAGCTCGTCAAGCCTGTGGCTGAGGAGCAGCTCGGCCGGATTGGGCGGCTCGGGACCGGAAAGGATAAGGTCGATGTTGGGGAATTTCTTGTCGCGGATGATGATTGATTCGACCGAATCGGTGATTTTCGAGAGGTAGCTTGTCAGCCCCGTGTCATCGCCTTCGATTTTACTTAAGTCGTTTATGCCTTTGCCGAGCGTGCCTTTGCGGATGTCCATATCGACAAGGATGACTTTCTTGCCGGTCATGGCGAGGCTGACGGCGAGGTTGGACGAGACGAAGGTCTTGCCCGACCCTACGTACGACGAGGTCGCCATGATGACTTTTATCTCGTCTTTATCGACCCGCATATAGTCCATATTGGTGCGCAGGATGCGGAAGGCTTCGGAGAGCTGGTCGCGCCCGCTCTCGCGTACTACGACGCTTTCGATCACCCGCTTGCCTTTCGGCCCCTTGGTCTTCTTGAACGGGATTTCGCCGAGGAAGGGGATGGAGAGGACGTTGGTAAGGTCTTTGCGCCCGCGGACGGTGATGTCGGACATCATCAAGAGATACAGCACCGACGAGGGTATAGCCCATCCGATAAGGAAGGCGGCGATGAGTATGATCATGCTCCTGGGGGCGACGGGGTCGGTCGAGCCGGTGGCGGAGTCGATAATGCGGGCGGTGCTTTCGGTGATGGCTTTGTTGAGGGCGTTCTCCTCGCGCTTGTTGAGGAGGTAGAGGTAGAGTTGCTCTTTGATCTGTTGCTGGCGGGCGATGCTGGTCACTTCTTTTTGCTGCTGGGGGACGGCGGAGATGCGCGCGCGGGTGCGTTCGGTACGCGCCCTGACGCTGCGGAGCTGGATGTCGAGGTTGACGATAAGGTTGTCGATAGCACGCATGATGTTCTGGCGCATCGAGCTGAGGCCGTTGTTGAGCTCCTGGACTACGGGGTTGCGCTCGCTGCTGTTCTCAATCAAGCGGTTGCGCTTCAGCAGCTGCTGGTTGTAATTGACTATCTGGCTTTCGACATTGATATCGTCCAAGCCGGTGTTGGAGGGGATAAGCTCGGTGCTGTTGGCCGGGTCGGAAAGGTATTTGCGGACATAATCGGCCATCGAGCGCTGGTTCTGGAGCATGATGCTTTCGCTGCTCGAGGCGCTGCTTTCCTGGAGGGCGATCTGGGCGTCGCTGTTGATGTCGGTAAGCTGGTGCTCGGTCTTGTACGACTGTATCATCTTATCAACATTGCCGAGTTCCTGCTCGATGATTATCAGGCGCTCATTGATGAAATTCTCGGTATTGACGGCTATCACGTTCTTGTCGTTAATCGCTTCTTCGTTATAGATTGCAATGACGGTGTTTAGGATGTCTTCGGCGCGCTGCACGGAGACGTCTTTTATCGACAGGTTCACCACCGAGGTCTGTTTATCGGCCAGATTGACCATTATCGCGTTCCTGTAACCGGTTATCACGCTCTTGAGGTTCGAGCGGCTGACGGTTATTTGCTTGCCGAACCAGGTGTCGTTATAATAAAGCGTCGGCGCGGCCACGATTTTACCGAAATAGGTGTTGATCGTGTCGTTAAGGCTGACTACGATCGGCTCGTCGTTTTCGAGGCCTGCGGTCTTGAAGTCCGACAGCTCAATCTTGTTATCCGGCAAGAGCTTCGCTTTGAGGGAGACCCATTGCGATTCTTCGACGTCAATAAAGGTGAACAGGACGGGGGTATTGGTGTATAGCTCCTGGACGCGGAGATAGTTGCGCACCGTGTAGCTGACGTCGAGCTTCAACCTCTTGACGGCTTCGGCCATGAGGCTGAAACTTTTAAAAACGATCATTTCGTTGTTGACATTGCTCTTGCCTTCAAAGACGGCTAAGTCCTGGAACAGCGCCGTCTCGGAGGTATTGGTCTTATCGTCCTTGATAAGAACCGAGGCCGTGCGTTCGTAAATCTTCGGCGCCCACATAAGATAAACCACCGCAATGGCAAGACAGGAAAAAACCGAAATAACGAACCAGTACCAGTTGTCATTGATTATCCTGAAAATATCGTACAGACTGAAGGTCGATTCTTCTTCCCTGACGGAATCTTCTTTGTATATTTTTTGCTCGTTCATAGATTGAAAATTATTTTATAACATTAACGATTAAACTCGTAGCAGTAAGCACAACCGAAACGACCGACAACCATACCGCCGCGCTGTTATTCTGGTTTATGTCGCTTTGCTGTATCTTGCGTTTGTTAGGCTCGACATAGACGACGTCGTTCTGCTGCAAGTAATAACATGGTGAATTAAATATATCTGTTTGAGTGAGGTCGTGGATGAGGATAGTGCGGTTGCCTTTGGATTCGCGCAGGACGAATACGCGGTCGCGACGCCCGTAAACAGTCAAATCGCCGGCCATACTAAGGGCTTCGAGCAGGGTGATGCGCTCGCCGCTGACGGTGAACGAGCCGGGGCGGTTCACTTCGCCTATGACCGAGACTTTGAAATTAAGGAAGTTGACCGAAACTATCGGGTCTTTCAACAACCCGTTGTCAATAAGTCGCCTCTTTATCAGCTCCCGCAGCTGGTTGCGCGAAAGCCCTTCGACCCTTAGCTTCCCGAGGATGGGGAAATCAATATTGCCATCCTTATCGACGAGGTAGCCGAGCATGCGCTGCTGGCCGTAAGTATCGCCGCCGACATAATAATTGGCAATGGGAAGGTTGAACGGAAGGGCGGCCTCGGTAGCCTGGCTGTTGACCATAATGGCCAGCAGGTCGTCCTGGTGAATATAAACATCGAATTGTTCGATATTCTTGTAATTCTCGTAATCTCTCGCGTCCTGGAAATACACCACATCGGTCGGCGTGGCGCATGATGAGAGCATATACATCGCCACAGTCATTAAAATAAAAACTATTTGTTTCATAAATTTCACCGTTAAAATCCTTTATATGAATATGCAAATTTATAAATAATTTATTAAACCCTGAAATATTTTACGGATATTTCATTTAATCCTTTTTGTCGATGCAACGCAATCGGCTTTAACACAGACGGTTGCATTCAGGTACTCCATACGGAGATAAATGTATTTTTTTCCTATATTAAGTATTTTGCCCGACAATTTCTTCATGGCGCCGGTCAGGATTTCGACCTCGTCGCCGGTGCAAAGCTGCATGCCTTCGGTCCGGATAATGAAATCCTTGATAATATCAATTTCTTTCTGGCTTATGACGGCTGGCTTGCCGTTGAAGAAGATTATTCTCACAATCCCGTTGATTCTCAGCAGTGGAAACAGGTTGATTTCGGCGCTTCGCACAAAGATATAGGAGTTGAAAAGGGGCAGATCGACTATTTTGACGCGGTCTGACCAGACCCTCGGGCCGCGGTGCATAGGCAGGTAACATTCCACGCCGGCCTCTTCGAGCCGCTCGCGGACTTTCTTTTCGGCTCGCGGATGAGTATAAATGGCGTACCAGTTGGCGATATTATTGGCTAATGGCCGGGGTGTAGCTTGGTCTGTCTTCATCTTAAATCTATTATTTCGACGTCGGGATACAGGGCTTCGGGAAAGACAAAACAGCTGTCGCTCCCGGATGTGAACGAACCCAGCTTGCCGATATTGACGGTGTTACGGGTATCGTTTTTCAATATCACAACCAAGCGCGCAGGCAGGTTGTTTGACTTTTCGATTTGGACTTCGATGCGTTTGATGTCCTCGCTGCGTTTCGGGGTCAGGGCGATGTCGTAAGCCATGCGTGCATTGGTGGTAGTGCTTTCGCCCGTCAGCTTCACGTCAAAATCTTTTTTGTAGTCATTTAAGAGCAACATGGGATTGAGCTCACGGAGTTCTTTTTTGGTCGGCGCGCTGACGTTGACTTCGTTCGTGCGCACCATGTAAGTCCATTGAGTCACGCCGTCGAACCACACGATTACGTCGGGGGTCGTGAGGCGGAACTTGTCGCCGACCATTATCAGCGCCCCTTCAAAACTTTCGTTTACCGAGCTTTTTTCGGAAAAGATGTTGATGGAGAATTGGGCTTCTACCCCACCCCATTCGTCGTATTGACGCAAGGTGCGGTCGATAATCGCCGCCGGGTCGGAGGATTGCGGGAAAGCGGAGAAAGCTGCCGCAAAAAGTAATATTATCGCTACTTTTATACACTTCATACTTCTTTATATTTCGATTCAACTGCGCAATCGGTTGAGTATCTGTTCGAGATGGTCTAAGTCCTGGACGAGCACCTGGCGAACCTTTCCGGCTTCGATAGGGCCGACGATGCCGGCTGCTTCGATCTGGTCCATAAGGCGGCCGGCGCGGTTGTAGCCTATCGAGAAGCGGCGCTGAATAAGGGAGGTCGAGCCTTGCTGCTGGGTGACTATCAGGCGGGCGGCATCCTCGAACTGGCTGTCGAGGTTGGTCATATCGACGGCTTTTGTGCCGCCGTCAGCGCCTTCGTCAAGGACTTCCGGCAGCTGGTAAGCCGATTCAAAGCCCGGCTGGTCGCCGATGAATTTCACTATACCTTCGATTTCTTCGGTATTGATAAGGGCGCACTGCACGCGGGTAAGTTCATTTCCCTGAGAAAAAAGCAGGTCGCCGCGCCCGACGAGTTTATTGGCGCCCGGAGTGTCGAGTATCGTGCGCGAATCTATCATCGAGGACACCTTGAAGCCCACACGGGCGGGGAAGTTGGCCTTGATAACGCCCGTGATGATGTTGGCCGACGGACGCTGGGTGGCTATAATCATGTGGATACCTACGGCGCGCGCCTTTTGTGCAATGCGGGCGATAGGCATCTCGATCTCCTTGCCGGCAGTCATTATCAGGTCGCCGAACTCATCTATAATAACCACGATATAAGGCATGAAACGGTGGCCTTTTTCGGGGTTGAGGTTGCGGTTTATGAACTTGGAATTGTATTCCGTTATATTACGAACGTGCGCGTTCATTAATAAATCATAACGATCGTCCATCTCCTTGCAAAGCGACTTGAGGGTGTCGATAACGTTGCTGAAATCCGTTATGATGGCATGGTCCATTTCAGGCAGCTTGGCGAGGTAATGGCGTTCGATGTCCTCGTAGATATTGAACTCGACCATCTTGGGGTCGATAAGCACGAATTTGAGTTCGGCGGGATGCTTCTTGTAGAGCAACGAGGTGATTATCGCGTTGAGGCCTACGGACTTACCCTGCCCGGTTGCTCCGGCGACAAGCAAGTGGGGCATCTTGGTGAGGTCGAACATGAAGACATCGTTTGTAATGGTGCGGCCAAGCACTATCGGCAGTTCATATTTGGATTCGACGAACTTACGCGACGAGACGACAGACTCCATCGAGACTATTTGCGGGTTTTTGTTAGGCACTTCTATACCGATCGTGCCTTTCCCTGGCATCGGAGCGATGATTCGGATGCCGAGGGCGGCAAGGCTGAGGGCGATGTCGTCTTCGAGATTCTTGATCCTGGATATACGCACTCCCTTGTCCGGAACGACTTCATAGAGCGTTATTGTCGGGCCGACGGTGGCTTTTATGGAGACTATGTTGATGCCGAAATCTTCGAGCGTCTTCTTGATGCGGTTCTTGTTTTCCGTCTGCTCTTCCATATCGACTTGCTTGTCGGGCTGGTCATATTTCTTCAACAGGCCGATATCCGGGAAAACGTACCTCGAAAGGTCGAGGCGCGGGTCGTAAGTGCCGAGTTCCGAAAGATGATCGTAGGGCTTATCGTCGTCGGTGCCTGTCGCAACCTGTACTACAAACGGTTCGAGGTCGCTGTCACTGACTGCGGAAGTTACGGCCTCGCTACTGTCTTCATCTTCCTCCTCTTCATCGTCATAAGGCTCAGGTTCATCCTCATCTTCGTCGGTACAGCTAACCAATACCTGCCTGCCGACTTTCCCGAAAGAAAGTTTATCCTGTATATAGGGCACAAAATTTTTGTTCAAGAATATCATCATAATAACAAAAATCGCCAACAGCAAGATAACCACACCTATATGACCGATGTTTTTTATCAGGAAATCACATAGCAAATCGCCGTTAAGCCCCCCGACACGATAAAACAGCAAATCCTTAGCTCCCGAAAAAACGAACGAAAGCAGCAGCGAACTCCAAATCGTTGCAATCGAGCATATAAGGAAACGGCGTAAAAGGTGAATCCTGCACAGGCGCATCATTCTGAAACCTATCGAGCCGAGAAAGAAAATCAGGAGCATCGACGGGATGCCGAACCATTCATTTATAATGATTTCGGCGAGATAGGCGCCGCGTATGCCCGCCCAATTCCGGACGATGCCGAGACCGTCTTTTTTCAGGATGAGTTCCGACGGCGTGAGGGCATTGACTATGCTCTGGTCGGCTTTGCCGGTGAAAAAGAACGACAACACCGCAATACCAATGTATATTGTGAAAAGTCCAACGATAAGTCCGATGATAAAATGAACACGGGGACTTGTCGTGTAATGCTTCACCGATTCAAAGAAAGGGCTTCTTATCCTTTTCTTCTTCACCTTTTTGGGGGGCGGCGATTGATGTTGAACCTTATTTTTTTTATCTTTCTTCCTCGACATATTTTTCTTAAAATTGGGTGCAAAAATACATAAAATTCTCGGATTTTAAGCCGGCGTAATAAAAAAGGACTCCGTTTTAACGTTCGATGTTATATTTACATATTTATTTGCATCTTTGCAATGAATTGTTACATTTTTTTTCAGTAACTTTGTATCCGATTTTTCATTGAAATGAGATGACTTTGCATGTATTATTTCGTAATCTTTATCCATTTGTCCGCCCATATCGTTGGCTTATTGCGGGGACATTGGGGTTAACGCTGATAGGATCGCTGGCTGCGCAGGTCAACGCTCTCGTGCTGCAATACACTGTTGACGAGGTCAACAAACTCGTCGAGGCCGGCAAGGACATGGTCGAGGGGGCAGGGATTCTGCTGACGATTTCGGTCATATTGCTGAGCAAGGAAGTGCTATCGGCCTTCATTACTTTCGGGCAGAAATTTTTCGGCGAAAGGCTGAGGATAATGGTGTCAAAAGATCTGGCGCAGTCGATAATCGAGAAGATTCTGACATACCGGATGGCCTTCTACACGGCGACCGACAATGAGGCCGGAAAACTGCAGACGCGCATCGACCGCGGCGTAGAGAGCCTCACCCGATTGGTACAGAATTTTTTCATAGACATACTGCCGCTTTTCGCGAGTTCCCTGATCGCGCTTGTGCTTATGTTCAACGCCAATACATACGTCGGGTTGACGGCCTTGTGCATCATTCCGGTTTATTTCTATATCACCTACAGGCAGGCGGTGAAGCTGAAAGGCTGGCGCACACAGCGTCGAACGTTTCGCGAAGTCAAAAGCCATGGCATAATGAGCATCATCGAGTCGATAAACGTAATAAAATCGTTTAACCGCGAAAACATTGAGGCCGACAAACAATTGCAACTGCAGATACAGCTGACCGACAACCAGATGCAGACGCGCAAAGTAAGTTTTATTTTCGACGGTCTGAAGAGCTTTGTCGAGCAGGTCGGAGTGGTATTCATCATCATCCTGACGGCTTATTTGGTTTTGAGCGGGCAGATGACAATCGGGGCTATAATGTTTCATATCATGCTGTTCAACAATGTTTCGGCGCCGATTCGCCAGCTGCACCGGATTTACGACGAGATGAATGACGCACTGATTTATTCCGAAGGCTTCTTCGACATACTCCATGCCGACCATGAGACGGAACAGAGCGGGACATACCGTCCGGCAACCATCCGCGGGACATTCGAGATGAAAAATGTCGATTTCACCTACCCTAACGGCATCAAGGCCTTGCACAACGTCAGCATGACTATCGAGAGCGGGAAGATTACAGCCTTAGTCGGGCTTTCGGGGGCGGGGAAAAGCACTATTGTCAACCTGCTCGATAAATTCTACCAGCCCGATTCGGGGACGATCCTTCTCGACGATGTTGATTTGCGCGAATACGATACGCAATATCTCCGCGAACATATCGGCCTTGTGCTTCAAAAAAACCATATTTTCAACGGGACAATTGAAGAAAATATTCGCTACGGGCATCCGGAAGCGACACACGAAGAAGTGGTTGAAGCGACACGCAAGGCCTACATCTACGACCAGATCATGGCATTGCCTAAGCAGTTCGAATCGAAGGCCTCGCTGCTTTCGGGCGGCCAACAGCAACGTATTGCCATCGCGCGGATGTTTCTCAAGAACCCGCCGATAATCTTTCTTGACGAGCCGACGGCAAGCCTCGACGCTATCGCTACCGAACAAATCAAGAACAGCCTCGACGCAATAAAACGCGACCGCACGGTCATAATTATCTCGCACAGTATCTCGCAAATCATTGATTCCGACACGATTTACACGCTAAAAGAAGGCCGCGTCATGGAGCACGGAACGCATGACGAAATTTATCATCAAAACGGCGTTTATCATGATATTTTCGACGCTTCGGCGCGCAGTTTGAATATAGAAAAGATTGCTAAAACGATTGATAACGAATCAGAGCGTCCCTTTAGTTGACGGCAAATCGTACTTGTACACGTCGCGTTTAACGGCGGCGCGGATAGCCTTTGCAAAGGCTTTGAAGACACCTTCGGCTTTGTGATGCTCATTCCCGCCTTCGGCCTTGATATTTAGATTCATACGAGCCGTATCGGTCAGGGATTTGAAGAAATGAGGAAACATTTCGGTAGGAAATTCGCCGATTTTTTCGCGGCGGAACTCCACATCCCAAACCAACCACGGACGTCCGCCGAAATCAAGGGCTACGCTACACAGGCAGTCGTCCATAGGCAACGTGAAGCCGTAACGCTCTATGCCCCGCTTATTTCCGAGAGCTTTGTAGAGCGCCTCGCCGAGGGCAAGGGCTGTATCTTCAATCGTATGGTGTTCATCGACTTCAATGTCGCCCTCTACCTTGATTATCAGGTTCATACCGCCATGACGGCCTATCTGTTCAAGCAGATGGTCAAAGAAACCTATGCCGGTCGAAATGTCGCAACGACCATCGCCGTCGAGGTCGATCTCAATATTAATATCGGTTTCCTTGGTCTTGCGGCGGACTGTCGCCTTGCGCTCGCCCGCGAAAAGGACGTCCTTTATCTTATCCCATGAGTTCGAGGCGGAAACGAGTAGTCCCTTACAACCGAGGTTTTGCGCCAACTGCATATCCGTCTCGCGATCGCCGATGACATAAGAGTTTTCAAGATCGTAATCTTCGCTCATGTATCTTGTCAACATGCCTGTCCGTGGCTTGCGGTTAGGCGAATTATCTTCCGGAAGTGAGGGGTCGATGAGAATATCATTGAACACAATACCCTCACCTGCAAATATTTCGAGCATCTTTGCCTGCACACGGTCGAAATTTTCCTGCGGATAAGCATTTGTACCGAGACCGTCCTGATTTGAAACAATAACAAGCTCGAAATCAGTATTTTTACTGATAAAATAGAGATTACGGATAACGCCGGGCATAAATTGGAGTTGCTCAAGCGTATCCACCTGGAAAGTCTGCGGAGGTTCAACGATAAGCGTCCCGTCGCGGTCGATGAAGAGAACTTTGCGTTTCATTACAATTTTGAATTTTCAATAAATACTTTCAAAAAGGCAAATCATCCGGCAGCGGCGCTAAGTCTTCGATTTCGGGTGGAATCGGCTCCGATGATGCTTCGGGTTCGACTTTCCATCCGCGGATATCGTTATACCAACGCCCCTGATACTCACGGCAATCAATGTCAAAACTGACGCGCAGTGTCTGCCCCAGCTGAATGTTAAACTGGTCGATTTTGTCGCCCCACAGGTTGAACATCAACTTCTTAGGATATTGAGCCGCCGTGTCATATTCAACGACATATTCCTGTTTTTTCCACGTTCCATTGCGACCTTCTCCCGTTTGGATAGGCAATACTACAATAATTTTTCCTGTTACTTCCATTCTATATTTCTTTTAAAGCATTTATTAATATTCCGTTTTCCGATTCCGTACCTACAGTAACGCGCAGACAACCAAGGCAAAGAGAAATATTATTGCGATTACGCACAATTATACCTCTGTTTACCAAGTTATTATAAACAGCCGTTGCATCGGGCACTTTGATGAGCAGAAAGTTGGCATCCGAAGGGTAAATCTTTTCCACTAAGGGTATGGATTCAAGTTTTTCCCTAAGGATTTCCCTTTGCCGGAGCAGCATTGCAACCCATCTGTCCTTGTTAGCCTCGTAGTCCAACTGCTCGTAAACAAAGCGTTGCGTCAGCATGTTGATGTTGTACGGATACTTCACTTTGTTGATGTAGTCAATTATTTCTTCCGAAGCGAAAGCCATTCCGCAGCGAACCGAAGCAAGCCCCCAAGCCTTAGAAAAAGTCTGCATCACAATCAGGCGCGGGTAACGATCGAGTTCGTTAAGCCACGAGGGTTTTTGAGCGAAATCAATATAAGCCTCGTCGATAACCGTTATGCCTTGAAACTCATCCAAAACACGACGTATTTCATTGCTATCCAAGAGGTTGCCCGTCGGATTGTTGGGCGAGCAGAGAAAGACGACTTTTGTCCGCTCATCGACAGCGGCAAGAAGTCGCCCCGCATCAAAAGTAAAATCGCTGTTTAACAGCACCTTACGATATTCAACATCATTGACGTCGGCACAAACGCCATACATCCCGTATGTCGGGTCGATGGCGACAATGTTGTCATGCTCCGGACGGCAAAAGATGCGAATCACGAGGTCTATGGGTTCATCGCTGCCGACGCCAAGCATCAGTTGCGAAGGGCGCACATATTTTAATGCCGCAATCTTCTGTTTCAGAGCTTCCTGAAGCGGATCGGGATAGCGGTTGTAAGGCGCGTTCATCGGATTCTCATTGGCATCGAGATATACCGAGGCCTCGCCCTTGAACTCGTTGCGAGCGCACGAATAGGGCTTCAGATTGCGGATATTGTCCCTTACCAACTTCGATATTTCAGTCATATTTTTCAAAAAATTTCGCACAAAGGTAATATAAACCGAACGAAAAACAAAATTTATTTCATATCTTTGTCAGGTTTTTTGATACAAATTTAATTTTTATTTCGGAGGAAGATCGGAGGAAGATGAAAGGTGTTATTTTTGATATCAAGCGATTTGCGGTGCATGACGGGCCGGGCATCAGGGTGACTGCGTTTTTGAAGGGTTGTCCGCTCGCTTGCGGGTGGTGTCACAATCCGGAGAGCCGAAGCGCGGCGATAAGCACGGTTGACAAGACAGTGCGGATCGGCGACAAGGCTTTCGTAGAAAGCGAAACCATCGGATATGAGATGACGCCGGAGGAGTTAATTGCGGAGTTTCGCAAGGAGCGTGTGTTCATGGAAGAATCTGGCGGAGGCGTGACTTTTTCCGGCGGCGAGCCGTTGGCGCAGGCTGATTTTCTTGCCGAGGCGCTCGCGCTATGCAAAAGAGAAAACTTCCATACGGCAGTCGATACATCCGGCTTCGCTCACTGGGATAGTTTTGAGGCAATAATACCCTATACCGATCTTTTCCTCTATGATTTAAAGCTGATTGACAATGACTTACATTTGTTCCATACGGGTGTATCCAATGCCATCATCCTCGAAAATCTTGAGCGGCTAAGCGCTATGGGAGCTTCGGTACGAGTCAGGATGCCGATAATTCCCGAAGCGACACTCAACGACGAAAATATCTCGCGCAGCATCTCTTTCCTGAAAAGTTTGTCCGGAAACATCATAGGCATCGACCTGCTGCCATTCCACAACACTGCTGTCCGTAAATACAGCCGTTTCAAACTCGAAAACCGTTTCAAAGATATTAAAGCGCCCTCGAAAACTGATTTGGAAACGATCAAAACGCGGTTTGAAACGGAAAAATTTTTAACACATATAGGAGGATAATTATTTAAAATTCATATTAATATGACGCCAAGAATTAAAAAATTACGCGAACAAAGTCTCAATGCAATCAATCGGATTTCGGCCGAGAGGGCTTTGCTTATGACTGAGTTCTATAAAAACAACGTCGCTTTCGGGGATTCCATTCCCGTACAAAGAGCTAAATCATTTGATTATCTGCTGTCTAACAAGGCTATTTGCATTAATGAAGATGAGTTGATTGTCGGCGAGCGAGGGCCTGCGCCAAAAGCCACGCCAACCTATCCGGAAATCACCGTCCACTCGCTTCAGGACTTGGATATCCTGAACACGCGCAAAAAAGTATGGTTTCGCGTCGATAAGGAAACGCATGACGCCTACGAGAACATTATCATTCCGTTCTGGAAAGGGCGTTCCAACCGCGACCGCATCATGAACACGATGCCGGCGGAATGGCACGATGCCTACAACGCCGGGATATTTACCGAGTTCATGGAGCAGCGCGCGCCGGGGCACACCGTCGCCGGATATAAGATTTACAAGAAAGGGATGCTCGACATCATCGCCGATATTGATTCGAGCGCCGCACAGCTCGACTGGATGAACGATGCGGCGGCTCTCGACAAATTCGAGGAACTCAAGGCGATGCGGATTGCCGCCGAGGCGCTCATTAAATACGCTTCGCGCCATGCCGAAGAACTCGATAAGCTCGCCGCCACAAAAAATGATCCGGTGCGCAAGGCCGAACTTACGGAAATGGCGCGGATATGCCGCCGGGTGCCCGCGCACGCACCGCAAACATTCCATGAAGCGCTTCAACACTATTGGTTCGTACATCTTGGAGTCGTCACCGAACTAAATCCCTGGGATTCATTCAATCCCGGACGTCTCGACCAACATCTCTATCCTTACTACAAAGCCGAAACAGAGGCCGGTACGCTGACGCGAGACCGGGCTGTCGAGATTTTGGAGTCGTTTTGGGTCAAATTCAACAACCACCCTTCGCCGCCCAAAATCGGCGTCACAGCCGAAGAGAGCAACACCTATACCGATTTTTGCCTTATCAACATCGGCGGACTGACCACCGACGGGCAAAATGCCGTAAATGAGATGTCATTCATACTGCTCGACGTTATTGAAGAAATGCGCCTCTTGCAACCAAGTTCAATGGTACAATTGAGCCGCCTGAACCCCGACAGTTTCATCGACCGCGCAATCAAAATTACCAAGACAGGCTTCGGGCAACCGTCGATTTTCAATACCGATGCCATAGTGCAAGAGCTTGTAAATCAGGGAAAATGCGTCGAGGATGCTCGTGACGGCGGCGCCAGCGGATGCGTCGAAAGCGGCGCTTTCGGAACGGAAAGTTATATCCTCTGCGGATACTTCAACCTGCCGAAAATACTTGAAGTGACACTGCACGACGGCTTCGATCCGCGCACAGGCAAACAAATCGGACTGCATACCGGCAAAGCATCGGATATAGGCGACTACGCAGAGTTGCTCAAGGCTTTCAGTGCGCAAGTCCGATATTTCGCCGACATCAAAATCAAGGCTAATAATGCTATTGAGAAGATCTTCATGTCGCATATTCCGACGCCTTTCCTGTCGCTGATAATCGACGACTGCGTAGCACGCGGCATGGATTATATCCAAGGCGGCGCACGCTATAACACAAACTATGTACAAGGCGTAGGCTTGGGCACGATAACGGACTCTCTCACGGCAATAAAGACACATGTATTTGATAATCACTACATTAGCCTGCCGTCACTTGTTAGAGCGCTTGAGAATGATTTCGCGGATGCCGACGAATTATTGTACAAACTGCTATACGCCACCCCCAAGTACGGAAACGATGACGACTGCGCCGACGCGCAGTTGATCGACGTTTTCAATATTTATTCGGACGCCATAAGCGGCCACACCAGTCCTCGTGGCGCGGCCTATCGGATTAACCTGCTGCCTACTACCTGCCATGTCTATTTCGGAAGCGTGATGCACGCAAGTCCCGACGGACGCAGGTCGGGAACGCCGGTCTCGGAAGGCATTTCGCCTGTTCAGGGCGCTGATATCAACGGCCCGACCTCGGTAGTCAAGTCGGCTTCAAAAATCGACCATCTGCACACCGGCGGCACGCTATTGAACCAGAAATTCAGCCCCGCCTTCTTTGAGGACGACACGGCGATACGCAAGGTCTCATCGCTCGTTCGCAGTTATTTCCGCATGAACGGCCACCATATACAGTTCAACGTTGTCACCGCAGATACTCTTCGCGATGCCCAAAAGCACCCCGAAAAGCACCGCGACCTGATAGTGCGTGTTGCCGGCTACAGCGATTACTTCAACGACCTCGGCGCCAGCCTGCAAGATGAAATCATCAGGCGCACCGAACACGAAAGCGTTTAGATCTCAGCGTAATGCCTCGACCTCGGCGGTGGTAAGCGGGATTTTCTTGCCTAATCTTCGACATCCGTCCGACGTGATAAGATAGTCTTCCTCGTTGCGGATGCCGCCAAAATCGCGGTATTCGTCGAGTTTGTCGTAGTTTATGAACTCTTTGAACTTGCCTTCGCCTTTCCAAAGATCTATGAGTTCGGGGATGAAATAGACGCCCGGTTCGATAGTAAGTACGAAGCCCGGTTCGAGGGGACGTCCGAGGCGCAACGACTTGCGTCCGAACTGCGTGCTTTTGGGCTTGCCGTCGTAACCGACATACACTTCGCCGAGATTCTCCATATCATGCACATCGAGACCCATCATGTGGCCAAGGCCGCAAGGGAAAAACATTGCGTGAGCGCCCGCAACGACAGCATCTTCGCTACTGCCTTTCATCAGCCCGAGCGATTTCATGCCGTCACAAATAATCCCGGCCGACAGGTCGTAAACGTCGCTGAATGGTATGCCCGGCTTCAAAGCGGCCACCGAAGCAAGATGGGATGCTACCTGAATATCGTAAACGTCTTTCTGTCGCGACGAAAATTTCTTTCCTGCCGGGATAGTCGAAGACATGTCGCCGGCATAGCCCATCTCGGTTTCGGCGCCCGCATCGACAAGGAACATGTCGCCCTCCTTAATTCTATTACCGTGATAATGATTATGAAGGGTTTGGCCGTTAACAGTGGCTATTGTCGGGAAGGACAGCCTTCCACCTGCCGAAAAAGCCGTTTCGGCAATGACGGAAGCGATTTCATATTCCATCTTCCCTACCCCGACAGCCTTCATCGCTGCGATGTGCATATCGGCGGTGATATCGCAGGCGCGGATTATTTCGGCCACTTCCTCATCCGATTTGTAGTTACGCATATTGACGACCGCTTTTATAAAATCGACCGAAGGCGTGATTCCGGCAACAGGAATCGAAAGCCATTCGGACAATTTAAGGCGATGTTCGGCGCGATAAGGCGGCAGATATAAAACGGGCTGCTTACGAGCCGAAGCCTCACTAAGATAGGCGCTTAACCGTGCCGATGGCAGCACTTTTGCCACTCCGACCGACTCGCTTTTCTCTTTCAACGTCGGTTGCGTCCCCATCCATACTATATGGTCGATAGAAATTTCGTCGCCGAAGATGACCGTCTCGTCCTCGTCGATATTGATAACTGCCGAAAGCCCGGCGTAAGACAGGCCAAAATAATAAAGAAAGGTCGAATCCTGGCGAAAATCGTAGGCATTGTCCTCGTAATTCATTCCGCAATCGTCGTTGCCCAAAAACAGCAATACGCCCTTGCCGACAGTCTTTTTCAACTGTTCACGGCGTTGAATATAAGTCTCTTTTGCAAACATAGTGTAAAAATTTTTATTTCTTAAAGTATTACAAATATACAAATAATTTCCCGTTATTAGCCGTTACATAGAAAAAAATGTTTGCATTTTTCATTTTATTAAACCAAAAAGTATTATATTTGCAGTCTTAAATATAATAAATAAAAAAGTTTTATTCATGAAACATACTTCATTATCAAAAAAGATTTCCCGCAGGGATTTCATCAGTCGTACGGCGACAGGCACGGCAATGTTTGCCTTTGCACCATTAAACAATGTTATGGCATATACTACCGATAGTAATTGGGCGAAAGATGCCAAGAAATTTACTTTTTATATGATCGGGCACGGTCATATTGATCCGGTTTGGTTATGGCCGTGGACGGAAGGCATATCGGTGGTACACAGCACTTTCCGCTCGGCGCTCGACCGCATGAAAGAGACGCCGGGCATGGTTTTCATGTCAACATCCGCACAGTTTTATCAATGGGTTGCCGACAACGACCCTGCTATGCTCGAAGAGATCAAGCAACGCATCGCCGAAGGCCAATGGGCTGTAGTGGGCGGTTGGTGGATTGAGCCTGACATGAACATTCCTTCCGGCGAGGCGATGGTTCGACAAGGATTGTATGGGCAGCGAACGCTCCGGAAACTGCTCGGTCAAACAGCTACCGTTGCGGCCAATCCCGACTCGTTTGGCCATCCGAGTACTTTACCGCAAATAATCAGCCTCCAAGGGATGAAAAATTACGTTTTCATGCGTCCGCAAGCCTCCGAAAAGACTATTCCGGCCGATCTGTTCTGGTGGGAAGCGCCCGATGGCACACGTGTGCTGACTTATCGCATCCAGGATAGTTATAACGAGTCAAACGAGTTGAAAAATCGCATCGAAAGCATCCTGAAACAAACCCAAGGACAGCCTGAGACGGATTTCCTCGCTTTCTACGGTGTGGGCGACCACGGCGGCGGCCCGACGAAACGCAATCTGAAATCTATCCTCGAACTTCAAGCCGAAAAAGGGGCGCCGAAAATCATTTTCGGTTCGCCAGAACGTTATTTTGCCGATGTACGGGCAAAAAATCTTTCGTTGCCGGTAGTCAATGACGACCTCCAGCATCACGCCGTAGGTTGCTACAGCGCCGAAAGCGAGATCAAAAAAAATAATCGCCTCTCGGAAGCGGCATTAGTCAAGGCGGAAAAAATCACTTCCGTAGGCTCGGTTATATGGAATGCGCGTTATCCTAAGGATGAGTTTGAAAAGGCATGGAAACAGGTGCTTTTCCTGCAATTCCACGACAGTCTGGCCGGCAGTTCGTTAGCCGTCCATTCGCAGGACGCACGCGAAGGGCATAATTACGCCCTTAACATAGCTAACTCGGCTCTGGCGATAGCATTACAAAAATTGGAATGGCAGATTCCTACCGAAGATCCGGATTCGGAATATCTCATCGTTTTCAACCCTCATGCCTGGGAAGTAAAAGCAAACATCGAATACGATATTAATAATAAGCCCTCGCCTATAGTAACGGACGACAGCGGACGGACACTGCCGACACAATACGTTCAGGCTCAATCAGTTACCGGACGCAAACGCATATTATTCAATGCCTCGCTTCCCGCGTTCGGCTACCGCCAGATACGTATCCGCAGAGGCGACGGCGTCATTGCCGAATCGAAAGTGAACGTCCGGGATAACGTCCTTGAAAACGAGTTCTACCGTATCTCTATTTCCGGTGACGGCACGATAGGCATATACGACAAAGAGAGCGGAAAGGACGTGTTCAAAGGCGGCGCAACGGGTTGCAAGGGCGTCATCATTGACGATCCGAGCGACACATGGAGCCACGAAGTAGTTGACTTCACGAAGAACACTACCGGCAATTACAAATACACGACCAAGGGTGAGATCGGCGCGTTCGGAAATGCTAAGACGTCAATAATCGAGAAAGGCCCGCTACGCGCTGCAATTCGAGTAACCACATCCTACGGCGATTCCGACATGACGATTGATTGGAGACTAACAGCCGGTTCGCGTAACATAGAAGGCAATGTCTCTCTCAATTGGCATGAGAAACTGAAGATGCTCAAGTTCTCTTTTCCTGTTGACGTAGAATCGCCGAAAGCCACTTACGAGACGCCTTACGGACATATCGTCCGTGCAACTAACGGCGAAGAAGATCCGGGACAACGCTGGATTGACATGACCGGCAACGGCGGCGGACTGACGATTTTCAATGATGCAAAATACGGATATAGCGTTCACGGCAGCGATGTGCGCATCACGGTCACTCGTTCGGCGCCTTACGCCCACCATGGCCCCGGCAAGTTGTCGGATCTCGCCCCGGAAGGCAATTACATCTGGATGGACCAGGGGATACAGACTATGAGGCTTTTACTCACACCGCACTCCGGTGATTGGAAAACGATAAACGCCCCTCGCATAGCCGAAGAATTTATCGCGCCTCCCGTTGCGGCATATCAGGGCATCCATGGCGGAACAATGTACAAATCAGGCTCTTACATGTCGGTAGATGCGCCTAATGTTATCGTCACTGCGGTCAAATTATCCGAAGACGGCAACGACTGCATCATACGATTAGTCGAAACCACAGGAAATACGACATCCTTTACGCTTCGTTTTCCGTCGGTCGATTATCAATGGGACGGAACGATAAAGGCCTTTGAAATCAAGACTTTAAGAATGGATACGCAATCAGGTCGTATTCGTGAAGTAAACTTGCTTGAAGAATAATAACAATTTATAATTAAATTATGAAACAGTTTCTTCTTACGATTTTGGCCGTAACGCTCTTTCTTTCTTGCCGACAAACCAACGACACAATAGATCTGTCGGGAGAATGGGCTTTCGCATTAGACCCGAATGACGAAGGCGTTTACGGGGAATGGTTCAAAAAGGCCTTGCCCGATAAAATCAAACTCCCCGGTTCGCTTCAGGAACAGGGCTACGGCGAAGACATCAGCGTATTTACGGACTGGACAGGCGAAATTGTCGATAGATCGTGGTATATGGCGCCAGAATACGAGCCGTACCGTCGGCCTGGAAATGTTAAAGTCCCCTTCTGGCTGAATCCCGTAAAATATTACAAAGGAACGGCCTGGTATCAGCATGAAATAATGATTCCGGAAGAATGGAAAGGAAAGTATGTGGAATTGGAACTTGAGCGAACGCATTGGCAAACAACCCTTTACGTTGACAGCAACAAGGTTAATACAAGAAGTAGCCTTTCTACGCCACATCGTTACGAATTGAAAGATATTACTCCCGGCAAGCATTTATTGACCATTATTACGGACAATCGTGTAATTGTTCCCGTAGGCGTCAATTCGCACAGTATATCCGACCATACTCAATCGAACTGGAACGGGATTATCGGTAAGATTAAATTGACTGCAAAGCCATATATAAACATCGAATCGGTAGGGATTTATCCCGATATCCACAACAAAACCGTAAAAGCCGACGTTCGCTTCTCAAAACGAATTTGGGATGAAAAAGACGTTACTTTAACTTTACAGGTCGAAACAAGTGACGGCAAACCTGTCGGACAGCCGGAAACGGTTAAAGTCAAGGAAGCTAAGTCTTCTGAGGTCGTTCTGAAGGTTGGCGACGATATAAAACTTTGGTCGGAGCATCAACCGGCGCTGTACAAACTCAAGGCTACGGTGAATTACAACGGCGAGAAGGACGTCAAATACACGCAATTCGGCTTCCGCGAATTTAAAAAAGAAGGCACTCGTTTCTATATCAACGGCAAGCCGACTTTCTTGCGCGGCACACTCGAATGTTGTATTTTCCCGCTTACCGGTTATCCGGCAACCGACAAATCGTACTGGACAAAAATGTTTGATAAAGCGCAAAGTTACGGTTTAAACCACATCCGTTTTCATTCATGGTGTCCTCCCGAAGCGGCTTTCGACGTTGCCGACAGCCTGGGGATCTATCTTCATGTCGAATGTGCTTCGTGGGCAAATTCAGGGGCGTCCATAGGCAGCGGCACACGGCTCGACGGATGGCTATTCAATGAAAGCAAGTATATTTTAGAGGAATACGGCAATCATCCTTCGTTCTGCATCCTGCTTTACGGCAACGAACCCGCAGGCAATAACCAGGTGGATTACCTGACAAACCTCATAGAATACTGGAAAGCTGAGGACGGACGCCGCGCCTATTCGAGCGGCGCCGGCTGGCCATACATTCCTGTTGCCGATTTTTTCAGCTCGCCCACACCAAGGATACAGGCATGGGGCGGCGGCCTGAAAAGCGTTATCAATGCCGAACCGCCACGTACCGACTATGATTGGCGGGATAAAATACGTGAAGACATGCCTACCGTCAGCCATGAAATCGGCCAATGGTGCGTCTATCCGAATCTCGAAGAGATAAAGAAATATACCGGCGTATTGAAAGCCAAAAACTTTGAGATATTCCGAGAAACGCTCGAAAAAGCGCATCTCAGCGACCTCAGCGATGAATTTCTTTATGCGTCAGGGAAGTTGCAGACACTTTGTTACAAGGCTGATATTGAGGCGGCTCTGCGCACCCCGGGCTTCGGCGGATTCCAATTGCTTGACTTACACGACTTCCCAGGCCAGGGCACTGCTCTTGTCGGCGTCCTCGACCCGTTCTGGGACGATAAGGGTTACGTTACCGGAGAAGAATACGGCCACTTCTGCAATCAGACAGTTCCGCTTATCCGGTTCCAGAAATTGGTTTGGACAAACGATGAGACGCTAAAAGCCTCAATCGAAATCGCCCATTTCGGCGAAGAACCATTGAAGGATGCGAAAATCGCCCTGACTATCACCGATAAAGAAGGGAAAAACTACTTTTCAACGACTTTCGACAAAGCGACAATACCCTTAGATAACTGCACTGAAATTGGCGATTTGGAATATAACCTCACCGATATTGCGCAGGCTAAACAGCTTATTGTCAGCGCCAAAGTCGAAGGCACAAAGTATGAAAACAGTTGGAATATATGGATATTCCCGGCAAAAAAACCGGAGATCAAGGTCGATGCATTAATTGCCACAAAATGGAGTAATCAGGTAGCGGAAGCCTTGAATCGAGGTGAAACGGTGCTTTTAGCAACTCCCAAAGGTAGCGTATTACCTGAGAAAGGCGGCGACATCGCTGTCGGATTCTCCTCGATTTTCTGGAACACCGCTTGGACACGCGGCCAGGCGCCACATACACTCGGCATATATTGCAAACCCGACCATCCCGCTCTGGCCGGTTTCCCGACCGAGTGTTACAGCGATTATCAATGGTGGGACATCGTCTCGCAGTGCGACGCAATAGATATGACGGCTTTTCCGGCTGATTACCGTCCGATAGTGCACCTCATCGACGACTGGTTCAAGAACCGTAAACTCGGCATATTGCTTGAGGCAAAAGTAGGCAAGGGCAAATTGTTGCTTTGCAGCGCGGATATTTCCAACAACCTCGCACAACGTCCGGCAGCGAATCAGTTCCGCCAAAGTATCCTGGAATATATCTCAAGCGATAAATTCAACCCCACAAAAGAAATCGACATCGAAGTGATAAAAGGAATTTATACGAAATAATAAATATAAAAATTATGATTAACAGACGACAATTTTTTAAGACATCATTGGCAGGCGGCGCCTTAGCCATTGTTGGCGACAAAATGCAAGCCGCCGCAACAAATCCGGGTGCAAATCCTATATTATCGGGAACCGACACTCCTCCAAGGAAAGGGAAATCAGTGCTCGGACTTCGATGCAAACCTATCGACAAAGTGCGAATAGGGGTTGTGGGACTTGGACGTGGCGGCGGGGCTGTCGATCGTCTTAGCCATATCGAAGGCACGGAGATAGTTGCCATTTGCGACTTGATTCCGGAAAGGATAGAAAGGGCACAGAATAACCTCAAGAAAAACGGCCGCAAGGAAGCCGCTACTTATACTAAGGAAGAGGAATGGCGCAAAATGTGCGAACGCGATGATATTGACCTGATTTACAACGCAACGCCATGGGAATTGCATGTCCCGATAGCGCTTTATGCGATGGATCACGGCAAACATGCCGTTGTTGAAGTGCCTGCCGCCTTGACGGTAAAAGACTGCTGGGCGCTTGTCGATAAGGCGGAAGAGAAGCAACTGCACTGCATGATGCTCGAAAACTGCTGCTATGACTTTTTCGAACTCGCCACGCTCAACATGGCGCGCCTTGGCGTCCTGGGAGAGATAATTCATGCGGAAGGAGCTTATATTCACGACCTTCGCAAGTCGAAATACGACGGATATTACAAGCACTGGAGGTTGGAATACAGCAAGTATCACACCGGCAACCCCTACCCTACCCACGGCCTCGGCCCTATCGCTCAGATACTCGGCATCAATCGCGGCGATAGAATGGAATACCTCTCGTCGGTATCAACCAATCAATACGGCTTGGCTCTGTGGTCGAAGAACAACCTGAAAGACGATGAACGAATCACACAGTCGGAACGCTACAAGTTGGGCGACATGAACACAACCATCATCCACACAGCAAACGGCAAAACACTTATGGTTCAGCATGATACGACTTCGCCCCGCCCTTACTCGCGCATCCATCTCGTACAAGGCACTAACGGCGTTGCAATAAAATATCCCAACGAAAAAGTGGCTTTGCAACCCGCTTCCCACGAGTTCATGAAAGAAGGCGAGCAGAAAGAATTGCTATCAAAATACGAGCACCCGCTAAGCAAATATATCGGCGAAAAAGCTAAGGCCGTAGGCGGCCATGGCGGTATGGATTTCATCATGGACTGGCGCCTTATTTACTGCATCCGAAACGGTTATCCGCTCGACCAGTCCGTTTACGACGGGGCAGCATGGTCGTCGTTAGTCGAACTTACGGAACGCTCGGTATTGGACAAAAGCGTTGTGGCTATCCCCGACTTCACGCGGGGCGAATGGGAAAAACACTCCCCGCTGCCTGTAATAGACATGAAGGACGTACTTTTCGGTTGATTACGGCTATGATGAGATTAATAACGCTATTGATAGCCGGATTTTTATTGTTATCATGTCAGGATGAAAAGGTCTTTTACGTATCACCTGCCGGTAACGACAACGCGAAAGGCACATTGTTGGAACCGCTAAAAAGCCTTGAAGGGGCGCAAAAAGCCGTTCGGGAATTTCGGAGTACGCACCGCAAACAAGGCGGTGTGACGGTTTATTTCAAAGACGGCGTTTACCTTCTTGAAAAGGCTGTTAAATTCACTCCCGAAGATTCGGGAACCGAAGACGCGCCTGTAATTTATAAGGCTGTTGAAGGCGAAAAACCTGTTTTTAGCGGGAGCAAAACCATATCAAAATGGACACCGGCAAACGATGCGCTCGTAAAGGGCAATCTGCCTGCCGAGGTTCAGGGGAAAATCTATGTAGCCGACTTGAACGAGGCCGGCATAACAGATTTAGGCGACCCGACAGACATCGGAAAGCGTCCCGAATTGATTTGCAACAGCACACTCCAGACGCTTGCCCGTTGGCCTAACGAAGGGTTCGTCCGCGCCGGAAAAGCCATGGGTGCGACTTTGTTGCCGGATAACTATACCCATGTCCACGGCACGAAAGAAGGCGTTTTCGAATACACCGATCCGTATCAAAACCGTTGGGCATCGGAAAACGACGCCCGCCTCGGCGGTTATTGGTATTGGGACTGGAAAGACGACTTTCAGACAATAAAAAAAATCGACATATCTAAACGCTTGATTTACACAGCCGAACCTTATCATGGTTACGGATATAAGGACAGTCTGCGCTATTTCGGTCTCAACCTGTTCTGCGAAATCGACAGCCCGGGCGAGTGGTATATCAATCGCCTGTCAAAAAAGATCTATTGGTACCCGCCAGAAGGGATTAATCCTGCGAAGGCCGACGTTGTGCTGACGTGCTTCAATGAGCCTTACATGATTGAGACAAAGGATTGCTCATACCTGACCCTCGAAGGCCTGACTTTCCGCGAAGGAAGAGGCTCGGCAATAAAGATTGAAGGGGGTAATAACAACTTATTGTCGAATTGCCTGATTGAGCGCTTCGGCTTAGACGGCATCCACATTGACGGAGGCGAGGGAAATGGCATCAGAGGTTGTTATCTCTCGACTTTCGGCCACGGCGGGATTAAGATTATCGGTGGCGACCGCAAGACGCTTACTCCGGCGGAGCATTTCGTCGAAAACACTGTCGTAGAGCATTTTTCGCTGTTCCAACGCACTTATGAACCGGCGCTTCACCTGAGCGGTTGCGGTATTCATATCTCCAACAATAGCTTCCGCTATTCATCGTCTTCAGCCATGAGGCTCGAAGGCAACGATTTCCTGATTGAATACAACGATATTAACCACGTAGTCAATGAATCCGACGACCAAGGGGGCATAGATATTTTCTATAATCCCTCTTATCGCGGCATCGTGATACGCTACAACCACTGGTCGGATATTGCGGGCGGCACACGGCATGGCGCTGCCGGTGTGCGTTTCGATGATATGATTTCGGGTATGTTAGTTTTCGGCAACATCTTCGAACGTTGCGGCGCAGTTGAGTTCGGCGCAGTCCAAATACACGGCGGCAAAGACAACGTGATTCGTAACAACGTCTTTTATCAATGCCTCGCGGCGGTCAGTTTCTCGAAATGGTCGGAACAACGTTGGTCGGAGGCCTTGGAAAGCCCCGCGATTCGGAAAAAAATCTACGAAGAGGTCGATATTCGCTCAGAAGTGTATCGGAAGAGATATCCCGAACTCCAAACCGACTTGCACCTGAATCCGAATGTTAATACGATTGAAAATAATCTGTTAATCGACTGCCGACAAGAGTTTATCCGCCATAACGACGACCAAATCGAGAAAAACAATACAGTAATTCCTTCCAACGACAAAACGCTCGAATCACTGTGTTCATCGAAGGAGTTGGCGAAATATGGCATGAAACCCATACCGCTGAATAAGATTGGGGTCAAGAATAATAAATGGATAAAGAAATGATTGTTCTCAAACCGTTATTCCCATTTTTTTCATCAGGAACGAGGCGTTCATGTTGCGAGCGACGCCTTCACGGATACGGTAACTGAAAGTCAGGGCGTCGCCTTCGATGTCGGCCTCGAAGCAGTAATTACGGATTGTTTGAGGAAATTCTTCGGCCAGTTCGCCCAGCATCAGGTCGTGAGTGGCTATCATGCCGCAGGCGCCGAGTGCGGTCAATTGCCTCATCAATGCAAGCGAGCCGCGTTGTTTGTCGGTCGAATTGGTGCCTTTGAGGATTTCATCAAGGATGATAAACATTTGCTCGCCCGACTGCAGACGGTCTATTATCATTTTAAGGCGTTTGAGTTCGGCAAAGAAATAGGATTCCCCGGACGAAAGAGAATCGGCGGTGCGAAGGCTCGTAAACAGTTGCACCGGGCTTATAGCCAGCGACTTGGCGCATACGGGCGCACCCATACAGGCAAGCAGGAAATTCACTCCGGCTGTCCTGAGAAAAGTACTTTTACCGGCCATATTGGCGCCGGTAACTACCACAAAATCAGGACTTCCCGAAAGCGACAAGTCATTCCTGACGCATTTATCTGCCGGTATCAGCGGATGCCCCAAATCCTTGGCTTCAAAAGTAAAATAACTGTCTGATATTGTGGGATATACATAATCAGGATGATTATATGCGAAGCCTCCGAGCGAGCAGAGGGCGTCAATTTCGGCAAGTGCACCGAGCCATTCGCCGATACGCTCACCGTTGGCATCATTCCAACGCTCAAGGTTCGTTAACTGCCTTATATTCCAAAGTATCAGTATGTTCAAAAATATTCCTCCGAAACTAAAACTTTGGTCGAGCGCCCCAAGTATAACAGACAGGCGTTTTATTACTTGCGAAGCGTTATCTTTGGGATTGCTTGATATTATTTTGGCTTGGATTCGCTTCGTTATATCGGAGTTAAATTTCTCATTTTCAACAATTTGCAATAATAAAGAATATGCTTCTATCGTCTTTTTTGTTTTGTCGAAATGCTTATATATTTTGTTAATGCGTTTTTGAGGGATATAGGCAACGATAAGAGCGAAAGTGAACATCCAGCCAAGGATATTGACCGGAGTAAATCCCGTTATACAAGCTGCAATTACGACAATCCACAAGACCGGAACAAACGCCATCATTACATGCCAAAAAACGTTCCGCACAACGTCATTGCGAACCTCTTTTCGCACAACGTCATTGCAAGCCTGCGAAGCAATCCCATCATCACGAGACAACCATTCCGAAGCCTCAAGAATGCCGTTCAGCCTCCCCGTGACGCAAAAATGCTGCCTGAAATCCGTCTTTTGCGACAATTCACGCACCGCCTCCTGTGTGCTTAAAATAACATCCTTACCTCGCAACGGCTCAAGAAAGCGCTCCGCCAACCGTTGTTTCCCCGCGCCAATAACCGTGCGGTTAATGCTCTGGAAAATAGAGTGTTGCCCGAAAATATCAAGATCGGACGCAAATGGATGTTGAAGGTCATTCAGTTCCGGAGCGCCGTCAAAAGCGCTGAAATCATGACTCAGGGCGTTCAACTCTTCGGTGTTGAGTTGCAACATTCCGGAAACATAATCAAGCCGCGCATAGACCTTGTTATGCCTGATAACCAGAAGAATAAACAATGTGACAAACGCCAATGCCAAACAACTTAAGACCTCCCACCCTTCGCCTCGACAAAGGAACAGGGTAACCGCAGCCGCAATTACAACAATCAACCGTAGCGTACCATAATGATAGCCCCTACGCTTGAGTTTGTCACACTCAACGGCACAATTCTCAATCCTCGTTTCATAAAACCGATGCAACATATTGACTTTTAACAATCGCAAAATTACATGATTTGAATTAGAAAATGTCGCAACGCCCGTCGCCCGTCTCGCGGTTCGACTTCACTTCGTAATTCTCCATTTTCACAAACGGCGCAGTCAGAAAGCCGTGATAGTAACTCTCGGCAGCGTCGAAGCATGTTCATATTCAGCGTCTTGCCGAAGCGACGCGGACGGGTGATAGCTATTCCTTTTTTCTTCATAACATTTCATTTTCAGAGAGCAAAGTTACGCTTTTCTTTCAAAAAAACAAAAAAAAATCAGAATATGTTTAATATCACGCCCAAAGATATGAAACGAAGTTGTCGGTCTTTTCGGCTCTTAATAATATACAGGATATCACGCTCGAACCGGAGTTTCGGGTATTAGAGGCGTTGTAGATTGACAATTGAAATGGTAAATCAATGATTTAACGCGACGGACACTTCTTTTTCCGCTTTCAGGTTGAGCCAAACGACCTCTTTGACATCCTCCAAGCCTTGAACGGCTGCTGCGTGGAAGTCGGACTTGACGCGCTTACCATTGACTGCGGCGGAAGAGAACGGTTTCAGGGAGGTAGCAGCGCCGATGAGAGCCGCCTTACCCGAAGAAAGCGTAGCGCTGCTGCCGTCGGAAGCCGACGTTATAACTAAAGCAAG
>JAISUX010000040.1 GCA_031271805.1 Tannerella sp.
GTTTACGGCAGCAGAAATGTGGCCGGTTCATCGGGTCTTACATCTAACATACCCGGCTCCGAGACTAACATCGTCGGCGTGCGTTGTGTTAAAGAGATACCCTAAAAAAAGAGTTTCATTATTCATTATTACAATATGCTTACCGGGAAACCGGTAACAAAAAAGCAGCCATCGTGAGATGCCTGCTTTTTTGTTTATATGTGACGGAAAATAACACCCAAAAAGCAATGAAAAATATAGTTATTTGAAATTTTTTGAAAAAATCCCCCTTTTGGGGGGTTTGCAAATACTTTAAAATGTCGTATCTTTGCGGCATCACAATAAAAAGAGATTCTTATGAAACAGATTAAGGCATTAATATTGAGCTTATTAGCCGCAACGACGGCTTTGCTTTCGGGGTGTGAAGAAGACTATATGACTTCGCATCCTGATGAGGGGGGAATCAACATCACTGTGGACTGGTCGATGATAAAGAGGGAAATCCCATCGACTTATCATGCGCGGATCATCTCCGTCAAAGATGGTAAAACGCAGGATTTCAGGGATTTAACCGGCACAACGGCTAATCTTGTAGTAGAACCGGGCGATGCGTCGTTCTATTTTTTCAATGAAGCGGCGAATCTTACTGTCGATGGGACGCTTGTCAAACTTGCCACCTCAGGCGGGAGCGTCGTGCCGGATCCGGGCTTCTTCTTTTCCTGTTCGGGAGGGATAGTTACCGAGCGCGACCGCGATGTCCCTCTCAAGGTCACTATGCGGCAGCGGACGGGCGAATTGACGCTGCAGCTGGCTATCAAGCCCGCCGAGACAGCGCAAAAAATCCGCTCGATAAACGCCACATTGGAAGGTATCGCCTCGGAATTTGATATGTCTTCCGACAAACCGTCAGGCTCGTCCAAGTTATCGACCGCGATGACCGTCAATTCATTTTTTGCCGTAAAAAATATGCGTCTGCTCGGAGTTGTCGAATCATCAACACAAAACCTGATCTTGGAAATCGAATTTACAAACGGGAACAGAACGACGGTCAACGCCGACATATCGTCGCTTCTGAGCGGATTCAACGAGACAATGGAGACGCCTCAGCTGTTGAGCGCAGACCTGATCGTCGCGGAGTCGGCTACGATAGAAAACTGGGCTAAGAACGTAGAAAAACATTATTTATGGGTCTCGCAGACAAAATATGACTATTCATCCGAAGCCTTCGAGGACACGATTATGATAGTTACCGACCAGCCATCCTGGGAGTTCGGCCCGGATGCCAACGGCTACTGGTTGAATATCGAAAGGATAGATAACGGACTGGTTATAAGCGCTCCAGAAAATACGGATAAATTGCGTGTCTCAACGATTACGGTTAATGCCGGTGGTGAAAGCGCTAACATTGTTGTCACCCAAAAAGCGTCGGCATCGGTTGCGTACAAGGATTTGGACGTCGTCAAGCTGCAGAGTGCGACTGTCGGCAAAGGCATTAATATCATTTTCATGGGCGACGGCTATACGGAGAAAGATATGGCCAAGGGCAGCGGGAAATATGAAACCGATATGCGCCAGGCTGCCGACAATTTCTTTTCAATCTATCCATACAACCAATACCGCAATTATTTCAATCTGTATATGATCGTTGCGGTATCGAACGAGGAAGGGATAAGTATAGAATCGCAAGGAGTGACGGTCGATACGAAATTCGAATGTTCATGGGCCGGAGGGGGATCGACAGCGATTTACGTCAATGATGACAAAGTCATTGATGTCCTTATTGAAGTCATAGAAGATATCGAAGAATTGTTGGCTGATGATGCTGATCTTCATGAATGGATGATAATTATGCCTATCAACGCTTATATTTACGCCGGTACAAGTTGGCTATACTATACAACTAATGCCAATGATCCTGTGTTTGCGAAAGGAATAGCCAATGGCTTTTCGATAAATTTATGTCCGGTCGGAAGTATGTTCCGCGAGATTGTTGTCCACGAGGCCGGGGGACATGGTTTTGCGAAGTTGGCCGACGAATATGTTTATAATCGTAATGAATATATTCCCGAAGAGGAAATAGCTGAGGAGAATTATGTGAAAGCTTTCGGATGGAGAGAAAACATTGATTTTTACGAAGATATTGAATTGACTACATGGAGTGGTTTTGCCGGCAATACGAAGTACGATATGGTTGGAACGTTTGAAGGCGCACTGACTTACGGCAAGGGCGTATGGCGTCCTGAAAAGGAGAGTTGTATGGATGACGATTGGGATTATTACAATGCTCCGAGCCGTTGGGCGCAGGTAAGGCGTATAATGAGCTTAGCCGGTTTCGACTATTCGTTTGAGCAGTTTCTTGCCGACGACGAAGTGCCTGCTACGACCCGTTCGACAAGAAAGTCGCAATTAGCGCCTCTTGCTCCGCCGGTAATTAAAAAAGTAAATGACAGTTTTGTGATTAAAAGGAAGAAGTAGAATGTAATGGTTTTCATTAAAACAGGCTGGCTCCTCTCGGAACCAGCCTGTTTGTTTAATATATAGTTATGGACATTTTCAGATTCTCGCCTTTGCGGTTGCCGGTTCGAGGACGATGCCTTTCTTCGCCATTCTGCGCTTTTGTATTTCGTAAGCGATAGGCGTTGCAACAAAGAGGGTTGAGTATGTCCCGATAATCACACCAAGCATGATTGCAAAAGTGAAACTGCGAATCGTGGCGCCGCCAAGAATGAAGATACACAAAATGACAATAAGGGTGGATATCGAAGTATTAAATGTACGTGCGAGGGTCGAGTTCAGCGCGTCGTTTATGACCTGGTAACGGTCTCGCTTGGGATAGTCGCGTATGGTCTCGCGGATACGGTCGAAGACGACCACTGTGTCGTTAATAGAATATCCGATGACCGTCAGGATAGCGGCAATGAATGTCTGGTCAACTTCCATTGAGAAGGGCAGTATCTTCCAGAATATGGCATAAGCGGCTATGATACAGAGAGTTGTGATAAGCACCGACACGAGGACGCCGGCCGAGAAGCCGATGTCGCGGAAACGAATCAGTATGTACAAAGCCATGAAGAACATGGATATGATGACGGCCATGATAGCGGCGTTCTTGATATCGTCGGCCATACTTGGGCCTACTTTTTGCGAACTCTGTACAAACTCGCTCGTAAACTGCTCGAAAGTAGTGCCTTCCGGCAGGTATTCCTTGACGCCATCATAGAGTTTGGTATCAATTTCCTGATCGACATCCGGGTCGTTGTCGGCAATCTTGTAGTTTGTCGAGACACGTACCTGGTTGGCCGAACCGATAGTAATAACGCTGACCGCTCCGTCGAATTGCTCGTCGAGCGAATTGCGAATTTCCTCAGTGCTGACATTTTGGTTGAATTTCACGACGTAATTGCGGCCGCCGGTGAAGTCGATGCCATTATTCAATCCTACCGTCATTAATGCAACTACGCCGATGGCAACGATTGCTGTAGGTATCAAATAACCTGTCCTGCGTTTGCCGAGGAAGTTGAATCTCGGGTTGGAGAGGAAGTTCTTGGAAAGATTTGTTATGAAAGTCAGGTTCTTGACTTTGTCTTTCTTCACCAAATATTCATATACGAGGCGGGTCAGGAAGACGGCTGTCAGGAAAGATACCGAAATACCTATCAACAGCGTCCATGCGAAGCCTTTGATAGGCCCTGTTCCGAATATAAAGAGCACGATACCGGTAATCAAAGTCGTGAGGTTACCGTCGAAGATCGCCGAGAAAGCGTTGCTGTAACCGTCGGCGATAGCTTTTGCTACTTGCTTGCCGGCTCGAAGTTCCTCTTTCGTGCGTTCATATATAAGCACGTTCGCATCGACGGCCATACCGAGCGTCAACACCATACCTGCAATACCCGGCAGGGTAAGCACAGCCTTGAACGAAGCGAGAATACCCAGGGTAAAGAAAATATTGAATATCAAAGCGCAGTTGGCAATCATACCCGGTACGATGCCGTAAATAGCGCACATATAAATCATCAACAGTATCAGGGCGACAGCGAATGAGATAACGCCCGCGTTGATAGCGGCTTGTCCGAGGGAGGGGCCTACAATGTCTTCCTGGACGATATTGACTTTTGCAGCCATTTTACCGGAATTGAGTACGTTTGCCAAGTCCTTGGCTTCTTCAACGCTGAACTGTCCGGTTATTTGCGAGCGACCTCCAGTAATCTCCTGATTGACACGGGGCGCCGAATAGACTAAGTCGTCGAGGACGATTGCCACGCATTTGCCGATGTTGTCTTTCGTCAGCAGCGCCCATTCTTTCGCACCTTCGGCGTTCATCGTCATACTGACTTCCTGCTCTGCGCGGGCTATTTGACCCTGTGCGAAGTCGGCTTTGGCATCCGTCACAACGTCGCCGCTTAAGGCAGGCGAACCATCGCGTTTCGTCACTTTCAGGGCATACAGTTCGTAGTATTGCTCGTTTTCGTCGCGCGACTTGACACCCCAGCGGAACAGGACATTATTCGGAAGGACTTCCTTTACCTGGCGCATATTAAGGAAACTGTCGATTTTAGCCATATTCTGTTTGCTTGCTATTCCGACAACCGGCCCCTGTGCTATCTGGCCGTTGTAACTGTTAGGGGTAAGAATTGCAAATAGCGGGTGTTGTTTTGCAAACTCTTCAAACGATTGGTCATCCTCCTGTGTATCAGGACTAATATTCTCAAGAAGCGAATCGACTTCGGATATGGCTGTTGAGTCGGTCTTGATTTCCGATTCCGTTTTTGCTAAAGCGTCCAACTCCGTAGTTGCGGCATTTTCGACGATACTGTCCGTAGCATTTGTTGTTTCGGCGGTCTCGCTTTCGATCATGCGCGCCAAGAGAGCATCGGCGTCAACGAGTTGCTGATACAGTTGCGTCAAGTCGTAGGTTTCCCAGAACTCAAGGTTGGCGCTTCCTTGTAGCAGCTTGCGGACACGCTCCGGCTCTTTGACGCCCGGCAGTTCGACAAGGATACGTCCGTCGGTCTCAAGGCGCTGAATGTTAGGCGATACGACGCCGAAGCGGTCGATACGTGTGCGCAACACATTGAAAGAATTGTCGATAGCGCTCTGCAATTCTTCGCGTAACACGCCGATAACCTGCTCATCAGTGCTTTGGGGAGTGATTTTTTCCTTCAGCTCGAAGGTGCTGAAGATAGCCGAAAGTCGCGCTCCCGGGTCAAGTTTCTTATATTCTTCTACGAAGAGGTTGATAAACCCATTCTGGCTTGTCGCCTGGCGGGTGAAAGCCGAATTAATCGCCTTGTTGAAGTTTTCGTCCTTGTTGTTGTTCGACAATGAGCGAAGTACGTCTGCAACGTTCAACTCAAGAATCACGTTCATGCCGCCCTTAAGGTCGAGGCCTAAAGTGATTTCATTCTCCCGACACTGCTTTAATGAATAACCTAACCATACTTTCTTGTTGGCCAGGGAGTCAAGATAAAAACTTTCTTTAGCAGCGTCACCGTTCGCATAATTTTCTGCCTGTTTGTTGTACTTACTTGTCACTATCGAGAACGACAAATAGAAGATACATACCAAGCCAAGCAGAATCGCGAATACTCTTACAAATCCTTTGTTTTGCATTGAATACTATGTATTTATGTTATTACTATATTATATATATCTTTAATTTCAGGGTGCAAAGATAGTGATTTTTTCATTGCAAAATAGATTTTTACGGTTTTTTTTTATAATAAGCGAAAAATATCTTAGCGTTGAAGCTCGAAACATCAAACGAACGGCAGCTATGGAACGGGAAAAAAACATCGGATTTTTTAATGCTATCTATATAAAAAAGAAAAGGTTGTCTCACGACAACCACAATCTTAATTGTTAACCTTAAATCTAATACCATGAAAAACACGGTGCAAAGATAAGGGTATTTTTGTATTCCGACCAAATTTTTGAGCGAAAATTTTCTCGGATTTAGAATTATTTAACTTCTCGCGTCTCTTCCCCACATCAGTTTTTCCCTCAAAGTTTGATAAAAAGTATGATTAAATCGCTTGACAATCCGAGTCGTATTTTTTGATTTGCTGATTATTAGCATCTTACCGGTGGAGCAATCTTGGGAGCGTCCGTCCGACGCAATTAGGAAAGAATTTGAGCGGCTTTCGACGTTTAACATAATTTTGGTGTCATCCGGGACGATAATCGGGCGTACCGTGAGGGAATGAGGCGCCACCGGATTTAAGATGAAATTGTGATTTTGCGGCAGGAGTAAGGGGCCGTTGATGCTCATTGAGTATGCCGTCGAACCGGTAGGGGTAGCGACAACAAGCCCGTCGGCGCGATAGGATGTGAAATAATCGCCGTTGAGATAGGTATGAATAGTTATCATCGACGAATTATCGCGCTTCATGATGGCGATATCGTTCAGCGCGAGGTCAAACCCGCTGAAATCGTCGCCCTTGTCGCTGCGCAATTGCAGCATGGAACGTTCTTCGACATAAAATTCTCCTCGAAACAGCTCGTCAAGAGTATCGTCAATCTGTGTGCTTCCGGATTCGGCAAGAAAACCCAACCGGCCTGTGTTGATGCCTAAGATAGGGATATCGTATTCGTTTACGAGCATAGCCGTCCGAAGGAAAGTGCCGTCGCCTCCGACGCTCAGGACGATGTCAAGTGTGTAATAGTTGTTCTCGACAATTCCATCCGTTTCGGGTTCAAATCCGAAGGCTTGCTCCAAGAATGATTGAAACGAAGGTTGAATATAAACCTCCGCATTGAGAGTTTTAAGTTTATAGAATAACCCTTTGATAACGTGCAATTTATCTTCTTTACAATCGCTTCCGAAAATTCCGATTCTCATTTTGTTAATATCTTTTATGAAAATTATACTGCTACTTCAATAAAAATTCGTACATTTGCATACGATTTATACCGCAAAGATATAAAAAAGAGTTGATATAACAGAATTGAACATGATAAAATTAAGTGTAAATATAAATAAGGTTGCGACAATACGTAATGCCCGGGGCGGTAATATCCCGGATGTGAAGCAGGTAGCGAAAGACTGCGAGGCTTTCGGGGCGCAAGGTATTACGGTACATCCGCGTCCGGACGGACGTCATATAAGATATAGTGATGTGTACGATATCAAGCCTATAATCAAGACCGAGCTGAATATAGAGGGCTATCCGGAGCCGAAGTTCATTGATTTGGTGAAGAAAATCAGGCCTAACCAGGTCACTCTCGTGCCGGATTCGCCTACAGTCCTGACGTCGTGCGAGGGATGGGATGTGAAAGCTAATCTCAGCCGGTTGAGCGAGATTGTAGAGGAGTTTAAATCGAATAATATACGCACTTCGATATTTGTAGGTACGGATTTGCAAAATATCGAATTGGCGGCCAAGACGGGAGCCGACCGTGTAGAACTTTATACCGGCCCTTACGCTTCCGATTTTGCAAACGGGAAAGAAGCGGCTATCGCGCCATACATCGAGGCGGCGCGCCAAGCCAAGAGATTAGGCCTCGGCCTGAATGCCGGACATGACCTGAGCCTCGTGAACCTTGCATACTTCGCATCTCAAATCCCATGGATTGTTGAGGTTTCGATAGGTCATGCGCTGATATGCGACGCTTTATATTATGGTCTGGAAAAGACTATCGCGATGTACAAGGCATGTCTTGCGGAAAATCTTGTGGAAAAGTAAGCACTTATTAATTAACTAATTATAGTATGAATGTTTTAATATTATTACAACAAGTCAGCAATCAGGCTGCAGATGCTGCCGGAACGCTTCCGGATTTAACCCAGACGGTAGATACGGTGACTACCGAAGCGCAGATTAATATCTTAGACCTTGCCCTTAAGGGCGGATGGATAATGGGCGTATTGTTGTTATTGTCCATTGTTGCGATTTTCATATTCATCCAGCGGGTAATGATAATTCGTCGTGCGAACAGGAGGGACGAAGGCTTCATGAACCGGATAAGGGATTATATCCATGACGGTAAGATTGATTCGGCGATAAACCTCTGCCACAAAACGCGCAATCCGGGCGCCAGGATGATAGAGAAAGGCATTTCGCGTCTCGGAAGGCCGATGAATGATGTTCTTGTGGCTATTGAAAATGTCGGCAATATGGAGGTGGCAAAGTTAGAGAAAGGGTTTCCCGTGCTCGCTACTATTGCCGCCGGCGCTCCTATGCTGGGATTCTTGGGGACGGTGACCGGTATGGTGCGCGCCTTTTTCGCTATGGCTAACGCCGGGACGAATGTCGATGTGACGCTGCTTTCGGGCGGTATTTACGAAGCGCTCGTAACAACGGTCGGCGGACTCGTCGTAGGAATAGTAACTCTTTTCGGCTACAACTATCTCGTAGCGCAGGTTGACAGCGTTATCAACAACATGGAAGCCCGTACTATGGAATTTATGGATCTATTGAACGAACCGGCTAATTAACAGAAGAAATGTCATTAAAAAGGAAAATCAAAATCAATGCTAATTTCAGCATGGCGTCGATGACCGACATCATCTTCCTGCTGCTGATATTCTTCATGGTCACATCGACGCTTGTCGTTCCGAACGCTATTAAGGTTACTTTGCCACAGTCGCAGAAGCAGACAGCAGCCAAGCCGCAGTCTCGCGTCATTGTCGATAAAAATCTCAATTTTTACGTGGCATACGGCAGGAATCGGGCTAAACAAGTGACTT
Organism: Tannerella sp.; assembly: GCA_031271805.1. Lineage (GTDB taxonomy): Bacteria > Bacteroidota > Bacteroidia > Bacteroidales > Tannerellaceae > Tannerella. The sequence continues at coordinate 8,666 of JAISUX010000040.1, forward strand.
TCGAGGAACTAACGCCTTTTTTAATTGAACAGCGCGAGAAGGAACCCGAAATGTTCGTTGCCCTCTATATTGACGAGCAAGTGCCTTACAGTGAAGTTGTTAAGCTGCTTGACCTCGCTAACAAGCATAAGTTTAAAATGGTGCTCGCCGCGCGCCCGCAAAGGAACTGATTATGAAAATCAAAAAGGACGACATTCCCGCATTGATAGGAACAATTATCATACACCTGATATTGCTTCTTATTCTTTATTTCAATATTCTCCGGACAATAGTGCCTGAAGAAGAAAGCGGAATACTCGTGGATTTCGGCAATATTTCCGCTTCCATAGGTTCCGACGAGCCGCGTGTTGCCGCCAGCGTGCCTCAAAAAGAGGTCCCGCCTCCCCAACCGAAAGTCAAAACGCCTGCCGATGAGGATGTTATCTCACAAGACCAGGAAGAAACCGTCGCTATCCCCAACAAAAAGAAAAAAGAGACGGTGGACAATACTGCTCGCGAAAAGGAGCGTCAGGAGGAGATAGAGCGCAAACGCGCCGAGGATGAGCGCCTTCGCCGTGAACAGCAACAACGGCAGCAACAGGAAAATATTGAGAATCTCGCTAATAAGGCCTTTGGAAGCGGCAGTTCGGAGAGTTCGTCGCAAGGCGACGCCACTGCCGAGGCCGGCAATCAGGGCGCTCCCACCGGCAACTCCAACACCGGCGCCGTTCAGGGCATAGGAGGCTACGGCTCGTTCAACCTCAACGGTCGCTCTGTCGGTAGCGGCGGACTGCCACGCCCCTCATACTCCGGCATGGAGGAAGGACGAATAGTGATAAACATCACCGTTGATCCTAACGGCAACGTCCTTTCCGCCGAAATCGGACGCGGCACCAATATCGACACCCCTTCGATGCGTAAAAGCGCTATTGAAGCTGCCAGACGCGCTAAGTTTAATAAAATACAAGGCGCTAATAATCAAAGCGGTACTATAACGTATAACTATAAATTTACACAATAATTATGAACTCATTAGTATTACTTGCCACAGGCTTTGAAGAAGTGGAGGCCGTAGGCACAATCGACATTTTGCGACGCGGCAACATAAAGACAGTAACCGCGTCGGTCACAGGACAGGAAACGGTTGTCGGAGCACACGGCATACCCGTTGTAGCTGATACTCTGTTTGAAAATATTGACCTCAACGATTTTGAGTCCATAGTACTTCCCGGCGGTGGCCCCGGAAGCCTTATGCTCAAAGCTCATGAGGCGGTACGGGAGGCTATCGTTGATTTCCACGCTAAAGGGAAGCTGATAGCCGCCATCTGTGCGTCGCCGCGCGTATTCGGCAGCCTCGGACTGCTGCAAGGCAAAAAAGCGACATGCTATCCGGGCATTGAGCCGGAACTGACAGGCGCCGAAATTGTTAATGCGCCGACGGTTATTGACGGCAACATCATCACCGGTCGCGGACCGGGATTGGTTTTCGACTTCGGATTAGCCATAATCGACTACATTTATAAAAATAACTCCGTCGGCTTCGAAGTGGCCAAGGATCTGTTGCTGATTAATGATTAGACAGGATTTTAGAGTTTAGAGTTTAGATTTAAGATTTTAGATTTAGGATTTTTTGGGGCGGGAAGGCGAATTTTTCCGCTAAATTGTAAATATCGGTTTTTGATACAAAAATCGGTGTTTTGGGTTTTTCGTGTCGTTTTTCGATATTGAAGGGGGAATTTTTATCGTTTTTTGCAATTTTGAAGAACACAGTTTCAAAATCCGAAAAAATTTAACGCTATTTTAACAATATTTATTCAAAATATGATACAAATATATTTGGAAATATCCGTTACTTTGCAGCGAAATTTAGAGTTTAGAGTTTAGATTTTAGATATTAGAGATTAGAGTTTAGAGATTTAATTTATAGGATTACTAAAAATGAGAGCGGAAATGTTGAATTGTT
>JAISUX010000077.1 GCA_031271805.1 Tannerella sp.
AGCGCCACCGACACATTATTAATACCACGGTCTTTGAAGGCCTCGGCGCCCGAAATTTGCGAGATGGCGCTCGTCAACGAGGCTTTCTTTTGCGTGCCGTAGCCCACAACAACAACTTCTTCAAGCGTAAGGGCGTCTTCGTTCATCGTGATGTTGATTACCGTTCGCGAGCCGACTGCCTGCTCCTGAACGGCATAACCGATATACGAAAACTTCAACACAGAGTTTGCCGACGGCACAGTGATAGCATACTTGCCGTCGGCGTCGGTAGCCGTACCGATAGTAGTTCCATTGACGCTGATGGTCACACCGGGCAGGCTTTCGCCCGTCGGGTCGGTCACAACGCCGGTAATTCTAATGTTCGTCTGCGCTTGCGCAAAGACCGAACAAACCGTCAAACACAGTAAAAGATTCATAAAACGACTTATTATTAGCGCCTTACGAATGCCGATACCTGAAATAAATTTCTTGTTCTTCATAAAATTTTAATAAAATAAGTTAGTAAAAATATGCTGCAAAAGTGCGTTTTTTTGCACTAATGAAATAGGACAATTCGTCTCAAATATTAGGTCAATTTGTCTCAAAGTTCGATTTTGTATGTTTTTATGTAAGATTTCACCTGCAAAATTTTGCATATTGAAAAATAATCAGTAATTTTGTCATTAATTTTTACGACGCAAACGGATGGAAAGACGAAATTTGCCTTTGAGCATACAGGATTTTGGGAAACTGCGCACGATGGGTTGCGTTTACGTTGACAAGACGGAATACATCAAACGTCTCTTGGATTCCGGCAGTCAGTACTTTCTCAGCCGTCCTCGCCGGTTTGGGAAGTCGCTGTTTCTGTCCACTATGAAAGCCTACTTTCTTGGGAAGAAAGAACTCTTTGAAGGGCTGTATATCAGCGGGGTAGAAAAGCAATGGCTGAAATATCCGGTCTTTCACCTCGACTTCACCGGCGAAGAATACACGTCGTACAGGCATTTCTACTCAGCATTGGAAGGTAATGTAAACGACATGGAAGATGTTTGGGGCAAAGACGAGCGGGAAAAAACACTCCCAAAGCGTTTTGAAGGCGTGATAAAACGGGCGAAGGAAAAAACAGGACTTGGCGTAGTCATTCTGGTTGACGAGTACGACAAGCCTCTGCTCGAAACGATGTTCGATGAGAAGTTGCACGAGCGAGTACTAAAATCGCTGAAAGGCTTTTACGGAGTACTTAAAAAGATGGACGACTGTCTGAGGTTCGTCTTTATTACCGGTGTAACCAAGTTCTCGCGCGTAAGCATCTTCAGCGACCTTAATCATCTGACAGACATCAGTTTGAGAGATGATTATTCCGGCATCTGCGGATTGACTGAAAAAGAACTCAAAGACAACTTTCAGCCCGAACTCAAAGCGCTGGCAGAGCATCTGAAAACAACAGACGAAGAGGCATTTGCGCTTCTGAAAAAGAACTACGACGGATACCACTTCTCGCGCGAATGTGACGATATGTATAATCCCTACAGCGTATTGAACACTTTCGATGCAAGGTATATCGAATACTACTGGTTTGCGACCGCTACCCCATCGTATTTGGTGCAACTAATCAAGGATTTTCGGTTCGACCCGCGTCTGTTTGACCGCAATGAAGTTGAAGCCTCAATAGATTTCCTGTCGAACTATCGTGTTGACAGCGCCAATCCGGTACCCGTAATGTATCAGAGCGGTTATCTGACTATTAAACGATATGTTCCTGAATATAACCGCTTTATTCTCGGCTACCCAAACGAAGAGGTGAAATATGGCTTTACGAAGAACCTGATGGACATTTTTTCCCCTGCCGATGTCAGTATAATGGGCAGTTTTTTTGCAGGCTCCTTTGTTGAAAAACTGAAGAATGGAGACGCCGATGGCTTTATGCGGCAAGTTAAAGCCTTCTTCAAAAGCATCCCTTACGATATCGTTGATAATGAGAAAAAAGACGAAAGTTACTTTCAGTTGATATTCCACCTGATGTTTACTATGATGGGGCAGTTGGTGCAGTCGGAAGTGAAAGACGCCGACGGTCGTGCCGACGCGGTAGTCAAAACCGCCGATGCGATTTACGTTTTCGAGTTCAAAATGGATACATCCGGAACAGCCGAAGACGCTATAAAACAGATAGATACAAAGGAATACCTTGTCCCCTATACCGCCGACGGAAGAAAGTTGGTCAAGATAGGCGCCGAGTTCAGCGTCTCGGGGCGGGAATTGGCGCGGTGGATAATTATTTAGTGTTTTCTAATATTCATGCGAAGATAGCAAGGAAGATCTTCTCCCATACACTACCGACGGCAGGCAGTTGGTCAAGGTTGGCGCCGAGTGGCTTCTTTTTTTTGCTGTTGGCCGCTTTTTCTTTCTGCGCCGCTTTTTTAGCTTTTTCTTTGTCGCGGCGTTCTTTTTCCCTTTGTTTTAACCGTTCCTTGCGTTCTTTTTCCTTTTGGCGAAGTCGTTCTTTAGCCTCTTTTTCCTTTTGCTTACGCAGTTTTTCGCGATCTGCCGCCTGCTGTTTTTTCAGTTCCTTTTCCGCTTTTTCGGCTTCTTCTTTCGACAGGGCGTTCTCGGCATCCTTGATCGCCTGTTCTTCGGCTTCGCGTTTACGGAGTTCCTGTATCTGGTCGAAAGTCAGTTCGCCATTATCCCGCTCCAAGGGTTTCTTTTCGGCGATGCTATCGACAGGCGCCGCTTCCTCTTCGGCCAAATCCTTGATTTTGGTAACACTCTCCTCAAGAGTTTTGAACTCGTCGGTCTCTTTGACGCGCTTTATGAGTTTTTGGAAAATATTTCCGCCCTGAGCCTCAGGAAGTGCCTCATCATAGTTCTCATCAGGCTTATCATAAACAGGGATTACGAATTTTGCGGGTGCCACTATGATATTGGAGAGGCTGGGCGCCCGGAGCGGCGAGGTCTCAATTTTTTCGGGCAAGACAGGCGTCGATTTGGCTACAGGCGCGCTCGTCTCCTCTTGTTTCTCCGGCGATTTGGCTTTGTCGGCCGCTTCGGTAGCCTCCAACTCCTTCCTATCGACTTCAACACGGAGGCGCCACTGATTAGTAAGATCGGGCGCCGCCTCGCCATAGTTCTCAATGAAGAAAGTCATGTACTCTTCGAGGGTCTTGCCGTGGATGAGAGTCTCGTAATTAGGATCGGATATCGGGAAGAAGGAAATGATGCCTTCGAGAGCCGCGGCGTAAGAGTTTTTAGCGTGAATCATGCGGTAGTATTCGATTATTTCGTCGAAATTACCGAACCCGCTGATAGTAAAGATAGTGATGGAGCCTATTTCTTCAAAACTCAAGTCAAAGGCTTTGACGCGGAAGTTGGCGAAGTTATAGGCCGCTACGGTATAGAGCAATTGGTTGCGGTCGATGCTTCCGGTAGTATAAACGAGCAACATCCGGTGCGGCGCATTTTTCTCATCCGAGAAACGGCGGAGCGAGTCGGCGCTCGACAGTATGCCGTCTTCGCCGACGCCAAAACGCATATCCCAGGTCAGTTTCGAAAAACTTGTCTGCATCAGTTTGCGCCCGCGAAGCAAGCCTTTGAGCATCTCGCTCGCCAAGGTTGTGACGTCGGCGTCGGGATATTTTTCCGTCAGCAAGGTCAATTCGTCCTTGAACCGTGCGGCATCGCCCGACTGCACATAAGTCAATGCGTTAATAAACATAAATTTAGGCATCAGTTTGGCGAGCGGATATTTGGCGCTGAACTCCAGATAGTTACGGCGCACAGTCGCCGTATCCTCAGCAAGATAGGCTTCATACGTTTCTTCGTAAATCGAATCCTGTACACTGTCCATCACACGCATATTATATATGTAATTGGGATCGGAAATCGCCGTTGCATAATCGCTTTCGGGGAATTCGGCAATCAATTTGGCCTTATATTTCTCGGCAAGAACGTCGTCGCCATAGCGCAAAGCCATAAGGTAGAGTTGATAATAATAATCGAGGCGGTATTCATTTTCCGGAAAGCGGCGGTCGAGTTCTTCAAATGTCTCGACCGTGAGGGATTTGTTTTCGAGTTTGTCCTTATAGACCAATCCCATGTTATAGAGGCCGTCTTCTATGATTTTGTCGGATGCGGCGAGGTCTTCTTCGGAGAAAGGAATCTGTTGCAGGTAATACTCGCGGGATTTCGGGTCGTCGGCAAGCGAATCGCTTTTGGCGGAGAGCGAATCCGACTGAGCGACATCGAGCGAATCTCCCGGCATCGTTGCGTTTGTATTATTGTCGGCGGTCTCGTCGCTCATCATCAGTTCCATTTTTTTGTTACGTCGGCGCCAGTTATCTTCGAGCGTCCGCTTGCCCCATTTGTTCTGGAACTGCGTTTTGCCCTGCGCCACGACTTGCGTGTTATAAAAATAGAAGGAACTATTGTCGGCAGAAGGCATTGTCGGCATGGTTGGCGTCGTTGGGGCGCCCTTGCGGCCGGTCGATATCGTACCCGTAGATGCGGCAGCAAGGTATTCTTCTTTCTCGGCTTCTTCCTGGGCTTTCTTTTCTTCCTCTATGACCTGTTCTATTATCTTGTCGATAACGGCAAGGCGCTCTTCTTCGGGCATTTTGGCGAGCGTTTGCAGACTGTCCTGGAGGTGAACGGCTTCGTAATGAACGACAAGTTCGTCGAGCGTCTCCGACAGCTTCGCTATGCGTTGATAGTCTTTATATTCCTTTTGAAGTCCCGAAAGCGCCCCGCTGAAACAAGGCTGAGCTTTCAAATAGTCCTTTTGGGTGAAGTAAATATCACCGAGCCTGATTTGGCAAATCGCTTTATCCATGCCGTTTTGAGTGCTTTTTTCTATACCTTCGGCATAACATTCGATGGCCTTTACGGTATCCGGACGGGTCATGTAAACGTTCCCCATTGCATAAAACACCTGGTCGAGGAAATCCTTGTTTTTGTCACTCTTTGACATCCGGCGAAGCATCTTGATGACCTTCTCGTAGTTGCCGCCGGGGAAAACCTCTGTCTGGCGGATGCGTGCGGCAAACTCAATCTCGTAGGGCGGATTCGATGCGGCGAGCTTTCCGAAAGTCTTGTATGCGAGGTCGTTCTGTTCCGTCTCCTTATATATCTGACCGAGCAAATAACGTTGACGTGATTTTTGACGCTTGTTTTTCTCGGTTTTTATCGAACTTTCCAAATATGGGATAGCCTGTTTCGCCTGTTCGTTACGAATAAGATAATCTGCGTACATACGGTCGTATTCGCTTTGCAACTTGGTCGGCACGCCTGTTTCTTTCAATTTTTTCAGGATAGTGTTCGTTTCATAGAACCAGTTCATCTCGTTGTAACAACGCGCTTGCCGGATACGTGCTTCGGCAACAAGTTCCGGATCTGTCGTAAAATGCTTAATAATATAGGAATAAGTAACCGCCGCCTCAAGGAAATCACCGTTATAATAATGGCTTGCGGCGATGAGAAGCCAACAGTGTTTCATAAACGGATTGAACTCCTCCTGCTGCTGAAGTTTGACCTGCCTCGGATCGCTTTGCCATCCCGCTTTGCGTGCCGGTTTGTCCTTGATGGAATGCAGTTTAATGGCCTTGTTGCCTTTCTCTATTGCACGGTCGAAAGCGCCGCCCGACTTAGTCTTTTCTTGCTGATAGATACCGCTGACGGGGAACATGTGAATTTGTTCGACGTAAGATTCTTTGTAGCCGTCGTACATTGATTTGAGAGCCTCATCAAACGATGTCTTACCATTATAATAAATGTTGTAGCGGGAGTTGAGCGAATGGTAAAAACGACTTGTAGAGGTATTTTTTCTTGCGCCGCATGAGCCGAGCGCCGCTAAAACAAATACCACTGCACAAAAAAGACTAAACCGTTTCATTACATTCGCGTTCATAAATAAATAAGCACACTATAACTATAAAATAACTGCAAAAACGGTTAATTATTGCACCGTTACGGAATTTTAGCGTTGCTTGACGAGAAGTATATCATGAATCGCTTTGGCTATGAAGAAGAAAATCAACAGGACGAGAATGATGAACGCCCCGGAAGGGATATTGAAAAAATAGGACAGGAAGAGGCCGGCAATACAGCCTGTAAATCCTAATAAACAGCTTATTATGGCGATTTTATTGAAGTTCGACGTAAACATATTGGCTGTCGTATGCGGAATTGTCAGCAGGCTTAGAAGCAGCATTATCCCCGCTAAGCGTATCGACAAAACTATCGTAGCGGCGATGAAAAACATCATTGTGTATTCGATAAACCTGACGGGCAAGCCTTGGGTGAAAGCGAAATCACGGTCGAAAGCCGTATAAACAATCATTTTCTTCCCCAATAAAAAGAACACAAGGAGAACGAAGGTCGATATTGAAGTCCATATAATATCCGTTTTGCCGACGATAAGGATATTGCCGAATAGATATGCCGAAAGATTGGGCGCATATCCGGGAGTGAGAAACATGAAAATCACGCCCACAGCCATTCCGAGCGACCATACGGCGGCGATAACCGAATCTTCACGAATCCGCCTGTAAGCGCCCGAATGACTGATATATTCTATTCCGAACCCGGACAAAACGGCAAAAACGAGCGACGAAAGGATAGGATTTATTCCGAGAAAGAAGCCTATCCCAAGCCCTCCGAAAGAGGCATGGGTAATACCGCCGCTTATGAATACAATCCTCCTGGCGACGATATAAGTGCCCGTTATCCCGCAGGATATGGCTATAAGTACGCTTGCTATGATCGCGTTTTGAAAAAAAGCATATTGCAGTATCTCCATATTTTTATGAAATTTTATGTTGTTCTTCGATTATCATAAACGCCTCGTCTTTCAGTTGGTCGGGCAGGTTTATCTCGCGCAGCTGCAAACTTTTCAACCAGCCTTCCACCTCCCCGGCCCTCATAGTATAAAGGACTTCCCGGAACTCCTCAACAACCTTATCGTCGTATTCATCCCCCGGAGTACATTTATATATATCCAACTCCTCATCGTCGTAATATTCGATTTTTATCTTCTTTAAGGAGGCTCTCAAGCTGTCGCGCTCGCAAACCGCATGTTGGCCACAACATCCTTCCGAAACATATCCCATAATCAGTCGTTTATTTTGATTAAAAATCCGGCTTTCTCCAAGTCGCCCCAAAACGAAGGATAACTTTTCGTTACGACTTCGGGCTTGTCGATCATTATCCCGTGGTCAAGACACAGCGCCGCCGGCGCAAAAGCCATTGCCATGCGATGGTCTTGATAGGTCTCGATGACGGGCGATACGTTCGTTTCAACCCTTTCTCCCCGCCATTCGAGGGCGCTATCGTTATGAATTTCGAGTGCAAAGCCGAGTTTCAGCATCTCCCGACAGAGCGCATCCAGACGATCCGTCTCCTTTATCCTAAGGCTCTGCAAGCCACCGAAGCGGAATGGAATACCAAGCATGGCGCAGGTTACGACAACCGTTTGCGCCATATCGGGCATCGAAAGGAAGTCGTATTCAAAAAATCCATTAACAGTCACATTTTTCTTGGAAATGACAACGCCCGAATCCGTAAAAACCGTTCTTACGCCAAACTTATCGAACAAATCCGCAATCTTCGAGTCGCCCTGCATACTGTCGGCTTTCAAGCCGGATAGCGAAACAGTAGCTTTGCTGTTCCGGCATAAAGCCATCATCTCGTACCAATACGATGCCGCGCTCCAATCCGCTTCGACGGAAAAATTCCCGATATCCGAATATTGTTGAGGCGGGACGGTTATCACATTATCTTCTTCGGCGACAGAAACGCCGAATCGCCGCATAAGACCAACAGTCAGATCAATATACGGCCGCGAAATGACTTCTCCGGTCAACCTCAAGCGCAATCCGTTTATCATAACAGGCGCTATCATCAGCAGGGCGGATATATATTGCGAACTGACCCCTCCGTCGAGTTTGATTTCGCCCCCCGTAAGAGTATGCCCGGAAATTTTCAAGGGCGGGAAACCCTCTTTTTCCGTGTACTCGATTGAGGCGCCAAGTTCGCGCAGAGCATCTACAAGCAGGCGAATCGGTCGGTCTTTCATCCTTTCAGTACCGCTGAGGACACGGATTCCGGCCTGAGTAGCAAAATAAGCCGTCAGGAAACGCATTGCCGTCCCGGCCGCACCTATATCAATCGAACTTTCGTTTTGAGCGAGGGCTTTAGTCATAGCCATGATGTCGTCGCTCATGTAAAGCCCGCCGATTTTTTGAGGGCAATGAGACAGGGCATTAATTATCAACACTCTATTACTTATACTTTTCGACGACGGCAATTGTATGTCCGTATGCGTAAAATCAGGCGTTTTTATGTCGTATATCATATATATTTTTTTTGATAGAAAATGCAAAAATACAACTTTTTGGAAAAATTTTTTGGAAAATTTGATGTTTCTATCAAAGTTTTTTTTAATTTTGCGCACTGCTATGTGCTTCGATTAGTGAAAAATATGATGAAAATAGTTCAAATTATTAATATAAACAATTTAAAATTAGTCTGTTATGATCAAGAAATTCTGTTTGCCGACATTGGCAATTAGCGCGATTGTTGCGCTCTCGGCATGTTCCGGGAAGTTGACTCCACTTTCGGAGCAATACATTAAAGCTGAGCCTCAACCCCTTGAGGCGATAGGCGGTAAAGTACCCGTTACCATTAACGCCACGTTTCCTGAGAAGTGGTTCAATAAGAACGCTGTTGTTACGGTTACGCCCGTACTCAGGTATGCAAAAGGCGAGACATGGGGTACTTCGTACACTTTCCAAGGCGAGAAAGTGAAGGATAACAATACGGTTGTGTCCTACTCTTCGGGTGGTAACGCTACTATGCGTACTACTTTCGATTACACTCCCGACATGAAACAGTCGGAATTGTATCTAACTTTTGATGCGAAGATCAAGAAGAAAGTCATCAAACTGCCGGATATCAAGATTGCCGACGGTGTGATTGCAACTTCTGCTTTTGCCGATGCTGCAACGGCTAATCCGGCCATAGGCGCCGATAAGTTCCAGCGCATTATCAAGGAAGCTTATGATGCGAACATCATGTTCCTTATCCAACAGGCCGAACTCCGTTCGAAAGAGTTGAATAAGGAAGAAGTAAAGGATTGGCAGAACCTTGTTGAGAATGCCAACGAGGCTCCTAATCAGAATGTTTCGGTAGAAATTTCGGCATACGCATCTCCCGACGGAGGCCTGAGCCTTAACGAAGCCCTCGCCGAAAAGCGCGAAACCAACACGTCGAAGTATCTTGCAAAAGAACTTAAGAAGCGTAAAATTGATGTTCCTGTTGACGCTCATTATACGGCTGAGGACTGGGACGGCTTCCGCGACTTGGTTACGAAATCCAACCTCCAGGACAAAGATCTCGTACTTCGCGTATTGTCGATGTATAAAGATCCGGAAGAAAGAGAACGCGAGATCAAGAATATCTCAACCGTATTCAAATCGCTTGCCGACGAAATTCTTCCGCAATTGCGTCGTTCGCGCCTGATCGCCAATATTGAGATCATCGGCAAATCGGACGAAGAAATCGCTTCGTTGGCTAAGAGCAATGCCGGCGCTTTGAATATCGAGGAATTGCTTTATGCCGCTACGCTGACCAACAGCGACGCCGAAAAAGAGACGATCTATACTAAGGCCAGCCAACTCTTCCCTAACGACTATCGTACATGGAATGACATTGGCGTTCAGCGTTTTATCGCCGGCGATTACGAGAAGGCAGCAGAGTTGTTCGCCAAAGCGAATGCCGTCAAGAAAAACAGCGAATCGGATGTGAACTTAGGTCTTTTGGCTTTGCTCAAGGGCGATACCGACAAAGCTCAACAACTGTTAGGCAATGCTTCCGACGTTCCAGAACTCGGCGAGGCTCTCGGCGTACTCTATCTCAAGCAGGGTGACTATGCCAAGGCTGTTAGTGCGTTTGCCGGCACGAAGAGCAACAATGCCGCTCTTGCCCAGATTCTCACTAAGGACTATAGTTCGGCTGCCCAGACTTTGAACGCAGTCAAGAAAGCCGACGGCGTGACCGACTATCTCAAGGCCGTCGTCGCAGCCCGTACTAACGATACCAACAGCGTGATCAGCAATCTGAAATCGGCTATCAGCAAAGACCGCTCTTTGGCTAAAGAAGCAGGTCTTGACCTCGAATTTGCGAAGTATCTGAACAATGCTTCGTTTACTGACCTGATAAAATAATAACTTTCATAAGTTATATGTTTTGTGTGAGAGGCGGAGGCGCTTGTTTTCAAGCCTCCGCCTTTTTTTAAAACTTTTTTTAGAGTTATGAGATATACATTTTTTGCATTTTTCCTTATATCATTATTAATAATATCATGCGACAAAGATCATAATGATTTCAAGGATGATATTGAAAATCTCAATAATAATATTGATAGTCTCAACAATGATATTAACGAACTGGAAAATGATATTAACGGCTTGCATAAGGATATAGAAAAATTGCAGGGCGTGATCGACTTGCAATCGGCTTGTATAGGAGGAAAAAAGATCGTATCCGCTGTCGAGACCAGCGCCGACGAAAAAGATATTTGGCTTTTCACTTTCGAGGACAATACGTCCGTACAACTGCCTAAATCGGTTGTCATATCGGTAACAAAAAACGAAGCTACGAGCGAATACACGATAAAATTATCCAACGAACAGGTATTGGTTTTCAACAGTCGGGCGATGGTTTATCCGACGAGTCTGGTTCTCTTGACTACCGAAATTAAGTTTATGGCAAACACTGAGGTTTCACTGGAGTTTAGAGTTAATCCGTCCAATGCAATATTCAATTATGACGTCGGCTCGCAGGATTGTCAGATCGAACTTGACATGACGAGCGCTCCCAAGACTTATTCTTACGTGACCACACCCACTTTGTACAATCTTGTCAGGATTGAGCAAGCCAAGGATGCTTTCGGGAATATCCTGACGGGGCAATACAAGGCGTTCATTCGCGATAAAGGCTCGCGCGATCCTTATAAAACAACGACCTCATTGGTATTGACAACGGCAGATAGAAACGGGGATACGGTACAGATATCCACGGCCTCTATTCCGCTCGAACGAAAGAAATACACCGGCTTGCCGGTAGTTGTTATTCATACCAACAACAATGCGGAGATAAAGGACAAAGTCAATTGGGTGCCTGCGGAGATGACCATTGACGGCATGGGAAAATACGAAGACTATGAAGGCACAATGGCTATTCGCGGACGGGGCAACTCAACATGGCCGCTGCCCAAAAAACCGTTCGCGATAAAACTTGATTCAAAGAGTTCGATACTCGGCATGCCTGAGCATAAACGATGGGTTCTATTGGCTAACTACGTTGACCGCACTATGATTCGCAATCATATCGCCTTCGAGATAGCCCGCACTACCGGTCTCGAATGGACGCCGCGCGGACAGTTTGTCGAACTTATGATTAACGATTGTCCGCTTGGTAACTACTACCTGTGCGAACAGATAAAAATAGATGAAAATCGCGTGAACATTACGGGAATGTCATCCTCTGATCTCGATGAAGAAGCGATTACCGGAGGTTACCTGCTTGAGTTTGACAGCCATTTTGATGAAGTCAACAAGTTTCGCTCGGCCAAATTCAATCTTCCCGTGATGATACAAGACCCCGATGAAGAGACGTTGCAACCCGCACAGTTCGAATATATCCGCACCTATATTGATTCATTGGAGCGATTGCTGACTAATTCCGATTCTTTGGCCGCCCGCGCTTATACGCGGATGATCGCCGACACAACATTCATCGACTGGTGGATAGTTATGGAACTTACGACTAATCATGAGTCATACGTCCCGAACAGTTTATATATGTACAAAGACCGTATGGATGTATTGAAAGCCGGCCCGGTATGGGATTTCGATTTGAAGACTTTCGGCGCCGACCAGGCGTTTGTAACTATGAACGGCATTATCTTCAAAACGCTTTTTAAAGATCCTGTCTTTACACAAAAGGCTAAAGAACGCTGGGCGAACTTCAAACCGGCTTTTACGAATATTGCAGCCCAAATTGACTCGCTCACCCTTGCCCTTCAGGTATCGGCAGAGGTAAATACGGAAATATGGCCGTTGGAAAAGAGATGGAGTATCCCGAACTTCGAGCCGCTTAATGGGGATGAGTTTTTCCCTTATACGCTTGCCACAAGCACTATGAAATCGAACTACGTCAAACGTATATCCTCCCTTGACTGGCTTATAAGGAATTTGAACTAATAAAATGTTTGAATTTTCGCGCATAAAGTAATATTTTAATACTAAAACGAGATGTTTTTGTAATAAATCAAATATTTTTGCTGTTTTTTTGTTGTTTCGCGAAATAGTTTTTATCTTTGTGGCGGGATTTTAAAAGAATTTTATGGAACAATTAGAAACCGAAAAAATAGACAAATTGGATCGTCAGATATTATCGATCATATCTAAAAATGCAAGGACTCCTTTTAAGGATGTTGCCGAAGCATGTGGCGTTTCCCGTGCGGCAATCCACCAACGGGTGCAACGGCTTATTGAGACTAATGTGATTACGGGTTCGGGTTATTTTATCAATCCCAAAGTTTTGGGATTTAATACCTGTACCTATATAGGGGTCAAACTCGAACGGGGTTCGATGTACAAAGAAGTCGTACCCGAACTTGAGAAGATTCCCGAAGTAGTAGAAGTACACTATACTACAGGCCCGTATTCTATGCTCATTAAGCTGTATGCTCGTGATAATGAGCACCTTATGGAGCTTGTCAATGCGAAACTTCAAGAGATTAACGGCGTAACCGAAACGGAAACGCTCATATCGTTGCGAACAAGTATCAAACGCGAGATACCTATTTGAAAGAATTTTGATTATCGTATGAATTACCTCAAAATAATTTGCACATCAAACGGAGTGTTATCGGCATTACGGCAAACAGTTCCGATGCTATTGTGTATAATGCTGACAATGAGCGTTTTTGCGGCCGACAAGAGTTATTGCTTCCGGGTTTATTTAAAGGAAAAGGGGCCGACGTCGTTCGACCCGGCTTCGCCCGAAGATTTTTTGTCGCCCGAATCGGTCAATAGGCGTATGTTGCACGAAGTGTTTGTCGATGAGACGGATTTTCCCGTTTCAAAGGCTTACCTCGATGAACTGGAGGCCGTCGGTACGGCGCCTGTTCTTCAGAGTAAATGGATGAAGACTGTCGTCGTTGAATGTGCCGACAGCGCTGTTGTTGAGCGAATTATGGGGCTTTCATTCGTAGATTCCGTTGTTTGTGTATGGCACGACGAAGGGCGGCAGGACGATGTTCCCTGCCCGGAAGAAGATACTTCAAGGTTTGTCTCGGACGACGAAACGGCTGAAAATGTGTATGGGAAAGCCATTGAGCAGATTGAGATGCTCAACGGGATAAGGTTGCATGAAGCGGGATATCGTGGCAAGGATATGCGCATTGCGGTTATTGATGCGGGGTTTAGGAACGTTGACAATATCGGCGCTTTTTCATCGTTGAAGCTAATCGGGACGCATAATGTAACGTTTCCCGGTCGTAGCGTGTTTTGCGCCGATAATCACGGCACTAAAGTGCTGTCGTGTATGGCCGCCGATTTGAAAGGCGTTATGGTAGGCACTGCGCCCGACGCTTCCTATCTCCTGATTAAAAGCGAGGATACGCGGGGGGAATTTCCTATTGAGGAGGATTATTGGGCGGCTGCCGTAGAATATGCCGACAGCGTAGGCGTCGATATAATATCCACATCATTAGGCTATTTCCGCTTCGATAGCCTGCCGGATTATTATAAGCGCACGGATATCGACGGACGGACGGCATTTTCGAGCCGCATTGCCGAGATAGCCTCCAAAAAAGGCATTTTGATCGTTGCGAGCGCCGGAAACGAAGGTAACGACGATTGGGAAAAAATCACCTTTCCCGCCGATGCAAACAGCGTTTTGGCAGTCGGTAGCGTCACTTCGGACAAGAAAAAAAGCTCGTTCAGTTCGGTCGGCATGACCGCCGATTATCGCATCAAGCCCGATGTGGTCGCCTTAGGTTCCTGGGTTTGCGTGATTAATGACGCCGGCAAAGTGCAACATTCAAACGGCACCTCGTTTTCGGCGCCGACGGTATCAGGTATGGTCGCCTGCCTCTGGCAAGCCTTCCCGCTGCTAAAAAATACCGAATTGATTGAACTCGTCAAGACTACGGCAAGCCAACATCAACATCCTGATAATCAGTTAGGATACGGGATACCGGATATTTTCAACGCCTACAAAAAAGCGCAGAATGAAGTCTTACGATGATGATCTCGATTTTGAATCCGACGACAACAGTTCCGGCCGTGCATTGACGCTTCTGGAGCTTAATTTGCTGATTCGGGATGCCATCGAAGAGGCTCTACCAGAAACATATTGGGTGCGGGCAGAGACAAGTGATGTCCGTATGATAGCATCCTCAGGTCATTGTTATCTCGAATTTATCGAGAAAAATGAAGATACCGGCCAGACAGTCGCGAAAATACGCGGAACGATTTGGGCGCGCACATTCATTTTGTTGAAAAATGATTTCGAACAATCTACAGGACAGGCCTTTGCGTCTGGATTGAAAGTGCTTGTAAAAGTAGCTGTCGAATTTCACGAGCTATACGGATTCAGCCTTAACGTGCTCGACATAGATTCGTCTTACACCTTAGGCGACATGCTAAAACAGCGTAAGGCCGTTATCCGGCGACTTCAGGAAGAGGGGATTTTCACTTTGAACAAAGAACTTCCTTTCCCGTTGTTGCCGCAACGCATAGCCGTTATTACGTCATCTACTGCCGCCGGATATGGGGATTTCGTCAATCAACTTGCCGACAATAAATATGGTTACGTATTTTATGTCAAACTGTTCAACGCCGTAATGCAGGGCGAGAAGACCGAACAAAGCATCATTGAGGCTCTTGAAAGGATTTTTGCTGTTGCCGAGAGTTTCGATGTGGTCGTAATTATCCGCGGCGGAGGGGCGACGTCGGAGCTTAACAGCTTAGATTCATACCTGCTCACGGCCAATTGCGCACAGTTTCCACTTCCCGTCATTACCGGGATAGGTCATGAGCGCGATGATACGGTGCTCGATATGGTTGCACATACGCGGCTGAAGACCCCAACGGCGGTTGCCGCTTTTCTTATCGAATGTATTGATCGTGAGCACAATCAGTTGCTCGAATGGCGGCAGTCTATTGCCGAAACAGCCGTAAGCCGCATCACTAAAGAGAAGTCGGAGTTGCAGCTACTCGCAGCCCGATTTCCCGATTTGGTCGGTAACCGCGTCGGGCTATATCGGAGTCAACTTCAATCCATATCGCTCATGCTGACTTCTTTGCTTCCTGCGATGTTATCCAATCGCCGGAAAGACATTGAGATAATCGAACAATATGTCAAGCTGGCCTCGCCCGACTATATTCTCAAACGTGGCTACGCGCTCGTTTATCGCGACGGCCGAATCATCAAACAGTCGTCGGGTTTGACTGTCGGCGACGAAATAAGCATCCGCTTTGCCGACGGAACGAAAGAAGGAAAAATTATTTAATCCGTTAATAATATGGAAAATAAAGAGACATACAACGAAACGGTAGCGAAACTTCGCGCCATAGTAAGGGAAATCGAAACGGGCGAACTCGACGTCGATATCCTTTCCGAGAAGGTCAAAGAAGCGACCCGTCTTATCAAACTTTGCAAGGACAAACTCTTCAAGGCTGACGAGGAAGTGAAGAAAGTGTTGGAAGAACTCGAATCATAATGGCTATGAGGAGCGGAAGCAGACATAGCGTCATTATAGTCGCCGGAGGGAAGGGATTGCGAATGGGTGGGGATTTGCCAAAACAATTTGTTCCCATCTGCGGAAAACCTTTGTTGATGCATACATTAGAGACTTTTTACCGTTGGGATCCCGGCGTATCGTTGGTTTTGGTCATTCCCGAAGCCCATGAAGCGTATTGGAAGATGCTTTATCGCGAACTCGGATGCCAAATCCCCCATAAAATCGCATACGGCGGCGCTACCCGCTATCATTCCGTTAAGAACGGCTTGGCAATGATTGGCGACAGCGAACTTATCGCCGTTCATGACGGCGTGCGTCCTTTTGTCGCACACGAAGTGATAACCGCATGCTTCGATGCCGCCGCGACTTCGGGCGCCGCGATTCCCGTTGTCTCGATGATCGACTCTGTCCGCGAGATTAGCGGTTCCGGCAGCCGCCCCTTTGACCGCGATCGCCTTTGCATAGTCCAGACCCCACAGGTTTTTCGCGCCGATATCTTGCGCAAAGCATACGAACATCCTTATAATGAAAAATTTACCGATGACGCTTCGTTGGTCGAAAGTGTCGGTCATACAATAAGCCTTGTAGAAGGCAACCGCGAGAACATCAAAATAACTACACCGATGGACTTGAAATATGCGGAATGGCTTTGCGATTTATGTATAAATAATTAATAATAAACAAATTGAGTATAGAAAATAGTGACATAAAATATCTGCAGGGCGTCGGCCCAAAGCGGGCTGAAATTCTTAAAAAAGAGGCTAATATAGTCTCTTTAGAGGATATGTTGTACTATTTTCCTTACAAATATGACGACCGCAGCCGTTTCTATACTGTCGCCGAAATAAACGGCGAGATGCCTTATATCCAGCTGAAAGGTCGTATAATTTTTTTCGACATGGTCGGCGAGGGGAGGACTAAACGCCTGATAGCCAAGTTTTCGGACAATACGGGGGTCATAGACTTGGTATGGTTCCAGGGCTTGAAATACGTAACCGGCAAATATAAGGTCGGGTGTGAATACATCATATTCGGCAAGCCTACCGAGTTCGCCAACTCCTACAACATCGTACATCCCGAAATCGACCCTGTTGAAAATGCCGCACAGGTAGCCAAAGGTCTCGTACCATCCTACCCTACTACCGAACTGATGAAGAAATCCTTCCTCACATCGCGCACTATTCAGAACATTCAATTCAACCTGCTCACAAACATCGGATGGAAAATATCCGAGACGCTGCCGAAAAAGATTCTCGATTCCACGAAAATGATTTCCGTTTCCGAGGCGATGCGCAACATCCATTTCCCCGAAAACGCCGAGATGCTACGTAAAGCCAAGCAGCGCCTCAAGTTCGACGAACTGTTCTACATCCAGCTTAACATCCTGAAAACGGCGGCTTTACGCAAAAGCAAACTTCAAGGCATTGTTTTTGAAAAGGTCGGCGAGCGTTTCAACTCTTTCTATCGCGACTACCTGCCTTTCGACCTTACCGGCGCGCAGAAACGGGTAATGCACGAGATACGTACCGATACAAAGAGCGGTCGGCAAATGAACCGCCTGCTTCAGGGCGATGTTGGCAGCGGCAAGACGCTCGTCGCCTTGATGTCGATGCTTCTCGCCGTAGATAACGGCTGCCAGGCTTGTATGATGGCGCCGACCGAAATACTTGCTAATCAGCATTTTGTGACCTTAAAAGAATTTCTTGGAGATATGGATGTGAGAGTTGAATTGCTGACAGGCTCTACGACGAAAAAGAAGCGCGACACGCTCTTTCCCGACCTCGCCGCCGGAAATATCGACATCCTTGTCGGCACTCACGCCTTGATTGAGGAGACGGTCGTCTTCCGTAACCTTGGCCTGGCTGTCATTGATGAGCAGCATCGTTTCGGCGTCGAGCAACGTTCGCGGCTGTGGGTAAAAAACAGGACTATCCCCCACGTGCTGATAATGACCGCGACGCCTATTCCCCGCACTCTCGCGATGACGCTCTACGGCGACCTTGACGTCTCTGTCATCGACGAAATGCCGCCCGGACGCAAGCCTATAAAAACCGTCCACCGCTACGAAACCAAACGCGCCGAAGTCTTTCGCTTCCTCCGTTCCGAAATACAGCGCGGGCGGCAAGCATACGTAGTGTTTCCTCTTATTAAAGAGAGCGAAAACCTTGATTATAAGAATCTTGAAGAAGGATTTGAGGTTTACAAAAAGGTCTTTCCGGAGTTCAAAATATGTATGGTTCACGGCAAGATGAAGGCTAAAGAAAAGGATGCGGAGATGCAGCGATTCATTAATAATGAGGCGCAGATACTTGTTGCCACTACCGTCATTGAGGTCGGCGTTAATATCCCCAACGCCTCGGTAATGCTCATTGAGAGCGCCGAGCGTTTCGGCCTCTCGCAACTGCACCAGCTTCGCGGACGTGTAGGCCGTGGCGCCGAGCAGTCATACTGCATACTTGTCTCGTCGTTCAAACTCAACAATACAACCCGCCGCCGCCTTGAAATAATGGTGCGCACAACCGATGGTTTTGAGATCGCCGAGGAAGACCTCAAACTGCGCGGCGCCGGCGACCTTGAAGGAACGCAGCAGAGCGGCGACGGACTCTACCTTAAAATAGCCAACATCGCCACCGACGGTCAAATCCTGCAATACGCCCGCAACATAGCACAATCAGTCCTCGAACGCGATCCCAACCTCGCCACTCCTGAAAACGCTATCCTAAAGAACCGCCTCGAAGCCCTTTTCCGCCGTAAGATCAATTGGGGACTGATTTCGTAAAAAAATAACGAAAATTTTGTTTTGCCGACCGTAATCCTTATCTTTGCACTCAAAATAAGGACATTTATGGAACATATTGAACAAATCATCAAAGAAAACCTTGAAGCGCTCAACGGCTTCGAGCAGCCGGAATATAAATATATCCCTCGCAAAGAAGGGCTATCTCTGCCTAACGTATTTATTGTCAAGGAAATAGTCTCGCTGATCAAGGATATATTCTTCCCCGGCTTTTACAGCGAAGCGAATATTAACACAAGTTCTCATGAACGTTATCTCGGCATGCAAATGGAAAAACTGACCTTCTTATTAAAGGAGCAGATACGTAACAGCCTGATAATCTTTTCGGAACAGGAGCGTGAGACGCGAACAGCGGCGGATGCCGACGAAATAGCAACCTCGTTCCTTGCAAAGATTCCGGAACTCAAGCGACTGCTTTGCACCGATGTGCAGGCGATGTTCGACAACGACCCCGCAGCCAAGAGCAAAGGTGAAGTAATCATCTGTTATCCAAGCATACAAGCTATGATTCACTACCGCGTCGCCCATGAATTGCTGCTGCTCGGAGTACCCGTATTGCCGCGTATCATTACCGAACTATGCCACTCGCTGACGGGTATCGACATACATCCCGGCGCACAAATAGGCGAATATTTCAGCATCGACCACGGCACGGGCGTCGTAATCGGCGAGACAACAATCATCGGACATCATGTCCACCTTTACAAAGGCGTTACGCTCGGCGCCAAAAATTTCGTCTTTGACGAAAGCGGCAATCCCATCAATGTGCCTCGTCATCCGATAGTCGAGGACAACGTTGTCATCTATTCTAACGCTACCCTCCTCGGTCGTATCACTATCGGTCACGATTCGATAATCGGCGGTAACGTGTGGTTGGTGTACAGCGTTCCCCCCCATTCACGCATAACGCAGCAGAAAGCGACGTTCGCGGAAATAGAATATACGATTTAATACCGGTAATGTTCGGCTTTGTAAGGCCCTTCGACCGGCACGCCGATGTAGTCTGCCTGTTCCTGCGTCAGTTTAGTCAGCTTGACGCCGATGCGTTCGAGATGCAAGCGGGCGACTTCTTCGTCAAGATACTTCGGTAAGCGATAGACGCCGACCTTGTAATCTTTCTGCCAGAGGTCGATTTGGGCGAGGGTCTGGTTAGTGAACGAGTTGCTCATCACGAACGACGGATGGCCGGTAGCGCAACCGAGATTGACCAAACGCCCTTCGGCAAGCAGAAAAACAGAGTGTCCGTCAGGAAAGATGTATTTATCAACCTGCGGCTTGATGTTTATGTGTTTGATACCTGGGAAATTGAACAGTTTTTCGACTTGGATTTCGTTGTCGAAATGGCCGATATTGCAGATAATCGCCTGGTCTTTCATTGCCGCGATATGCTCTATCGTTATGATGTCGCGGTTGCCTGTCGTAGTAACGAAAACATTACCTTCTTTGACGGCCTCTTCCATTGTTGTGACCTCAAACCCTTCCATAGCTGCCTGCAACGCGCAAATAGGGTCTATCTCAGTGATGAGCACACGCGCGCCGTATGAGCGCATGGAGTGCGAGCAGCCTTTGCCTACATCGCCGTATCCGGCAACGACGACCACTTTTCCGGCAATCATCACATCGGTAGCGCGTTTGATGCCGTCGGCAAGCGATTCGCGGCAGCCGTAGAGGTTGTCGAACTTCGACTTCGTTACCGAATCGTTGACGTTGATAGCCGGGACAAGCAGTTCGCCGCGTTCCATCATCTGGTAAAGGCGGTGCACGCCGGTAGTCGTTTCTTCCGAGACGCCTTTCATCTCTGCCACCGTTCGATGCCAGCGTTGTGGGTCTTCTTTGAGAATGCGTTGCAACGTGTCGAGTATCACCTGTTCCTCGTGGTTGCCCCCTTTGCGGTCTATGGTAGCAGGCTCATTTTCAGCCTTATAGCCCAAATGAACTAAAAGCGAGGCGTCGCCGCCGTCATCGACGATAAGGTTAGGCCCTTTACCGCCGGGGAAACGCAACGCTTGGTCGGTACACCACCAATATTCTTCGAGCGATTCACCTTTCCATGCGAAGACCGGTACGCCTGACGCCGCAATGGCCGCCGCCGCATGGTCTTGCGTCGAGAAGATATTACAACTTGCCCAGCGCACGTCGGCGCCAAGTTTAACTAAGGTTTCGATAAGCACTGCCGTCTGAATAGTCATGTGGAGCGACCCCATTATGCGCGCGCCCTTCAAAGGCTGCGTGCCGGCATATTTTTTGCGCAGGGACATCAGCCCCGGCATTTCGTGTTCGGCGATCTCGATCTCTTTGCGCCCGAAATCAGCCAATTGAATATCAGCCACTTTATATGGCAATTCATTTGAAAAAATCTGTGACATAATCAATAATTATTGAAATTTCAGCCCGCAAAGGTACAATAATCCGTCCTAAATGCAAAATTTTCAGAAGAATAATTATTGCGTTGGATTTTTGTCATGAAATATTTGTATTTTTGGAAAATGAATCGTATTTTTGCGGTGTCAAATTAAATGACTTATGGCAAGAAAAAAGGAGGATGAAGTTAAGACCGGTCTGCCGTCTGTTT
>JAISUX010000108.1 GCA_031271805.1 Tannerella sp.
ACCTTTCTTGGCTCTACGCCATGGAACTACACCGAAGAGCATGGCGGCTATAACGGCGGCGGCACTGCCGGACGCAACGACATCCGTTTCCTCGCCGACGATTTCATCATGCTCAACCGAGTGCTTAGCGCCGCAGAAATTGCTGAATTAGCAAAATAACCCCCGACGTATAAACTCTTTAGCGTAATATGAGATAATATAGTCGGCGCCGGCGCGGCGAATGGCGGTGAGGCTTTCGAGGAAGATGCGCTCTTCGTCGAAAAAGCCTTGCGCTGCGCCGTTCTTGAGCATCGAATATTCCCCGGAAACTTGATAGGCGACAAGCGGATAGTCGGGGAAACGTGCCGAGGCGCGGTAAAGCATGTCGAGATATGCCATCGCAGGCTTGACCATTATCCAGTCCGTGCCTTCATCAATATCGGCGGCTATCTCGTCGAGACCCTGGTCTTGAGTGCGGAAATCCATCTGGTAGGTTTTCCTGTCGCCGAACGAAGGCGCCGAACCGGCCGCATCACGGAAGGGTCCGTAGAAAGCGCTCGCATATTTCGCAGAGTAGGCGAGGATCTTAGTCGTGAGACCCGCCCCGTCCAAACGCTTGCGTATAGCCTCCACTTGGCCGTCCATCATCGCCGACGGCGCAACGAAATCCGTTCCCGCAACAGCGTGTTGATAAGCCATTTCAGCCAACAAGGGCAGCGTTGAATCGTTGTCCACGTCATGCTTATGAAGCAGTCCGCAATGCCCGTGCGAAGTATATTCACACAGACAAACATCGGTAAATACGACCACCGAAGGATAAAGTTCCTTAATCGCCCTTACCGCACGGCTGATAATATTATCGGGCTTGTAACCCGCACTGCCTCGCTCGTCCTTTGCCTCGTCATTGAGCACCCCGAAAAGCAGTAACTTATTGATTCCCAGTGATAACATGTCGCCAATATCGACTAACAGTTCGTCTATCGAAAAGCGATATATCCCCGGCATAGTTTGTATTTCCTGCCTGACGCCCTCGCCTTCTACCACAAAATACGGATAAATAAATGTCTCCGCCGTGACAGGCGGCACGTCAGCATAGCTATCCCTGATTTCTTGCGTCTCCCTGAATTTCCTGAATCGTTTCATAGTTTATTTAATGTTGTTAATCCTCTTGCTATAAGCTGTTTACCTTCTGGTAACTCTCCGTAAAGAGACTTAAACGCATCAACGCCGGAGGGTGATGTGAAGACAATCTTGTCGATATGCGATAAATCCGAACGCTCGACTTCGTGATTGTTTTTGTTCTCATAAACAATCAGTTCCGTCACCTCATTACCCATCTGCGTCAATTCGTCGGGAAGACTGCGCAAAGCCTTGTCCGAACGTGGCAGCAGAATACGCTCTCCCTTGAGGTCGATGCTCCTGTAATATTTCAATAATCCCTCCGCCGATTCGGTAACAGGCTCAATATCAGGGATTATATGATGTTTTTTTAGTTCCGCCGTAGTCGTATGTCCTACGGAATCAATTTTCTTTGTTGTTAGCGTGCGGATGTCAATCGTCTGTTCGTCAAGCAGTTCGAAGAAAAAGCGCACTCCATAGCGGCTGGTGAAAATTATGCGGTCGGTAGCCGCAATTTTGTTGGCTAAATCACAACATCCGGCGGCCGCCTGTTGGATTTTAATCAACGGAGTATGAGTTATTTCGTTGTTACCGGAGTATTCTTCGCACGTAAGGCCTGTGACAAGCATATTCGAAGGTTTACGATTCTCGAAACCGACGACTTTGCCCACCAAAACAAGTATCGGCGTAGGATATTTAATGATCGAAAACTGTAATTCCTTGAGGTTGGTGAAAAAAGTTTTTTGGTCGGGCTGCGAAACGCCATAGACCAACGCAACCGGAGTGTCCTCGTCGCGCCCTGCTTCAAGCAGTTTCCGGGCAATAAAAGCTATATTCGCCCCACCCATATAGTAAACCAGAGTATCAGCATCGGGCGTCTGAAGGTTCTCGCATGAATGACCAGTGACAAAGGCTACCGATGATGACAATCCCCTGTATGTAAGCGGAATATGCGTATAGGCCGATAGCGCTATTGCCGAAGAAATTCCCGGAATGACTTCGACTTCTACGAGGCGGCTCTGCAAGAAATCTATTTCCTCCCTCCCGTGGGCAAAAAGCATCGGATCGCCGCCTTTCAAGCGTACGGTCGCCCTCCCTTCCACAGCCGAGCGATAGACCATCTCGTTAATCTCGTCCTGTTCGTGGCTGTGTCGGCCTTTCCGCTTTCCTACATAAACTTTGACGGCTTCATATCTGTTCAAATACTCCAAATCTATCAAATCGTCATGAAATATCACATCCGCCGCCTGCAAAGCCTTGTCGCCCTTTATCGTAAGCAAATCGGGATTTCCCGGCCCGAAGCCTACGAGCGTCACCTTGCCGTACTTGCGCCTCGTATCAATGCTTGTGAAGATATTTTTAAGCGTTGCGTTTCCAGCCTTTCCAACTACCGCTAAATGAGCTTGCAGAGGATGAGTAGCAAACGGTAATTTTTCGGTAGCGCGCCACGACAAACCAAGACGTTCGAGGGCGCAACTTGCAACAATCAGGGCGTCGATGTGACCATTATCAACCTGCGCGATTCGCTCTTCAATTGTCCCACGTATTGCAACTATCTCTAAATCAGGACGTTGTTTTAATAATTCTTCCTTGCGTTTGGACGAACTTGTACCTACTCTTGCCCCTGCAGGCAGTTCCGAAAGTTTGAGATTTACGTTACTTACCAACGAATCGGACTTATCCTTAGCCTGTGTCAGACAATAGAGTTCCAGGCCTTCGGGCAGCGGATAAGGTAAATCTTTGGCCGAATGAACAGCTACGTCGGCCTTTCCGCTAAGTAGAGCCGCATCAAGTTCGCGTGTAAAAAAATCCTCGGGAATATTATCCATCAACGAGATATTTTTATTCTTATCCCCAAATGACAAAATGCTAATAACCTGATAATCAACATCAGGAAGCTGTGAAAACAACTCCTCTACCTGCAAAAGCGAAAGCCTGCTATTGCGACAGATAACCTTAAGCGTTCTCTTCATTTTCCGAAGTTTCAACGATCTCACAAACTTGCATATCACCGTCTATCGACTTGCGAAAAGCCTTTATTACAGGCTCTTTGTCGGCAAGCGAGACTATAATATAAGTGATTTTTGGGTCATGTGCGAGGCGTTTGTCTTCTTCCGAAGGGCGCGCCGGCGACGAGGGGTGACTGTGATAGTTGGCGATGATTTTCCGGCCTTTCGCACGCGCAGCTTTCAAAACGTTGAATTGTTCCTGCGGATCGAAGGAAAAATGCTCCGGGCTATGGTCGATATTCGTCATAGGATATTGGTCTTGCACGACCTCACCTGTGCCGGTAAGCATACCGCATGCCTCATTCGGCAGTTCGCTAACAGACTGATTAATAATGTTTTCTATTATTTTTATGGGTATTTCTATCATCTCGCTAAACCGTTTATTTCTTTTTCAGTTCACATACAGCCTGTTCCGATTCGACAAGTTCCGTGATTGTCGGATGCTCGCCGCAGACGGGGCACTTGGGGTTGTGACGGACTTTGACCGTACGGAAAGTCATCGTTTTTGCGTTGAAAGTCAGCAAGCGGTCGGTCAGCAGTTCGCCGACGCCGGTCAGAAATTTAAGGGCTTCGGCGGCCTGGATTGTTCCCAGCATACCGGCGATCGCGCCTAATACGCCTGCCTGAGAGCAGGTGGGGACGGCGTTAGGCGGCGGAGGGGCATTGAAAACACAACGATAGCAGGCCGTTCCGGGCAGATGGGTGATAGTCTGTCCGTCAAAACGCAGGATGCCGCCGTGAGAAAACGGTTTGTCGGCGAAGACGCAGGCGTCGTTGATGAGAAATTTTACAGGGAAATTATCCGTTCCGTCGATGATGAAATCGTAGTCACGGATAATATCAAGAGCGTTCTCGGCCGTAAAAAACTCCCGATAGGTATTGACTTTAACGTCGGGATTGATAAGGGCGATTTTCTCTTTGGCAGACAGGACTTTGGGCTTGCCGACGTCGGGTGTGAAATGGATCACCTGACGCTGCAGATTGCTCAAATCCACCACATCGCCGTCAATAACGCCGATAGTCCCAACTCCGGCTGCCGCGAGATAGAGCAGCACGGGCGCGCCGAGACCGCCCGCACCGATTACTAAGACGCGACCCTCATTGATGCGTTCCTGGCCCTCAACGCCTACATCCTGCAGCAAAATATGGCGGCTGTATCGTTCGATCTGTTCGTTAGTAAAATCCATCAGCAGCCCCCTCCCATGAAATAAAGGAAGTCCACGGCATCGCCGTCGTTTATGGCAACCGTGTCGAAGTCTTCGCGGTTCACGAACTCACCGTTTATCTGCACCGAAACCATGTCGGGCTGAAGCACGTTGTTCAATCGTATTAATTCCGATAATGTCAATGGAAGCGTCACTTCCTGCGCTTCATCGTTTACAATTACTTTGCTCATTTTATTTCTTTTTAATTATCACTTTCCAATATTCGCCTTCGCGCTTCTGAAGCAAGATCTCATGTCCTTCCTGACGGACAGAACCGGGTACATTATTTATCGGAGCGCCGTCGTCGAGCAGGATCTCCAATTCTTCCCCGGCCTGCATTGGTGAAAGGAGGATTTTTGTTTGCACAAAGTTCATCGGACAGGCCACACCGCGGAGATCCTTGAATTTCCTTGCAACGGCGCTCACAGCAGGCTCGGCCGTCGTTTCCGGTTTCGAGGCGTCAAAAGTCTTTACAACCTTGAATTGCAACGAGTCATCCATGTTGTTGTACAGGTCGATTACAGCATCGGCAAGTTCGAGAATTGCCCTTTCCGACGATGAAAAATCAAATCTTTCGTTGTCACGAGCTGTCGTAACAATCTTGCGGAAAGCGGGATTAACGAATTTATTATCAATGAAATGCTCGATAAACAAATTGAAAATCTCCTCCGTTGTCTTCGGCTCGACTCCGCGAGTGACCAGCAACATTCTCGAAGATGAATACAGAATGTCGTACAACAACCTGTTCCTCAGCGAAATATCTTTTACTTCATTCAATTTAGCCCGACTGTCATTGATTATTCCGAGGTCCACCTCAATCATATCAAACAAGCCGGCGGAACATTCAGGAGTGCCGCGCCCGACTACGCTGAAAATCTCATCCGCTCCCCAATCGAAATAATAATTTTTATCATCTGCAAAGGAAGGAATATTTTCGTATTCCGCCAAAAGTTTTAACGCCAATTTCTTGCCGTCTGTATTGAGATATTGTGTAATTGATTTATAATCAACAGATTTGGCAATATAATCTTCAAGCAGTAGGCGTACAAATTTTGGGATATCGCGTGCGCTTATGCTGCCGACGCCTTCGGCAAAGCAAGGGGCGGTGTCGCGTTTGGCGCCAAGATAGACTTGATAGCCGGGGTAGGGGCGGTCGTTGCGCAATACTTTGCCGGAAAAACCGATATCGCCCCAAAACTGCTGTCCGCACGAATTTGGGCAACCCGAAATTTGTATGCGTACATCCGCGAGTGCGTCGAACTCAGCATCGCTTCGCAACAGTTCCCGGCGGATAGCCTTCGCCAATTCCTTAGACAGGCAAATACCAAGACGGCAGGTATCGGCGCCGGTACATGATGTTATATTATTGATTATCACCGGAGTAACTATGTCGGGCACAAACTTTTTCAAGATAGTAAACAACTCCGGCAAAGCCTCTTCGGGGATATTACGCAGACGTATGTTTTGCGAGGTAGTAAACCGGATTGTGTGCTTGCCGAAGATAGAAATGAACTTCAACAGCTTATCTAACCCTTCGAGCGAATTAGCGTCCTCAAGCGAGATGTTACCAAGTAGTAACGGCACGAGGATACTGAAATAACCTTCTTGCCGTTGCCGTATGACATAGCGTTTGCGCCACAATTTATATTCCTGATTTTCAGCAAATTCGCTTAATGAAGAATACTGATATTGAGGACGTTCGTTTTCATATACAATATCTTCCTGCTCAGTTGTCGTTTTCTTCGCTTCGGTGTAGTATTCCTTGATTTGACGTATCGTTTCTTCCTCTCCGAGTTTATAGAAGACAAAGCGCAGGCGCGCCTTATTACGGTTCTTGCGATTGCCGTTTTCCGAGAAGTATTTTTTTATGGCTCCGGCGACAACAAAAAGTTCCTCTGCCGGTATGAAATCGAACAACAACCAGGCTGTTGACGGCTTAGTGCCTCCGCCACCACCGACAAACACCCTGAATCCACGCACTCCGTCGCGTATTGAGGCGACGAAACCGATATCGTTAACCGCCGCATAATCAATGTTCGTGCTATCCGACGAAAAGGCGATTTTCAGTTTGCGGGGCAGCAAATATGAATCCGGCTCTGCTATGAATTTTGTGGTTAGCGCCATCGCGTAAGGAGTAGTGTCGAAATCTTCCTCACCCCAAATTCCGCTAAATTCCGAGACCATGATATTGCGTACCGTGTTGCCTCCGCCGCCTTTGGTAGCAAGTCCTATGCCCTGCAAATCTTCAAGAACCGGTTTCACATTGTCGATAGCAAGGTTCTGTATCTGAATCTCTTGCCGTGTAGTGATGTGCAGCAACGAGGAGTGATGCCGTTGGCCGATGCGAATTAGTTCGGCCAACTGTTCCGGATAGATCACGCCGCCGGTTGTACGCACACGGGCCATATAAACCCCATCTACTCGCTGCTCGTAAACCCCCATAGGTACACGGAAAGCCTTGAATTGTACGGCTTCGATACGATGGCTCTCATAGTCGGCCGCCATAGTCTCGAACCTGGCGATGTCTTCGCCTAATGTAGAGGGCAATTTATATGTCATATTTCTTAATTTTATGCGTTAATTAGGCCGCAAAAGTACACACAAAACCGCAAATGCAAAATACCATGAATGTGGTATATTTCTTACCGTCAAAATAATCCGGCGTTTTATTCGTTTGTGAAATTGAATATTTTATTCTACCTTTGCGGCTAAAATTGAAATTTATATGGACAAATCTTCATGTTCTTTTGAGACGAAAATCATCGCGGCCGAATTTGCGAAGCCCGATGCCTACGGGGCGATTACAATGCCGATATATCGCAATGCGGCTTTTGAGTTTGACGATTCGCAGATAATTTCGGAAGCTTTTGCGTTTCGTACCGACCTGCACACCTATTCGCGTATTTCCAATCCGACGGTGCGCAATTTTGAAGAAAAGATAATAGCGGCTTCTAAGGCGGAAAATGTTGTAGCACTCGCTTCGGGGATGGCGGCGATATCGAATACTTTTCTGACTATCGCTTCGGCGGGCGATAATATCGTAGCATCGCCTCATCTGTTCGGCAATACGTTCTCGTTCCTGAAGATGACGCTCGCGCCGTTCGGCGTAGAGACACGCTTCGTCAATACCGACAATCTCAATGAAATTGAGGCGGCGATAGATGAGAATACCTGCGCCTTTTTTTGCGAACTGATAACCAATCCGCATCTAGAAATAGCTAACTTGAAGGCGATTTCAAAAATCCTGCGCACGCGCGACGTTCCGATGATTATTGATACTACGATAGTTCCCTGGTGTGGCTTTGACGCGAGAGCGGCGGGAGTTGACATCGAGGTCGTTTCGACGACGAAATATATTTCCGGCGGGGCGACGAGCATGGGAGGCGCAATCATCGACTACGGGACACATTCGTGGACGTCGAACCGTAAATTAGGGGCGCTCATGAAACCTAAAGGCATGTCGCGTTTCATGTTCAAACTGCGTGCGGAGATTGCCCGCAATATCGGGGCGTGTATGGCTCCTGACACGGCCTATCTTCACTCGTTGGGCATGGAGACTCTGCGTCTGCGCTACGAGAAGATGTCGGCTTCGGCTTTCGAACTGGCTTCTTATCTCGAAACTCATCCCAAAGTGCTGAAATCCAACTATCCCAAGCTGCCGTCCTCGCCTTACAAGGCCATATCCGACGACCTTTTCACCGGCAATCCGAGCGCAATGTTCACTATCAACCTTGCTTCTAAGGCCGATTGCTTCAAGTTTATGGATAATCTGCGTATCATCCGACGCGCGACTAATCTTTTCGACAACAAGACGCTCGCAATACATCCGGAATCGACTATTTATGTCACGTTTTCGCCTGAAATGAAGCGTTTTATTGGGATTGATGATACGTCCATCCGTTTCTCGGTCGGCCTCGAAGACGTCGAAGACCTCAAGGCCGACATCAGCGAGGCATTGGATCATATCAATTGAAAACCGGCAACATGCTGCATCGCTACAAATATTTCCCGTTTTGCATAGCATCTTAACGCCCCTAATCGTGCAAAAAAAATGCCGAAATATTTTGATATATAAAAAATAAACATTAAATTTGCCACATTACAAACTAAAAAAGGAGTAACCATGGACATTTCAAGTTTATTGTCAACATTCGCCAACTCGGACAGTGTGGCCGCTTTGAGCCGCAATACGGGGGCGAAACCAAATCAGGTAAAGGAATTGCTTTCGAAAGCATTACCTATCCTTATGTCGGGAATGCAACAGAACGCCTCGACGACAGGCGGCGCGGCGTCGTTAGCCAAAGCCCTTGATTATCACGCAGAACGTGATACGAGTGATATAGGATCGTTCCTAAGCAATGTCGATGTTGCCGACGGAGCGAAGATTCTCGGGCACATTCTTGGGGGCAGGAATACGGCCGTACAGACAGGCTTGGCGCAGAAGGTCGGCTTGTCGTCGTCGCAAGTAGGCAGCATCCTGTCGTCGGTAGCGCCGCTATTGCTGTCATTCTTAGGCAACAAGAAGCAGAGTTCCAACATCGGATCAGGTGGCTTAGGCGGACTGCTCGGCTCACTCTTAGGCGGCAGCAGCGGAGGCAGCGGCTTAGGCGGCGCTATTGCCGGAGGAGGCCTCGACAGCGTTATCTCGTCGGCCTTAGCCGATAACGACGGCGACGGGACGCCAGACCTGCTGCAGAAAGTCGGCGGAATCTTCGGGTTTTAATGCTCGTGTTCCCCGCCGCCGGTCATCATTGACATCACATAGAAAGCGCCTTTGACGATGATTTTTGTGTCGGGTTCGAGGCGTTCGAGAGGGATTATTTCGACATAACCCAACTCGGAAACGCCGGTTGTAACCTCGATTCGCCTGAAGTCGTTGCAGTCTTCTTCCTCATTCTCAAGGGCGAAGATGTACTTTTTGCCTTCGGCGTCGGCTATCGCGTCGGCAGGGACAGCGCTGACAGCCTCATTTCCCGTCTGTATCAGCGCCGACACGTACATTCCGGGCAGTAAGCCCTCGGAACGGTTGATTTCGACGTGTACCGTAACCGACTTGCTTTCTTTTTCGAACGATTGATTAACGGTGTACACTACCCCTTCGACCGACCTATTTCCCTGGTTGGTAAGGCCGATCTCGACGGATTGTCCCGGGTGTATTTTCGCGAGGTCATGCTCAAAGACTTGCAGGTCGCAGTGCACCTGGGAGTTGTCCGTAATCTCCATCAGGACGGTAGCCATGTCGGCATAACTGCCGGTCTTGACGTAGATATTGCCGATGACGCCGTTGATAGGCGCTTTGATGGGTATGGCATCGACAAAAACGCCCTCCGACAGTCGTGCGACGTCGATGTTGAGTTGGCGCAACTGCGTTTCGAGGCTTGTCAGGCGCGCGCGGTCGGCCTCGTATTTGGCGCGGGCTTGCTGGAGGTCTTTACCGGAGCCGGCGTTTTGCGAGGCCAATTCCTTTTGACGTTCGTATTCCTGAGAGCAGTAGGCAAACTCCTCTTTTTGAGTAATATAGCTCTCTTGCAGCTTGACTATGTCGAGATTTTCCAGAAACGCAAGAATCTGTCCTTTGCGGACAGCCGTTCCCTCATGCACCGTGATTTCCTTGATTATCCCAGATGTCAGCGTGTTGACCTCGGCTGCATTTTGGGGAGTCAGCACCAACTGGCCGTTTGCCCGCACGACGCTCTTGAGGTTTTTTGTCTCAATGGCGCCGATTTCTATTCCGACGGCTTTCATCTGAGTGTCAGTGACTTCTATCAAATCGCCGTGACCTTCTTCATGATCATGTTCGTCGGTCTGCCTTGCTCCTCCGCCGCACGAAACGACGAATAGGTATAATATAAGTATTCTTTTCATCTTTTAATTTCCTCCCTTTAAATAATTTATTGTGATAATTGACTGGTTATAGCGGTTAAGCGCGTCGAAATATTTCCGTTTGACTTCGAGCGCCGACTGCAGATTGCGGATATATTCCATGTAGCCTATTTCTCCGAGGCCGTAGGATGTCTGAGCTACGCGGAGAATTTCGTCTGCCTGCGCGACGCCTTTATCCTCGTAGTAATCAAGATTCCGACGGGCGAGAAGATACTCGCCGTATTGCGAAGCATAAGCGTTTTGCAGCATCCGCTCCGTTTCCCGACGCTCTAATTCGACACGTGTCTGCTTAATTTTTGCGGCCTTGACGCGGGCTGTTTGCGCCCCGAAAAAGAGCGGTAGCCTGATGCCGATTTCGAATCCCGGCTTCTTTGTGTCGGTAAAATAATATCCTCCGAAGATATCTGGCAAGAGGCGGTTTATCTCGGTTGTAGCCTGCGATTGTTTGACTTTCAACTGTTGCTCGTAGTATTCGATAAGCGGATTGGCGGCTATGGATTGTTGCGAGCCTTCGCCGGTCGGATTTTCGACAAGCAAAATGCTTTCGTCGGAAGCTTTTGCCGGCTTGCTTTCTACGGGAAGCAGCATATCCGTCGTGTTGAGCAATTTTCCCATCGTGAGCTGGCAGTTTGTCAGGACAGCCTTCGCCTGGTCGATTTGCAGGCGGATTTCCTGGCTGAGGCTTTGTGCGTTCATCAGCTCGAGGCGGTTAGTCTCGCCGACCTTGACGCGCAGGTTCGCCTTAGTGACAAAATCGGCATAGATGCTGTCCTGCCATTCGAGCAGGCCGACGAGCTGTTCGGCATGGCATAGATTATAGTAGGCCGACGATACATCTTTAATTACCTCGTTTTCAGTTATATCACGCGCTCTTTCGGCAAGGAGAGTCTCCTGATTGAGCGTCTTGCTGCGGCTCACATAGACGGTCGGAAATTCGACGGATTGTGAGACCGTCACTTTCTTGTCCGTCAGATCCGGCGTCAGCGGGTCGCGGGTATATGAAATCGACGTCTTTTCAACGTCAAAAGCCGTCCCTTGCATCGTTTCGGCCTCCCTGACGTCCAATCCTGCCACCTGCAGGCTTAAATTGTTATGCAGAGCCGCCTCGATACATTCAGGCAGCGATTTTCGCCGGAAAGCCGGCTGGTCTTGAGCCTGTGCATGCAGCATTGCAAGCAACAGCGCATTTATTATAATATATTTCATGATTTCCTCCTTTCTATCATTGTATAAAGCGCCGGAAGCACAATCAGGGTCAACAGCATTGCCGTTATCAACCCTCCGATAACTACTGAGGCGAGGGGTTTTTGCACCTCGCTGCCCGCGCTTGTCGAGAGCGCCATGGGCAGGAAGCCGAGCGACGCCACGAGGGCTGTCATCAGCACAGGCCGCAGACGACGCATCGTTCCGCGGCGTACTCGTTCGTAAGCGTCCGTCACGCCTTCTTCTTCCAGATGCACGAACTGCGCGATCAGCACGATACCGTTGAGCACCGACACTCCGAAAAGCGCGATAAATCCAACGCCCGCCGAGATGCTGAAAGGCATGTCGCGAAGCCACAAGGCGACTATGCCGCCTATTGCCGAAAGCGGCACGGCAGTGAATATCAGCAGCGAATATTTGACGCGCCGGAAAGTGAAGTACAGCAACGCGAAAATCAGCAGCAGTGCAATCGGGACTGCTATCGCCAAGCGTTCCTTGGCCTCTTTGAGGTTTTGGAACTCGCCGCCGTAGGTATAATAATATCCGGCGGGAAGTTTAAGGCGCGTATCGAGGATGCCCTGTATTTCGCGGACGGTGCTCTCGATGTCGCGTCCGCGGACGTTGAAGCCGACGTAGGTGCGGCGCAGGCCGTCCTCATGGCCGATTTGCGCGGGAGCGGTCTTAAAACTTATGGAAGCCACCTGATTGAGAGGCACCTGACCGCCGGCCGGCAATGTGACATATAGATTTTCGACGCTCTGCATATCGTGACGCAGCTCTTTTTTCAACCTTACTACCATGTCAAAGCGGCGATCGCCCTCGAAAACCACGCCCACAGTGCTTCCGGCGAAGGCTGTGCGCAGGACTAAGTTAACATCGCTTATCGACAGCCCGTAGCGGGCGATCTGGTCGCGGTTGTATTCGACCTGAATCTGCGGCAGCCCTTTGACTTTCTCAATGAACGGCTCGCCGACGCCCTGCACGCCCCTGATGAGGTCGGCGACCTTATCGGCCTGGACTGCAAGGACATCGAGGTCTTCGCCGAAAATCTTCACCGCCACGTCTTGACGGATGCCGGTGAACAGCTCGTTGAAGCGCATCTCCATAGGCTGACTTATTTCGACGCTGACACCGGGGACGATCGACAGCGTTTCCTCGATCTTTTCTATCATTTCTTCGCGGCTGCGGGCTGACGTCCATTCCTCCTTGGGTTTCATCGAGAGCATCATATCGCCGATTTCGATAGGCATAGGGTCGGTCGGTATCTCGGCGCTTCCGATGCGGGTAACGGCCTGCTTTATTTCGGGAAACTTATCTTTGAGTATCTTCTCGACGAGCGAGAATGTCTCTATCGTTTTCGTCAGCGAAGTACCTTGCGCCATGCTGACTACGACGGTAAGGTCGCCCTCTTCAAGGGTCGGAATGAACTCGCCGCCCAAGCGGTTGAAAAGGACGAGCGAGCCGACGAACAGGGCGAGCATGGAAGCGATAACGCTCTTCCTCCATTTTAGGGAGAAGTCGAGGACAGGGGCGTATATGCGCTTCGCAAAGTCGATGAGGCGGTCGGAGAAATTGAAATGTCGGGAATCCGGTTTCAGCCACAGCGCACTCATCATTGGGACGTAAGTAAGCGACAGGATGAAAGCGCCGAGGATGGCGAACGAGACCGTCTGCGCCATCGGGCGGAACATCTTGCCCTCGATGCCGACCAACGACAGGATGGGCAAATAAACTATCAGGATTATTATCTCGCCGAAGGCCGCGCTTGTACGGATTTTTGAAGCCGCCTGATAGACCTGTTCGTCGATTGCCGACATGGTGCGTTTGAGGATAGTCGGCTGTTCGGGGGCGCCAAGGCCTCGGACGCTCAGCCGTGCGACAATAGCCTCGACGATTATTACGGCGCCGTCCACAATCAACCCGAAGTCGATCGCTCCGAGCGACATCAGATTGCCGCTAACGCCGAAAAGATTCATCATGCCGACGGCAAAGAGCATCGACAACGGGATAACCGAGGCCACAAGCAATCCGGCGCGCAGGTTCCCAAGCAGCAGCACAAGTACGAAGATGACTATCAGTCCGCCTTCGAGTAGGTTGCGCATGACGGTGCCTGTCGTCCTGCCGACTAATTCGGTTCGGTCGATAAATGGCTCTATTACGACGCCTTCTGGGAGGCTTTTCCGGATTTGTTCCATGCGTTCCTTGACGTTGGCGATGACTTTTGAGAAGTTTTCTCCCTTGAGCATGAGCGTTATTCCGGCTACAACCTCGCCTTCGCCGTTGCGCGTGACGGCTCCGTAGCGTATTGCCGAGCCGATGCTGACGGTCGCCACGTCGCGGATAAGTATGGGCGTGCTGTTGGTGTTGCGGACGACGATTTTGCCGATGTCGTCGAGCGTCTTGACTAATCCGAGGCCGCGGATGAAGTAGTAGTTGGCGCCCTGCTCGATGTAACTGCCGCCGGTGTTTTCGTTGTTGCGTTCGAGGGCGTCGTAGATTTCGGCTATGCTGACGTTCATTGACGCGAGGCGGTCGTTGTCGAGGGCTATCTCGTATTGTTTGACATGTCCGCCCCATGCGCTGACTTCGGCTATGCCTTCCGTCCCTGCAAGTTGGCGGTGCACGATCCAGTCCTGGATAGTGCGGAGATCCATGTCAGAGTATTTATCTTCGTAGCCTTCGGCGGGGCGTATTACGTAGTGGTATATCTCTCCCAGTCCTGTTGTGACGGGTGCAAGCGAGGGTTCGGCAAGTCCGGCGGGGATTATCGCTTCGGCTTCTTTGAGTTGCTGGCTTATCTGCTGGCGCGCCCAGTAGATATCGACCTCGTCGCGGAAAACGATAGTGATTACCGAGATTCCGCTGCGGCTGATGCTCCGGCGCTCGGTGACGTCGGGGATATTAGCCATAGCGAGTTCGATCGGGGTGGTTATGAAGCGTTCCACTTCCTGCGCCCCAAGGGTCGGCGCCTGGGTGATTATCTGCACTTGGTTGTTGGTGATGTCCGGCGTCGCGTCGATCGGAAGATGGACTACCGATACAGCGCCCCAAACAATCAATAAGACCGTCAACATGCCGATAATCATCTTGTTCTCTATTGAGAACCTGATTATTTTATCAAACATTTTAGTTAAATTGCTGGTTTTTGTAAGTATATATTATATGTATATCTCGTGCGGAGGAATAGGGTTTAGATTTTTGGCGGTTGCCATATATCTCCGACGAATGTTTGGGCTTGATGTTGTATGTAAGGTATTTGATAAAAGTCTTCGACAGGTGGTGCGGGCAGCTCGCAGGCGAAAATGACAGGCTCGATGACATGTCCCGCGTTGCAGGCATGGAAGGGCACGCAACACATGGGGCAGCAGTCGTCGGCACATTCGCCGTCGGCGCCGTCACAACAGACGTGCCAGGCTTCGTCGTCATGGCTGTCGAAGAGCGGTTCGCCTATCGAATAGCCGATGATGGTCATTAATATTATCGCTACAAACTGTTTCATGGCTGCAAAGTTATAAATAATTCCTGATTTGACAATATTTTCGACGTTTTTTTCTATCTTTGCGGCGTTTTACGTATAAAATATCTCTGTTATTCATGAACCGGAACGCATCTTTATCTTCAAAGCCTCACTACGAAATCTTAGACGGGTTGCGTGGTATTGCGGCTATTGTCATCGTTGTTTTTCATCTTCTCGAAGCGCATTTTTTGGATCGCTTCGCCCAACCTTTAAGTCATGCTTACCTTGCGGTGGATTTCTTTTTTGTCCTGTCGGGCTTCGTTATCGGTTATGCTTACGATGACCGGTGGGGGGCGATGAGCGTGTGGACTTTCCTTAAGCGGCGAGTCTTCCGCTTGCATCCGATGGTCATAGCGGGGACAATACTTGGGGTTTTGCTGTTTTATCCTGGGGCTTCGACGCTGTTCCCGTTGATTGCCGATACGCCGGTGTGGAAGATGTTATTGTATGCTCTGCTGGGTATTCTGATGATTCCTACGCCTCCAAGTATTGATATACGAGGCTGGCAGGAGATGTACACTCTGGATGCGCCGACGTGGACGCTGTTCTTCGAGTATGTCGCCAATATTCTTTATGCGGTCGTAATACGGCGCTTCTCGAAGTTTTGGCTGGCTGTTTTTGTGGGGATAGCCGGATGCTCGACGGTTTACCTGACGCTGACGCAGGGCGACGTTATCGGCGGCTGGACATGGAACGGGGAGCATCTGTACGTCGGTTTTACGCGGCTGCTGTTTCCCTTTTTTGCCGGGCTTCTGCTTTATAGAGTTAAGAAAAAGAGTGTTAAGATACGGAACGCCTTTCTGTGGTGCAGCCTTTTGCTGCTGGCCGTTCTGCTTGCCTGCCCGCGGCTGGGTGGTCAGGAGCGGTTATGGATGAACGGCCTGTATGAGGCGTTCGCTATTATTGTGCTTTTCCCGCTGATCGTCTTTATGGGGTCGAGCGGAGAAGTAAGGGGGCGGTTTGCCGGAAAGTTGTGCCGCCTGTTGGGAGATATTTCTTATCCCGTATATATTGTTAATTATCCGATTGTTTATCTTTATCTGGGCTGGATTTCGGACACGGAACTGCCGTTGTCGCAGTCGTGGCCTGTCGCCGTGGCGGCTTTCGTTGCGATATTAATCCTTTCTTATCTCCTGACGCGATTTTACGATATTCCTGTCAGGAAATGGCTCCGGAAGTTCTAATTTCTCAAAAGAAACGGCTCAGGATTAGGGCGAAGACAAATCCTGTGACGGAAATAATCGTTTCCATGACTGTCCATGAACGGAGGGTTTGCTTTTCGTTCATGCCGAGGTATTTGCCTACGAGCCAGAAGCCGCTGTCGTTGACGTGCGATAGGGTAGTTGCTCCGGAGGCGATGGCGATGACGATTATGGCTTTGAGGGGTTCTGACAGTCCGGCGTCGGCTATTATGGGGGCGACGATGCCTGCGGCAGTTATCATGGCGACGGTGGCGGAGCCTTGAGTGACGCGGATGATGAGGGCAAGGATGTATGCGAGAACTAAGGGTGGAAGGGCGCTGCCGGCCATGCTTTCGGCAAGGGTGACGCCTATGCCGCTGTCAACGAGAACTTCTTTGAAAACTCCCCCGGCGCCGGTGACGAGGATTATCAGCCCGGCCGGTGCGAGGGCTTTGGTGCTGAGGCGCATTATCATGTCGCGGTCGATGCCTCGACGGATGCCGAGAAAGTAGATGGCGAGGAAAGTGGCGATAAGTAGCGCTGTGAAGGGATGTCCGAGGAAGGCAAGGAGTTGTATCACGAACTCGTCTTCCATCCCATGCGCCTTGGCGATGATGCCGGAGACGGTGTTGGCGACTATAAGGGCAAGCGGTGTGGCGATTATGGCGACGACCTGGCCGAATGATGGGAAGCTGCGGGCCGGCGGGGCGTCGGTTTCGGCTTCGAAGGTGTCGGGAACTTTGATAAACATCTTCCGCCCGATATAACTGCCCCAGAACGGGCCGGCGATGAGTGTGACGGGCAGCCCTATGATGAAGCCGAAAAGTATGAGCCATCCCATGTCGGCTCCGAGTATTTCGGCGACGGCGACAGGTCCTGGCGTCGGTGGAATGAAAGCGTGGGTGACGGCCAGTCCTGCGAGCAGGGGAATAGCAAAACATAGTAGCGACTTACCGGTCTTTCGCGCTAAGGCGTAGATGACCGGCACGATGATGATGAACCCGACGTCGAGGAAGACGGGTATGGCGATGATAAATCCTGTGATGGCAAGGGCGAAGCGGGCACGGTCTTCGCCGAACTTCCCGATGAGCGAGCGGGCGAGCGACTCAGCCCCGCCCGACGATTCGAGTATTTGCCCAAAGATGGCGCCGATGCCGACGACTGTGGCAACGAATCCAAGCGTCGATGCCATGCCGTCGGTGATGCTTTTAATGACCGAAGCCATCGGCATGCCGGTAGCCAGCCCCATAAAAATAGCCGCGACCAACAGTGCGAGGAAGGCCTGAACCTTGAACCGCAAAACCATTAACAACAACAGGCCGATGCCCGCTAAAAGTACCAAGATATGCAACAAATTCATGGGTTATCGTATTAATTTGACGCCTCGAAGATACAAATTATTTTTTAATTCAAAGAAATTTCGGAGTTTTTTGAAACACTAAAATTTGAAATTTATGATAGATATAGCCAAAAATAAATTGTTATTAGCGGCTATATGTGGTATTAAAAAAAGCGTGATTAACGGATAGTTTGATAGTTACTGATTATTTTTTTTATCAGTATATTTCCCGACAAGTCTATGTCATAGATGATATACCATGACAGTCACAAAATCGGTTTACCTTGATAATTGCCCGTTTTCTAAACTCTTCGGCTGTCATATAGCCTTCCGGCGGCGCTTGACGATCGTTGTGTACTGGATTGCCGGTCGCTGAACCATTAAGTTTCGTAACCCCGAGCTTATCCTCAACCGTTACAACATCCGATTCCATTTCCTGTATCATAGTTCCGAATATTTTGATGAATTATAAAGCACAAAGATACGCATTCTTTTTCATAACGCAAAATATTACCATAATTTTTTACACGTGTAAAAATTCCGATAAAAGAGATAGTAGATATGGACACGGCAATCAAAAAAGCGGAAGACAAGATGGTCTTCTTCACAAACAATACGGAACTGCTTCGAGAGTACTATATGCGCGAGATGGCAGA
>JAISUX010000089.1 GCA_031271805.1 Tannerella sp.
GCCACCGATTGCGGCACCGTATCCTGCGTCCGCCACCACTGATACGTCAGATAGCCGTCATCCGGGCTTGTCGCCTGAATATACAGCCTCAGCGCCGCGTTCTTCGCAAACGCTCCTCCCACCGCCTGCTTGGTAATCGTCGGCGCCCCCGCCAACCCGCTACCCTGCCCGTAAGCAGCGGTCGTTGTAACAAGCGATAACACCGCACCAAGCAATGCTATCGCTACTACTCGCGCGAACTGTAGATTGCTTCGTACCTCGCAATGACGCGCTAC
The DNA here is from genome assembly GCA_031271805.1 of Tannerella sp. Classification (GTDB taxonomy): domain Bacteria; phylum Bacteroidota; class Bacteroidia; order Bacteroidales; family Tannerellaceae; genus Tannerella. Next base: position 276 of record JAISUX010000089.1, read on the forward strand.
TGCACCAAAACCTGTCCGGTTTAAACGGATACGCAACCAGCTGTTATTCAGCCATTTTCTGGGGGGGGGGGGGGGTAAACATCTTATTATCAACACATTCGCGCAGCGCGTTCGCGCCTGCCTCTCCGGATACGCTCCCCAGAGTAGCCGTCCGTTCCGAATAACAATTCAATAATCCAACTCTCATTTTTTTATTCATTTTTAGTCATCCTACAAATCTAAACTCTAAACTCTAAAATCAGAGTTTTCGCGCTGCAAAGTAACGGCGATTTCCAAACATATTTGTATCAAATTTTGAATAAATATTGTTAAAATAGCGTTAAATTTTTTCGGATTTTGAAACTGTGTTCTTCAAAATTACAAAAAACGACACAAATTCAAGGTTCAATATCGAAAAACGACACAAAAACCCAAAAACACCGATTTTTGTATCAAAAACCGATATTCACAATTATGAGATTATGTAGAAAAATTCACCTCCCCGCCGAAAAATTTCGACCATCACTTTGCGTAGCTGACGGAGCGTATTTCGCGTATAACGGTTATTTTGACCTGGCCGGGATATGTCATCTCGTCCTGAATCTTTTTCGCTATCTCGGTTGACAAACTCTCTACGTCTTTATCGTTGATCTTATCCGCTCCCACAATAACACGCAGTTCGCGACCAGCCTGTATGGCGTAAGTATTTATGACGCCGGGGTAAGACATGGCAAGCTGTTCGAGGTCGTTTAGACGTTTGATATAGGCTTCGACGATTTCGCGTCGAGCGCCCGGACGCGCTCCCGATATGGCATCGCAAACCTGCACTATAGGCGCTATCATTGTCTGCATCTCGGTTTCGTCGTGGTGAGCGCCGACAGCGTTGCATATATCCGGTTTCTCTTTGTATTTCTCACAGAGTTTCATTCCGAGCACCGCATGTGGCAGTTCCGGCTCGTCGTCGGGCACTTTGCCGATATCATGCAGTAACCCGGCACGTCGGGCTTTCTTCGGGTTCAGGCCAAGCTCCGAGGCCATCGTAGCGCAGAGATTAGCTGTCTCACGAGCGTGCTGAAGCAGGTTTTGCCCGTATGAAGAACGATATTTCATCTTTCCTATAAGGCGTATCAAATCGGGATGCAAGCCATGTATGCCGAGGTCTATGGCCGTACGTTTGCCTGTCTCGATGACCTCCTCTTCGACTTGTTTGCGCACTTTGGATACCACTTCCTCGATGCGTGCCGGATGTATGCGTCCGTCTTGCACCAATTGATGCAAAGCAAGCCGGGCTATTTCGCGGCGAACGGGGTCGAAGCCCGACAAAACGATAGCTTCGGGAGTATCATCTACGATTATTTCTATGCCTGTAGCGGCTTCGAGGGCGCGTATGTTACGGCCTTCACGACCTATGATGCGCCCTTTTATCTCGTCGGATTCTATGGGGAAAACCGTTACCGAGTTTTCGATAGCCGTTTCGGTCGCGACGCGCTGTATCGACTGTATGACAATCTTTTTCGCTTCGCTGTTGGCTGTCATCTTCGCTTCTTCCATAATCTCATTGATGAACGATGCAGCGTCGGTCTTGGCTTCGTCCTTGAGCGATTCGATGAGCCGGTCTTTGGCATCCTTAGCCGAAAGCCCCGAAATAGCTTCAAGATGCTCTATCTCGCGTTGGTGCATCTTCTCGAGGTCTTGTTGCTTTTTCTCGACTACGGATATTTGTGTCGCGAGATTTTCCTTTATAGCCTCAATCTCGTAATTTTTACGTTGCAAGTCATCCTGACGCTGGTTTATCAAGGCCTCACGCTGTTTAAGTTTGGTTTCGACAGACTGGATCTTTGCGTTCCGCGCTGTGACTTGCTTTTCTAATTCCGCTTTCAGTTGGATGAATTTCTCCTTGACTTCAAGCATTTTGTTTTTCTTGATCACCTCGGTTTCCTTCTCATACTCCTTGATGCGTTTCGCACGTTGTTTCTTCGAAAGGAATCTTGTAGCGAACCAAGTCAGTAATCCTCCAATTATTAAGGATACGATTGCTATTATAACATTCATTCGTTGTTAATTAATAAGTTATACAAAAAAGCACTGTTCGGAAAGACGCTGCCATCTCTCGAATCAGTGCGTGAAATTCTTTAAATACAAATTGTCACTGTTCTTTCAGATAATCTTTTATCTCATCGTCGAATTGTTGAATCTTTTCGGCGAAAGGTACAAGATCATTTTTCCTTTCCAGCAACAAATGGCTCGTTGCAATGTCTATGGCTACCATAGCCATAATATCCGCATCAGATATATCTTTTCCCGAAGAGTTTTTTTTGTTAAAAAAGGCCTTTTTATAGGTCACAAACTTCTGTTGCAACTGATTGGCGGCTTCTCGAACTACCTCCTCGTCTTCAGCATTTATCTGCACTCGATATTTTTCACCCCCGGGTATCATTCCCAAATGAATCGGTATCTTTTCCGGCATAAACTATTCGTTTAAAAGGGTTATGCATCTATCCACTTCCCGCACTAATTTGTTGACCCGCCTGCGAATCTTTTGAAACTCGCTTTCCCCGTTGCCGTTACAGTTTCCGGCCTCATCTCCGTCCACAACTGTCACATCGGCTTCCGCAAGTCTTTTTACGACAAGCAAGTCTTCATATTTGGCAGTCAATGTCGCTATTGTCTGTTTCGCTTGCCGAATATACTCATCTCTTTCGCTCAAATACGTTTCCAATTCAGCGATACGAGCTTTTCGGCGGTCGCACAACTTGATTAAATCATGCAATCTTTCATCGAACACGAATAACAATTTATTCTCTTTTTCGGTCATTTTCTACCAAATTGAATACAAAAGTACGGGTAATAATTTAAATATACAATTTTTTCGACGATTTTTTTCTATTTTTTTTCGTCCGGACAAAAAAAGCTGTTCCTCTAAAAGATGAACAGCCTCACTTTTTGGTTTACTTCGACTTCTACGCTAACCAAACGTATAAGTCATCTCCGTCCTCGTCAAAAACAAGTTTGCCTTCTTTGGCCAACCATCCAAGAGCCGCAAACAACACCTTGTCAGTCTTGATTTTAGTCTCTTTTTTCAAGTCTTTAACGGATAGCTTGCCGGAAGTGCTCAAAGCAGTCCATACGACTCCGGCCGCCGTTCCAATAGAATCAATTGTCATAATCTTAATATTTTAAAACTCGCCGCAAAGATACTTACTATTTTTTATATTACAATAATTTTAAACAAAAAAAATGTTTCGTGTGATTTTTTATGACATCTCCATGCTGCGGTGCACGATTTTATCCTTGTCCTGGAAGGTCTCACGGTTGAGTTCGAACCACAGGATATCTTTCAATTCTTCGAGACCTTGGTGCGCCACCGACGAGATATAGACGCGCGGCAGGCCTGCGGGGATGCGAGTGTCGAGCGACGCCGCCTGTTCGGCGTCAAGGAGGTCGCACTTGGTTATCGCTAAGACACGGGTCTTTTCGGCAAGGTCGGGATTGTATTTTTCCAATTCGCCGCTCAGAATATCATATTCGCGCTGTATATCTTCGCTATCGGCAGGTAACATAAACAGTAACAGCGAGTTACGCTCTATATGCCTCAAAAATCTAAGCCCAAGCCCCTTGCCTTCACTCGCGCCTTCGATGATACCGGGTATGTCGGCCATTACAAACGAGCGATTATCGCGATACTTGACTATGCCAAGGTTGGGTTCGAGCGTCGTGAAGGGATAGTTGGCGATCTTGGGTTTGGCCGAGGTTATAACCGACAGGAGGGTCGATTTGCCGGCGTTAGGGAAGCCTACGAGACCCACGTCGGCAAGCAGTTTGAGCTGCATGATAACGTTGCGTTCCTCGGCAGGCTCGCCGGGTTGCGAGTAACGCGGAGCCTGGTTGGTGGAGGTCTTGAAGTGGATATTGCCCCAACCGCCTTTACCGCCTTTCAAGAGGCATATTTCCTGCCCGTTTTCGGTAACATCGCAAATGAAATCACCCGTATCGGCATCATAAACCACTGTGCCGCAGGGAACTTCGATATACCTGTCTTCGCCGTTCTTGCCCGTACTGCCTTTGGCGCTGCCCGGTTCGCCCGGAGTAGCTATGACATGACGCTCGTAGCGCAGATGAAGCAGCGTCCAGAGGTTGCTGTTACCGCGCAGGAAAACACTGCCGCCACTGCCGCCGTCGCCGCCGTCAGGCCCGCCTTTGGGAATATATTTCGCCCGCCGGAAATGGGTCGAGCCTTTGCCCCCCTTCCCGGAACAGCAATATATTTTAACATAATCTACGAAGTTCGATTCGGCCATACTCTCTTTTTTATCGCTTCTTCGATACGTCCGAAAATCTCCTCAATAGCGCCTATACCATTGATTGCCAGATGCTTGCCTTTATTTTTATAATAATCGGCAAGAGGGGCGGTTTGCGAGTGATAGACGTCGAGGCGGGACTTAATAGTGTCCTCGTTGTCGTCCGAGCGTCCGGAGATTTTGCCGCGCTCAACGAGACGGTGGACGAGTTCTGCGTCCTCAACCTGTAAGTCGATGAGCGCCGACACCTCCAAACCCCTGTCGGCAAGGATTCTTTCCAAGGCTTCGGCCTGCGGGATAGTGCGCGGGAAGCCGTCAAAGATAACCCCCTCGACCGTTCCCAATTCGTCGAGTTTCTTGGCGAGGATATCACAGATGAGTTCATCGGGCAGTAATTCGCCCTTGTCAATGTAGCCCTTGGCTATACGGCCAAGTTCGGAATCGTTCTTAATCTCGGCGCGCAACACATCGCCTGTCGAAATATGAGCGAGGTTGTAACGTTTTTTTAATAAGTCGCTTTGCGTCCCTTTACCCGAACCGGGAGCGCCGAAAATCACAATGTTAAGCATCTCTCTTAAATTTATTTTGTTTATAATCAATCATTTTCCACTATGCGGTAAATATTTCGGGAGTTACGTCCAAGGCCGTCATAGTCAAGGCCGAAACCGACAATGAAATCGTTGTCGATTTCCATGCCGACATAATCGGGCTTGAGGTTGCATTTGAGCGAACCGGGTTTGAGAAGCATCGTAGCGAGACGCACATCGACGGCGCCTCCCTCGCGCAGGCGGCGCGTAACGTACTGCATAGTCAGACCGGTATCGACAATATCTTCGAGCAAGACAATAGGGCGGTCTCTGACATCGCTGCGGATAGGCAGCAATTCCTGCACTATGCCCGCCGATTTAGTGCCGTGGTACGACGAATAGGCCGCGAATGTCAGCTCACTCGTCGGCGGCATCCTGCTCATCAACTCGGCAACAAACATGTACGCCCCCGTCAGAATACCCACAAACAGAGGATTCTTGCCCTCCATATCGCGTCGAATCTCAGCGGCAACTCTCGAAATTGCTTCTACAATATCCGCCTCCCTGATATACAACTCGAAAGTTTTATCGTAAAGTTTGATTTTCTTGTCCATAATTTAAATTAAAAACCGAATGATATCACAAAATTTTTTGCAAAGGTACGATTTCTTTTCTAAACGACAAAGAAAATTCTTTTTCTAAAATTTATAATTTCTTCAAAAAATGATATTTAGGCCGCCGAATATAGTTGCTTTAGGCATCGGGAATCCGGCCAGTATCTCATATTTTTTGCCCGTCAGATTTTCGCCTTTCAAAAAAAGGGTAAGCCCTTTTGACTCCTTACCGATAAGATATGACGCCTTGGCATCGAGCAAGGTATAGTCGATTTTGTCGTCTTCGGCGCCGCCGATTTTCTGCAAACCGGCTATTGATTCGACGCCGACCGATAAGGTCAGACGCTTGGCGAAAACATAAGTCCCTTCGGCGAAAAACTTGCCTTTCGGAGCGCCCTCTATCGACCGACTCGTATTCAAACGACTGAAATTAGCCGTAAACCAAAGGTTCTTCGTATGATAATAGCTTAGTTCGGCCTCTATTCCATTGTTATACAGCTTATTGACGTTCGTCATCGTTCCCTGTACGGCGGCAATCATGTTTTTTGCTTCGAGATAGAAAGCCGTCAATTCGGCAAAAAACTTGTTTTCACACAGATATTGACCTATAGATAGTTCGATGTTTTTCATGCTCTCCGGCTTCAAATCGGGATTAGCCATAGAATATGGGGGGTAAGAAATATACAGTTCGCGAATATTCGGACTGCGGTATCCTTCTGAGTATGAGATTTTTATACTATTGCCGTCGAAAGGTCGGAATGTCAAGCCCGCTTGCGGCGTGAACCGTCCTCCGTAGGCGTCATTTTTCTCGTAACGCATACCGGCGCTTAAACTCAACCGCTCGAACAACTCTTGTTGCACGATAAGATAACCCGCTGTTTCGTTGACAGAACGGTTGATGATTTCGCCTGTCCGGCCGCTGATGCTGTCGTTCCATGCGTGACCGCCCCAATTCTTATAGTCGATACCGGCAGTGAGACTGTTGCCTTGGAACAGGCGGAAGGTTTGATATAAAAGCAGGCCGGTGTTATGGTCGTCCGACTTAAATCGAAACGTCCGCGGCTGCTGGTCGTTCTGAGGACGATAGCCATCGTTTATCTCGTGATGTCCCCAATTGTAGAAAATCTGCAGCCCGCCGCTCGATTTTTCATGCGTGTTGGTAAGGCTAACCGAAGCTGTCCCGCGTAAAATATCCATGATATTATCGGTAACAGGATTATCGACCGGACCCGAATTTTGGCTCTTCGACTTGGCAAGACTGACATTGCCCTTCAACACAAAATTATCGTTTAAATTATAGCCGAGATTCCCAAAACCATTAGTGATCTTAAAGCCCGAATTGTCGCGGATACCGTCCGTACGGTCATGGTTGACGGACACAAAACTGCCGAATCGCCCTGCATTATAGCCGTTATTGACCATATATTTCTGCGTATTGTAAGAGCCGTACATTAGGCGCGCCTGCGTCTGCCTCCCCTCACGCAAATGCTTACGGGTAATAATATTGACAACTCCACCCATAGCATTAGAACCGTATATCAGCGAACCAGGCCCACGAATCACCTCAACCTTTTCGACATCCGACGCCACATAGGTGTCCGGCAACGAGTGCCCGAAAATACCTGCCCACTGCGGCTGTCCGTCAAACAGCATCAACACCTTGTTGCCCTGCCCGACGCCACGAATATTTACCGTACCCGCCGAGTTGGTATTGACGCCAAAACCGGTAATGCCCTTCTGCGTGACGAACAACCCCGGTACGCGCTGCGACAAAACCGGTAATAAGGCCGATTCGCTACTCGCCTCAATCTCCGAGCGACCGACCACAGAAATCGACAACGGAATGTTGCTGCGGTTAACTCCTATCTTTGTCGCCGTAATGACTACCTGTTCCAGATTAATTGTCGTATCAACGGGAATCACGTCGCCGTCACCCGCCTTCAACTGCATTGCCGCTATTAATGCGACCGATAATAATAAAAACTTCTTCATACCTCTTAAACTTTTAATTTTATTACTCGGCCGCAAAGGTAACACATTTTTCCAAATTCGTGCTACCTTTTTCCGGAATTATTAACCTACTAACATTATTTAACTCATAAGTTCCCATTTTTTGCGTATCTTTGCAGTGTCTTAAACAGGTAAAAACTCAACAATTATGATAATAGTAAGCGGATTAGATATACAATTCGGCAAAAGGATACTTTTCCAGGACGTGAATCTCAAGTTCACTCCGGGGAACTGTTACGGCATTATCGGTGCAAATGGCGCCGGCAAATCGACCTTTTTGCGAGCAATCAGCGGCGACCTCGACCCAACGCGAGGTACAATAACCCTTGGCCCGGGCGAGCGTCTCTCTGTTTTGTCACAAGACCACTTCGCCTTCGACGAGCAAACAGTGCTTGATACCGTCCTCATGGGACATTCGACCTTATGGGAGATTATGAGCGAGAAAAATGCTATCTACGCCAAAGAAAATTTTACCGATGAAGACGGCATACGCGCTTCCGAACTCGAAGAAAAATTCGCCGAGATGGAAGGCTGGAACGCCGAAAGCGACGCCGCTTCGTTGCTGAGTGGACTTGGCATCAAGGAAGATCTTCACTATAAATTAATGAAAGATCTTGCCGGCAAACAGAAAGTCCGCGTACTGCTCGCAAGGGCGCTGTTCGGCAAACCCGACAACCTGTTGCTTGACGAGCCGACTAACGACCTCGACCTCGATACCGTTTCGTGGCTCGAAAACTACCTGTCGAATTTTGAGCAGACAGTCCTTGTAGTCAGCCACGACCGGCATTTCCTCGATTCGGTTTGCACACACACAGTCGATATTGATTTCGGAAAATTGAAACTTTTTGCCGGGAATTACAGTTTTTGGTATGAATCGAGCCAGTTAGCCCTGCGCCAACAGCAACAGCAAAACAAGAAAGCCGAAGAGAAGAAGAAGGAACTCGAAGAATTTATCCGTCGTTTCAGCGCCAATGTCGCAAAGTCAAAACAGACCACGAGCCGCAAGAAAATGATTGAGAAACTGAACATCGAGGAGATAGAGCCGTCGTCGCGTCGCTATCCGGGCATCATTTTCACGCCTGCCCGCGAACCTGGCAACCAGATCCTCGAAGTCAACGGCCTCACAAAATCGGTTGATGGCGACTTGCTATTCAAAGACCTGACTTTCAACGTCGAAAAGGGTGATAAGATAGTCTTTATCAGCCACGACCCGCGAGCGATGACCGCCTTTTTCCAGATCATCAACGACGAGGAAAAGCCCGATGCCGGCGCTTTCAAATGGGGTCAGACCATCACGACGGCTTATTTGCCCCTCGACAATGCCAAATATTTCAATTCCGATTTTAACCTGATAGAATGGTTGAGTCAGTTTGCGGTTGACACTAATGAGGTCTTTCTCAAGAGTTTCCTTGGCCGCATGTTGTTTTCGGGCGAAGAATTGCTTAAGAAGGTCAGCGTCCTTTCGGGCGGCGAAAAAATGCGTTGTATGATTTCACGAATGATGCTCAAGGACGCCAACACGCTCATTCTCGACACACCGACCAACCACCTCGACCTCGAATCAATTCAAGCGTTCAACAACACACTGACTAATTTCAAGGGTAACGTTCTCTTTTCGAGCCACGACCACGAATTTATCCAAACCGTCGCCAATCGCGTTATCGAACTGACGCCCAACGGTATAATCGACCGCATAATCGAATACGACGATTATATCAGCGACCCAAAAATCGCCGAGCTACGACTGAAACTTTATTCGTAAACCTACTTCAATAAAAGCTAAACGCCTGAGGTTTAATGACAAACCCCATGCGGAGGGTGCTGTGGAAATGGTTGTAATCAAGCAGGTACTCGCCGTAACCGTTGTAATATTGCACGAAAATGTATTGATTTTCCTTTTTATCGAGCTTAAAACTCAGCTCCCACTGTGTATTGAAACTGAACGAGCGCGTGCGCCAGGTCGTCAGAAAACCGAAAATGAAACGGTTGCTGTCGTTATGATAATTTAAACCGAAATGCCCTATGCCGTTATATTCGCAGATATCGCGGTTGTTTTCGCTGTCGATTATCGGAACCCACAACTTCATCTGGCCGTCAAAGTTATTGCTGAACATCAGGTTGACGCCGAGCGAGACCTTGTTCCAACTCCTCGAAGTCAGCCCATCCTTACCGTTCGATTCGTGCTCAATCATCAAATAACCCTGTCCGATATAGCGGTTTTTGTTAACGATAATATGTCCTATGCCGATGCCGGGATTGAAGTTGAGGTCGTACATAGGCAACGATTTTTCGAGGACATTCCATATCGTTTTTTGCGAGAATTGCAGGAAAAGGAAGGTGTCGAAGGGCAAACGACTCTTTGTCAGGCGATGACGTATGCTAAACTGAAATTTAACGTTAGCGTTGTTGGCCGTAATTTTTTGGCCTAACGGGATGCCGCCGATAAAATAATTGTCTTTGAAAAGCGAGAAGTAATGCCCGCTTTCGAGTTCGCGGCGGACACTGTCGGCATTATAGTTAGGTCCGAAATCTCGGATACCCCTCTGCAGTCCGATCTTCAGACTGTCCAATTGTTCGTTGAAAGCGGCGACCCGTTCTCTCCGCATAGCGCCGCGTTTCAAGGTATCCGGCTCAACCTCCTGAGCCTCCGCGAACACACTAAATATGATAAATAATGTGATACAAAAATTCCGCTTCATTTCTATCCGTGATATTTGCGTAATTCGATACGAAACGTAGTGCCTTTTCCTATCTCGGAATAGTTCACGTAGATTTTGCCACCGGGATAGGATTCGACGATGCGCTTGACGAGCGACAATCCTAATCCCCATCCGCGTTTTTTGGTCGTGTAGCCGGGATTGAAGATTGTCTTAAACCGAGACTTCTGGATACCCTTGCCGGTGTCGGACACGTCGATGAAAACTTTCCGCCCACGGTCTTCAACGCGATAAGTTACCATGCCTTGGCCTTCCATGGCATCGACTGCGTTCTTTGTCAGATTCTCGATGACCCACGAGAATAACGATTCATTCATAAGCACAAGCAAAGGCTTGTCGGCCGGCTCAATATTTATGTTGACTTTCTGCGAGACTCGCGCGCTCATGTACTCGTATGACGTCCGTATGGTGTCGTTGATATTCAAAGGCAACAAGTCGGGATTGGAACCTATCTTGGAAAAACGTTCGGCGATGGTCTCAAGGCGCTTGACATCCTTCTCCATCTCATCAAGATAAGAAGCGTCAACCTGCTTGGTTTTGAGATATTCTACCCACGCGACCAAGGACGAGATGGGAGTGCCCAACTGGTGTGCGGTCTCTTTCGACAATCCAACCCAAATCTTGTTTTGTTCGGCTTTCTTAGCGCTCATAAGGGCGAGAAAAGTTATGACGATGAAAATGGTGACGACAGCAAGTTGGATATAAGGATAGAGCGTAAGCATCTTTAAAACAGTCGATTCGTCGTAGTAAAGGTATTGGTCGTAAGTGCTCGTGTGTATGATTATAGGCGGATTTTTGACCTTCAACTCCCGGATTTTATTTTGCAGGAACTGCATAGTATCCTTATCGGATAGGTTAAAATTACGGTGCTGCTCGATGCTGTCGTTTTGGTCGCACAGGATGACAGGTATAGAGTTGTTGCCGTTGATTATGGACAGGATGAGGTTAAGATTCTGACTCTCGGAATCTTCAGAATCAGAGGTTACTATGTGCATAGCCTCAGCCCAAACCTCAGCCTTATTACGCTCTTCCTGAGCAAGTTTGGAACTGAACGAATTGGAAATGACAACGGTCATCACAATGATAATCAATGCTATCAAAATGAATATAACAGTCCACCGCTGTCTTGAATCATATATGCTTTTTGCCATAAAAATGCTGCTTATGAGAAGGAAACGGCAAAAACATCCAAATATTGTGTGACCCCGGTGCGACTCAAACGCACGACCTTCAGAACCGGAATCTGACGCTCTATTCACTAAGCTACGGGGCCGAAAACGAGTGCAAAGATAATATTTATCCTCGAATTACACTAATTTTATTCGCTAATCGTTCAAATTTTTACGAAATTATTTCATTATACGAAGAAAAATGTGTTACTTTGCAGTGCTAAACAAAGTTTAATTTTACGAGGCAATAAAAAATAAAATGGACGTAAAAATAGAACAGAGTTGGAAAGATCGACTTGGAGAAGAGTTCGCGAAGCCTTACTTCGCGGAACTGACCGATTTTGTGCGCAATGAGTACCGCAGCCGGACTTGTTATCCGCCGGCGGGACTGATTTTCAATGCTTTCAACCATTGTCCTTTTGACAAGGTCAAGGTCGTACTGCTCGGCCAAGATCCTTATCATGAGCCGGGGCAGGCGCACGGACTATGCTTTTCGGTGCAAGAAGGTTGCCCTTTCCCGCCATCGTTGGTGAATATTTTCAAGGAAGTGCAGTCAGACCTGGGGAGACCTGTGCCACGTAGCGGCGACCTGACACGCTGGGCTGACCAGGGCGTGTTGCTGCTCAACGCAACGCTGACAGTGAGAGCGCACCAGGCCGGCTCGCATCAGAACCGTGGTTGGGAACAGTTTACCGACGCCGTAATCAGATGCCTCGCTACTCAACGCGAACATTTGGTCTATATCCTATGGGGCGCATACGCACAGCGTAAAGGGGCGATTATCAATACCTCCGACAACCTCGTACTGCAGTCGCCCCACCCTTCGCCACTATCGGCAAGCCGCGGCTTCTTCGGTAACCACCACTTCAGCCAAGCCAACAAATATCTTGTCGCAATGGGACAAACACCTATCGACTGGTAGTTTTAATTAGTGTATGATTTAAAAAATATATAAAATGGATTTTAAGTATCAAGAACCCTTTCCGTTGGGTAAAGATGAAACGGAATACTATTTACTTACAAAGGATTATGTTTCCACAACTACTTTTGAAGGAAACGAGGTGTTGAAGGTTGCGCCGGAGGCTTTGACGGCGCTTGCACGGACTGCGTTCCGCGATGTGGCTTTCCTGCTGCGCACAGAGCATCAGAAGCAGGTAGCGGCTATCCTTGACGACCCCGAAGCGAGCGAGAACGACAAGTTTGTAGCCCTCACTTTCCTGCGCAATGCGGAGGT
>JAISUX010000098.1 GCA_031271805.1 Tannerella sp.
CCGCAATGCGCTGATTTACATTGTATAAAGTAGCGACTTGCAGTTCGAGCGGCGTTACGGCGGGGGCGGTAACGGCTAAACCGGCGCCCGCAGTTACGGCATAGTTGAAACTTCCGGCAGTCTGACCGTTTGCAAAGCAGTATAATACGCTAATTATTAGCGTTAAAGCAATCTTTTTCATTTGACGGTTACGGTTATTCGTTTCACAATATTCAGAGCAGTTGTGCATTGCGAGACGTCAGGATAGACTTTACCGTCACTACCGTCGGGGCTGCTGTGCCCAATCAAGGCGGCTTCAAAGACTTTCTCGCCGGATAACAGGTTGACGCCCACCGCATAAACCAATGCCGGCTGCCCGCTGCCATCCTTGCCGCCGGAATAGTTAGCCTCGCCTTTGGACGCCGTTTTGGGGTAGGCGGCGTTGAAATCGGTCGAGTGATTCACTTCGACTTTTAGCGTGAAACGAGAGAGAGAAGCAGTCGCAGGGCGCAGGTTTACGCTGAAACCGCTTCGAGGCGTCGCGCCCGAAACGCCATCGGGCAAAGATGTATTTAACCCACGTAGATAGTTCCAGTGCGGCAAGGCTTCCTTGCGCGGGTTGCCCCCGGCTGCTTGCCATGAGCCTGTCGCTATCTTGTGACTTACATAAACAGTTGTAAGATAGTTCCCTGCCGTGTCTTCAAGCCAGACGGCAATCTGGGGCGGGTTCTTTTTCGTTATGCCCAGAAATAGCGGAAAATCGTGTAGCCACGCCTCGCCTTGCTCTATCGTAACGCGGAGATCGCCCTGTTCAAACTCCGTCAGTTCGCTCTGACACGATCCGAAACTGCTGATTAACAGCATAATCGTAATAAAATTCAATCTTTTCATATTATTCATTTTTTGATGTTACCGGTCGGTAACATATTATTTAAAAAAAATCAGAGCGACACAAACCACTGATCTACAAGGATGTCAACTGCCTGTGCGATTTGTTCCCATCCGGATTTTTCGTCGAGGCGAATTCCGTTATAAACCGGACAAAACTCTTCAAGCATAGCGAGATAGGTTGTTGAAGCCGTTACAAGCGCAGCAAACGCAGCCACACGGCTTTTCTCTGCGCGGGTAAGTCGGCAAACCTTGGTAATCAGTCGCATACCTGCCTGTTCGCGCAGTTCGCGCAGTCGGGTGGTCATCTCGTTGCTCGACGACAATTCCCAGCGGTAGAGACGCCGCAGCGTAGGATTGTCACGTAGTTGATCGATTTGTGCGCGAAACATCCTCTTGATGAACTCAGGCAGTCGAGCGCGTCTCGGCAGACAGTGCGGGAAATTAAGCCAGAAATCGTGCTGCTGAATGTACGCCGCCATCAAGCCTTCAATAGAGTTAAAGTATCTGTACAACAATATTTTAGACACGCCAGCGCGAGTTGCTACAGCATTTACACCGATTTTTTCGAAGCCGCTCTCTGCAATCATCGCTCCGATAGTATTTATCAAGCGTTTCTCGGTCGCCTGCCTGTCACGTTCGGCAGTTTGTACTTCGTTTGTCATTCGTTTATTATGTTACTATTCGGTAACAAAGGTAAGATAATATTTGAATCGAAGCAATTTTTGCAAAAAAAATTTCGTTCTTTGTTGTTTATTTACCTGTTTTGCGAAATATATATGTAATTTTACTGCCTTTTAATAATAAATTGAATGACTAAAAATATGAGAACAGCAATTATTTACGCTTCAAAGCACGGCACGACAGCGAAGGTCGCGCAAAAAATCGCCGAGAAATTTCCGACGACGGATAGCGTCGCAGTTTATAATCTCAAAACCGATAAACAGATTGATATTCAGTCGTTTGATACAGTAGTTCTTGGTACTGCCGTCTATGCCGGCAAGCCCTTGCAGGCGATGCAGAACTTTTGCGAGCGGCAAAGCGGTACGTTGCTAAACAAACATTTGGGCTTGTTCGTTTGCGGCATGGAGCAGGATGCGGACAAGCAGCAACAAGAAGTCGCTAACGCATTTCCGTCGCTCTTGCGCGAGAAGGCGCTTGTCGTGCAGTTCCTCGGCGGAGAGTTCCTGTTCGACAGGATGAACTTTCTCGAAAGACTGATTATCAAGAAGATTGCGAAAACCGACCAAAACGTTTCCGCAATCAAAGAGGCTGATATAGAAGAGTTTGCAAAGTTATTCAAAGAGATATGACAACAACAAACATGCTGATTTTGACAAGCCTCGCGCTGTTTAATGTCCTGTTCATCGGCAGGACGGTGATGCTCTACCGGCAGGGCGTAAAGGTCTGGACAATAGGCACAAGCGGCGGAAACATCCTTGAACGTTTGCTTGAAAACATACTGACGCCCTTTCTGCTGCTGTGGAACGCGCTGATAATCATGGCAGTGTTTCATGCGCCATTCCTTACGGACTTAGTTTTATGCGTCCCGTGGCTGAACTATGCAGGGATAGCGCTGTGTTACTGCGGTTTAGCGATATTCCTTTGGGCATTGGTTTCGTTCGGAAAAAGTTGGCGCATCGGCATCGACGAAAAGACGAGCAACGAACTGATAACCAACGGCGCATTCCGCTTCTCCCGCAACCCCATCTTCCTGTTTATGGATATGTATTTCGTCGGCATAATGCTTGTTTTCCCAAACGTAATCATCATATTATTAACCGTTTGCTCGATAATCGGCATCCATTTTCAGATACTGCGGGAAGAAAAATTCTTAAAGCGTAAATTTGGCGATAAATATAGTGAATATCAACGACAAACGCGAAGGTATATTTAAATTTACATATTATGAACAGAATAAGGAAAAATTTGATTTTGGCTGGCGGCATCGTTATGGTGGCGCTTGGATTGTTTCACACCACATTTTGGCTTAATCCGATGTGGAGCAGCGAGTTAGCAAAACTACATCCGGAAATGAGCGCACTTGTGCAGTTGTTCAACATTTGCAATGTAACGCTCCTAACAGCGCTTGGCGTGGCGCTTCTCGTCTGCCGTCGCGAGGTCGCAACGACCCGATTGGGCAGGGCGTTGTTGTTGGTGATAGCGCTGTTTCTTGCCGTTAGAACTGTTGCAGGCGGATTCTTTCCAACCGATGGTAACTTGCTGATAACCGGAGTTTTGACGCTTTGCGTATTGCTCTATCTCATACCCGCAGTAATGAAAGAAGAGCGATGAGCAAGATGTCTATCAGATTTTACGACGACCGCGAAGTGCGCGCCGTATGGGACGAGGAAAACAACAAGTGGTGGTTTTCTGTCGTCGATATCGTGGCT
>JAISUX010000114.1 GCA_031271805.1 Tannerella sp.
GCGTCCAGTCCGACATTCAAGTCCGGATAAAGGCGTACAGCCCGACCGGCAACGATGCTGTAACATCTTCCACCGTCCGCGTATGGGCAACAGCCGGCGAACTGCATATC
The DNA here is from genome assembly GCA_031271805.1 of Tannerella sp. GTDB lineage: Bacteria > Bacteroidota > Bacteroidia > Bacteroidales > Tannerellaceae > Tannerella. Next base: position 111 of record JAISUX010000114.1, read on the forward strand.
GTATCCCCCCAAGCCACCGATATAAAGGTTTACACCCTGACCGGCATCCTCATCATCAACCGCCCCGTATTAGAAGGCGAAACCGTCATTTCACTCGATAAAGGTCTTTACATAGTAAAAGTAGGCGATACGATAAGGAAAATAACGACATTACCTTGATTACAGGCCAGCGATAACCGTAATCATACGTGTGGCGGAACGGGGTTATTCCGTTCATTGGTAAGCAGTTGATAAAAGTGTTTACCGGTCAGCGCCGTGTAGGCAAGAGTTTTATTTTGAGGATGTCGGGCTTCGCAACGCCATCAAAGTAGGACAGTTGATGAACAGCGGGATAGATTTCGTGTGCCGTAAGAACGGCGAGTATCTCTATATTCAGGTAACATATTTGCTTGGAAATAAGGATACTGTAGAGCGCGAATTTGGCAATTGTCACGTCACGCGCCATTATTGCGAAAACGATGAAGCAATCTCGCTCATAAACACAATATATTTCCGAAGTTCACGTTAGGTGCTATATTATTTCACTTAAAAAGAAACAAAATGAATATAGGAGACAGGATCCCCGAGGTGTTGGGGACAGACCAGGAAGGGAAAGAGGTACGAACAAGTGATTACAAAGGGCGGAAGATAGCCCTCTACTTTTATCCGAAAGACAATACAAGCGGCTGTACGGCTGAGGCTTGCAGTTTGCGCGACGGCTATAGCGAACTGCAACAGGCAGGTTATGAGGTCATTGGCGTCAGCAAAGACAGCGCCGAATCGCATAAGGGCTTCATTGCGAAACATTCTTTGCCGTTCCGCTTGATAGCCGATACCGACACGAAGTTGCAGCAACTCTTCGGCGTATGGGCAGAGAAGAGCCTGTATGGTCACAAATATATGGGAACTTTGCGACAGACTTTTCTTATCGACGAGAACGGCGTTATAGAGCGCATCCTTACAAAAGTTGACACCTCAAAAAGCGCGGCGCAGATTTTGAGCCGGTGAAACCGGAAAGCAAATATGAAGAGCAATAAAAAAACTGCTCCGTTTGATGGGGCAGTTTTACTGTATTCGGCGTAATGGCGTTTATTTCCTTATTCCGAGTTCTTTGATTATCGAACGGTAGCGCTCGATATCAATGCGCGTAAGGTAGTCGAGCAGGCGGCGACGCTTGCCGACAAGTATCCTCAACGAACGAGAGGTGTTGAAATCGTTATGATTCTTCTTCAAATGCTCGGTCAATTGGTTGATACGATAAGTGAATAACGCGATTTGGCTCTCTGCAGAACCGGTGTCCTTAGCGGACTTTGCCTTTCCATACTTACTGAAAAGTTCTTCTTTCTTAGATGAATTTAAATACATAATTTTACTTTAATAAATTAATACCATATTATTTAAGCGGCTGCAAAGGTAGGCATTTTTTTTGAACCACAAACATTTTTAGCGATTTTTTTTACTTTTCGCTCAAAATAGAGTACCTTTGCACCCGAAAATAGGTATTAATTATGCAAAAGATTAGGAATATAGCAATTATAGCACACGTTGACCACGGTAAGACGACCTTAGTTGACAAGATGCTTTTAGCCGGGAAACTTTTCCGGGAAGGACAAGCCGAGCCAGACCAATTCCTTGACAGTAACGATTTGGAACGGGAACGGGGTATTACTATCCTCGCCAAGAATGTATCAATCAACTATAAAGATGTAAAAATCAACATTATAGATACTCCGGGACATGCCGATTTTGGCGGCGAAGTCGAGAGGGTGCTCAACATGGCCGACGGCTGTTTGTTGCTCGTTGATGCGTTTGAAGGGCCGATGCCGCAAACCCGTTTTGTGCTTCAGAAGGCGATTCAGATAGGGCTTAAGCCGATAGTAGTGATCAATAAGGTAGATAAACCGAACTGCCGTCCGTCGGAGGTGCAGGAAATGGTTTTTGATTTGATGTTCAGCCTCGATGCGACTGAGGAACAACTCGACTTTCCGACTATCTTCGGTTCGGCCAAGCAAGGCTGGATGTCGGACGATTGGAAAAAGCCGACGGACAATATTTATGCCTTACTTGACGCAATCATCGAGTATATCCCGGAACCGGAAACATTCGAAGGGCCGGCGCAAATGCTGGTCACTTCGCTCGATTATTCGCAGTACGTCGGCCGTATCGCCGTTGGGCGCGTTCATCGAGGCGAGCTGTGTGACGGCCAGGACGTGATGCTCTGCAAGCGCGACGGCTCAATGCTGAAGCAAAAAATCAAGGAAATCGACGTCTTTGAGGGTCTCGGGCGCAAGAAAGTTGATGCCGTACCGTCGGGCGATATATGCGCTATTATCGGCATCGAAGGCTTCGAAATCGGCGAAACCATCGCCGATTTTAACACTCCCGAACCGCTGCCGACAATAGTAATCGACGAACCCACCATGTCGATGCTTTTCACTATCAACAATTCGCCGTTCTTCGGAAAAGAAGGAAAATTCGTCACTTCGCGCCATATCTATGAGCGGCTGCAACGCGAATTGGATAAAAACCTCGCTTTGAGAGTCGAACCGACAGATTCGGCCGATTCGTGGAATGTCTTCGGGCGCGGAGTGTTGCATCTTTCGGTTTTGATAGAGACGATGCGACGTGAGGGATACGAACTGCAGGTTGGTCAACCTCAGGTGATTATAAAAGAAATCAACGGCGAAAAGTGCGAACCCGTCGAGAGCCTGACTATCAACCTGCCCGACGAATGTGCGAGCCGGATAATTGACGTCGTGACAAAGCGGCGAGGCGAGATGACGATGATGGAAAGCAAAAACGAGCGCACATTCATCGAGTTTACGATTCCTTCGCGCGGAATAATCGGGTTAAATAACCTTGTGCTGACCCTTTCGGCGGGCGAAGCGATCATGGCTCACCGCTTCTTGGAATTTCAGCCTTGGAAAGGCGATATCGAGCGGCGACAGAACGGTTCGATAATAGCGATGGAAACGGGTACGGCCTTCGCTTATGCGCTTAATAACTTGCAGTCGCGTGGGCGGTTTTTTATTGCTCCGGGCGAGGAAGTCTATGCAGGTCAGGTGGTTGGCGAGCATACCAAGGAAGGCGACTTGGTTGTCAACGTCACCAAGTCGAAGAAACTGACCAATATGCGCGCCTCTGGTTCGGATGATAAAGTCGCACTCGCACCCCCTATCGTTTTCAGCCTCGAAGACGCCCTCGAATATATAAAAGCCGATGAATACGTCGAAATTACTCCGAAATCTATGCGAATGAGGAAAATTATCCTTGATGAGACGGAGCGTAAACGGCAGAACCGGTAAACGGTCAATCTTCGAGCGGCGCGAAATACCTTAATACATATTCCGGCAGCAATTCGGGGTGCAAGACGGCTATCAATTCCTTCAGGAGGTAGTCGGGGTGCATGGGCATTTCTTCGTAGTACCGCGATATGTTGGTGTTACAGCCGAAGACGCGGCGGTTGCGGAAGGCGTCAAACTGCTCGTATGACGGGTAGTCGGCGCGTAGCGAGCGGTAAGTCATGTCGGTAGCGCTGTTGTATTGTATGAGCCAGATGTCGGCGTGAATTGCCCGATTCAGTACGCTTTCGAAACTCATGGGCGTGCCGCCGGCGCCTTTGAAGTCGGAGAACATGTAGTCGGCCCCGGCGTCGCGAAAGAGTTTTGCCATGAAACTTTCGCCGGACGATACATACCATGTCGAGCCATACCTCATGCCGGTCAAAAGTTTAGGTTTGTGAGCCACATTCGAGGTGAGGGACTTGGTTTGCAGGTAGCTTGCCTCCGTCGCTCTAAAAAGCGAATCGGCGAGGGCGCTACGTCCGGTTAATAAGCCGAAGAACTTGAGCCATTCGGCGCGTCCGAGAGGATCCGATTCCATATAGTCGGCACATTCGATTATGGGGATTCCTATCTTTTCTACTGCGCCGTAACCGTTGTTGTTGAATGGCGAAGAGAGAATCACCTCGGCGCCTATAGCAATCATTTTTTCGACGTTAGGCGCGGTGGATTCGCCGATATCTGCTATCCTCCCGCTTTTAATAAGCGAACGAATTTTCGGGGCGATGATATAGCGCGTCTCGCAAATCCCGATGATTTCGTCGGTTGCGTCTAATTCGGCGAGCGCCGAACAATGTACCGAAGTATAGACCGCCGCATTTCGGATAGGCACCATTACAACGGTCCCCTTCGGCATGTTCGTCGGCGGTTTTTTATCACGAGGGACAAGCAGGTAGCGTTGGAGCAGTTTTCCGTCGTTCCAAGGGTCACGTACATTGACTTCGATGTATCCGTCGTGATGTTCGACCTCGAAACCGCGAGCATAGAGAATTGAGTCGGATTGTTCCGAAAGCAACGTCGATTCGGCCTTTTTTCCCGATGGATTCGTGTTTTTTTGTTTTCTGCCACAACTCGACGCGAGGATGACAACGACAAAAGAGTAAACAAATAATCTAATCATTGTTTCTTGATTCTTACGGCTTTCATAGGATTCAGGCCTGTTTCAAACGTCAATGTCGGATTCCCCGACTTGTCGAACACGTAAAGATCTCCGTTGTTGACATAATCGGATGTGGAGATGTATATCTCGCCGGATTCTTCGTCTGTACTTAATGAAAACGGGCTTGAAATCGCGGTATTGCCGATGAAATTGTCGGAAATTAAGCTGTTGCTTGCGCCGTTGTAAGAGTAGTATTTCGCCGTTCCGCCCCACGGCGCGTCAATGGAATAAAGAATATCCCCGACTGTTGCGATGTAGGTGCCGTTGACAATCGCACTCAAATCAGTTACAGTATGTGTCTTGGTATCAATCTTTTGCAGCTTATTCGGTATGTCCATGTAATTGCCATACGAGACGACATAAACATTCCCGGAATTGTCGGAAATGATGGTGCGCGGATTAAGGTGTACCGTAATTTTCGTCAACTCCCTGAACGTAGCGATATCGACTACGGAGACAGTCTTGTCATAGCCTGTTTCCGTGTTGTAATCCTGGCCGCCGGTATTTGCGACATACAGTTTGCCATCGACTACCGTCATCTGTTCCGGATTCCGTCCTACCGCCACCGTCCCGTCGATCTCCAGCGAAGCCGTGTCGATACGCACGACGATGCCATTCATATATGTCGCATAAACCTTCTCTCCGAACGCCGCGAGGCTATGCGGCATGCCCTCCGTCTTAATTTGTTTGATAGATTTGGCATCGAGGTCGGTCACTTCAATGGTTGACGAACCGTTCACGGTAATGTACATCTTGCTGCCGTGAATGATTATGTCCTGTCCAAGGTCGCCTAAATGCCGGCCGTTTTGTTTATAGAATACCTCTTGAGTGACGGCGCTGTCTTTGAGGTTCAGCATTGTCAGGCTTGCGTCATTGCTGCCCCAGTTGCCGTTGTTAAGGACATAGATGTATTCGTCGGGGACGGTCAATATTTCCTGCTCGTCGTCGTCTTTGTTACAACTTGTTGCCATTGAGGCCAACATCGCCAAAGCGTAGAAAAAAATCTTTTTGTTCATAGTCAAATGCATTAATAATTAGTAATTTAGTAGTCGATAGTCATTCCCAATCGCCATGAGCGGCCGGGCATTGGATAGAATTGTATCACGTCGTATTGCTCGTTCGTGATGTTGAGGATTTCACTCCGGATGCGTATGGATATTCTTTTGAATTTCAGCATTTTGTTGAGCGAGATGCCTTGTTCTATGTAGCCGTCGATGCGGTTTGTCTTTATGTTCTGCGGCAGGGCGTAACGGTCGCCGACCGCGGTGAGGGTATATGATACGTTTACCCACGGGTTTTCAACGGCGATGGCCGCTCCGCCGGTATGACGCGGAGTGTAGGGAATCTGATGCCGGTAGTTCTTCGCGTTGATGTCGGTAAGATCTATGGCATGTTGATAGGTGTAATTGCCTTGTATATTGATATTTACGACGGAAGAGAGGGGTATTTCCGCTGTCGCGTTCACGTCTGCGCCCCTGATTTCTACTTCGCCCATATTCATCATCTTCCATATATACATGGTCGGAATGGCGACAATTTTGTCATCCACCTTGTTATAATAGCCGTCGGCTGTGAGGCTTAAATAATTTACGATTTCACCGATACTGCCGCTCCAAGTCAGGCCGACGTTGTACTGCCGCGCCTTTTCGGGCTTGAGGTTAGTATTGCCTGTGCGCAGGTAATAGAGGTCGGTGAATGTCGGTACGCGGAAAATATCCTGATAAGATAAACGTATCCTCAGGGCGTTGCCGTTGAATGGCTTCCACGATATGGCTGCTGCAGGCGAGAAACGTTTGCGGTCGGACGGGGGTTCGCCGGTTTGAACTTTGTCGGTAATGTATGTGGCAAGCAGGCTGCCGGTTGCCGTAACAGCGGAATTCTTGAATTGCAGGGCAAAAACCGTCAGTGAAGTGTTGCGGACAGGCTGTTTTGCGTTCAGGAAATTGTTCTTCAGCGACGCGCGAATATAATCTGTGGTCAGCGTCGCGGCGAGGTATTCGGAAGACGAGAGTAAGGCTCCGGCTGAGGTGTAGATTTCATGTTGTGTGTTACGGTCTTCCTGGAATCCGGCTGCGTAGTTATCGCTTACATTCCTGTATCGTGAGTATGAATAAGTGTATTTGCCTGTTACTTGGATAGTTAGCGCCTTATTCGGAGCGTTCCTGTAATGTGCCTGTGCGAAAGCGTTATCGTTCCATAGCCTCTCGGTGGCCGTCTTGTCGTAGTAGTTGACGGCTCCCGGCAATCCGCGCTTCGACTTAAAAACGTATATTTTTGTGTTGAGTAAGCCGCCACCGATGTCGCTGTAAGTATTTCCTTCGATGCGAACGGTCTTAATATCACTGTTTATACGTTTTTCGTGTGTAGTAATTGTGCCGTTTACGAGGTCGAAAGGATAATTGCCGTCTGCCCGCATAAAGTCCGAATGAAGCGATGCGGTGGAACGTTCGCTTAATTTTAATCCTCCCGAAACGAACGGATTGACCAAGCCGAAAGAGCCTCCGTTGAATTTCGCCGTCAATTGCCAGGGCTTTTCGTCGTCAAACCGTGGTTTCTTAGTCGTAATATCCAAAACTCCTGCCGAAGCATAAGCCCGAGCCGTGCGGAAAATATTGTCGGACTGCCCCGTTGTGAGCGAGACCATTTCGACGTTATCGAGCGTGAACCGGCTAATATCAACCTGCCCGCTTTGGGCATCCGAAATCGATACGCCGTCGTAACTGACAGCCGTATGCTGCGCTCCGAGACTGCGTATTGAGACCGTCTTTAAGCCTCCAACACCTCCATAGTCCTTGACCGTCACACCTGAAAACCGCTTCACGGCCTCCGACAATTCATGTATTCCAAGTCTCGTTATTGCTTTATTGTCAATTACTTGTAGCGGCGTAGCCTGCTTTGATGTCGATACGCGTCGTTGCCCGACAACCTCAACGTCGCGAAGTTGCCTTGTACGGACGGTGTCCTGAGTTTCTTGTCCCCAAGCCTCGGTAAAAGTCATAAACCATGCGCCAACAAGGCACATGCACGTTCCAAAAAGCGATTTCTTGTGCATAAAAATCATTTTTTGACGCCCATACCCCGGAGCGTCCAAATTAATTGTCTTGGCAGGTTTTCTGACTTGTTCCCCTCTTTTCGTCGGCCGCCTTCCCAACCATCAAAGGTCAGTGGCAATGTAGAAACGCCGAGGTGTAAAGAACTTACAGCTGCGGGCACAGTTCCGGATTCTAACCGGATTCCCTATTACTGACCGTCCGCGAACGCCGACGGCCACACCAAAATCCGACACAAAGGTAAAGTATGTTTTTCAGACTGCTCCGAATTTTTGGTTAAAAAAATATAAATGACGTGTAATTGATTGATTTTCATAGTTGTAATAAATTTTTTGTCGACGGTTTGCAAAAGGAAGACGGATATCTATCTTTTTTACTAAGCAGGCCATCTCTTATGGTATGAGGCCCTATATAAATTAACGTTGTTGGTTATTGCGTAGTAACAGTTTGATTTAATATTTTTCTGTATTCCTCATCACTAATCTTTATAAATCCATTGTTTAGCAGGACTTTATGTGAAATAAAATTGTCCGCGGCGGGGTCGGCCCAAATTTCTTTACCGCCTGCTTCTGCGATTTTTTCTTCCAACTTCCTAATAATCATTGTTCCGAAGCCTTTGTTCAAACAATCTTCTTCCCCGATTAAAAAGTCAATCCCGAAAGCGTGGTGTCGATCAGCGATGTCCGGAAACAAATCTTTCACGAAACTGCAGTCGAAATATTGGCAAAACCCGATTTTTCGGTCGTCAAGGAAGACAATGAAATGCCTGATAAAATGATATTTGCCGTTTCTGTTGCGGATTTCAACCAACCAATTCTCTTTCTTTCCGTACCATTTTCGGATATATTCTTTATCAAGCCACTCGCCGACTGTTGCTATATCGCTGTCCGTCAATTGTTTTAATGTAATTTTTTCCAATTTGATTATTTATTTTCGATCGGAATAATAGCGCATGAATTGGGAACGTTCGTACATCGACGGATTTGAGACGTTAGAGAAACTCAATTTGCCTTGGAAATCGGCTATTGTCCGGTATTTTTTTGCTTCTATCCATTCTTCGAGGCCGTTGGAGATAGTTCGGATAATTTCCGGGCCGTTTTTGTAAACCACGCTGCATAGCTGAACGGCCGAAGCTCCTGCTAACAAGCATTTTATGACATCTTCATGAGAGAAAACTCCGTTCGATGAAGCGATGGATATTCCCGGTACGAAACCCGAAATGATCGCTGTCCAACGCAAGGTGTCGCTCAAGTCCGAAGGGTTTCCGAAGACGTCGCCCGACGTGATTTGCAGTTTCTCAATGTCAATGTCGGGACGGTAATATCTGTTGAACATGACCACGCCTTTTGCGCCGTGCGCCTTGAGTTGATCGACTAAGCCCGGTATGTTGCCGAAACATTTGCCTATCTTGACGGTGACGGGGATTGATATCCGGCGGCAAACCCGGTCGAGTATTGAGATGTATAGGTTGTAGAGGTCGGCGGCGGGGGTCTTAGGATCGGTACAGAGATAGAAGATGTTGAGTTCGAGGGCGTCGGCGCCGACTTCGGCGATTTTCTCGGCAAATTCCACCCATGCGCTTGATTTATAGCAGTTTATGCTTGCTATGACGGGGATTGAGCACAGCGCTTTAGTCTCACTGATGAGGTTGAGGTAGTTTTCGAGAGCGTTGGCTTTGACGTAGTTACGGATATAGTCTGCAGCTTCCGGCGCATCTGTTCCGGCAAGCATCTCATCGCCCTGCAACTCGATTTGCTCCTCGAAAAGCGACTTGAGCACTATGGCGCTCGCGCCCATATCTTCCAACTTTTTGTTCGCAGCGGCGCTTTTCGTTAGTCCAGAACTGCCTATAATCAATGGATTACGCAGTTTTAATCCCGCATAAATTGTTTCCGTATTTATCATACTCTTCAAAAATTTAAATATAAATCACACAAAAATAAGCGTTTTTTTTCATTTCGGCAAATTTTTCCTATCTTTATCGCCCGAAAAATTGTTTTTTTATCGAAAATGAAAGAATACGATTTTAAACTCGAGATGAAAGTGCGTGACTACGAGTGTGATTTGCAAGGGGTGGTCAACAATTCCAATTACCAGAGGTATATGGAACATACGCGGCACGAATTTATGGGTATGGTAGGTGAGAACTTCGGCAGGATGCACGAAGCGGGTGTTGACGCCTTTGTTTCTAAGGTCGAGATACGCTTCCGTCACTCGCTTCGGAGCGGCGACCGTTTCCTGTCGTGCATGAACGTGAGGCGCGAGAGCGTCAAACTCGTTTTCGACCAGGACATCTACCGTCTTCCCGACGCGGAATTGTGCTCGTCGGGGCGGGTCGAGACCGTTATTGTTGAGAATGGCCGCTTGACGCGCGGCGATTATTTCGATGTTTTTTTGGATAAACTCAAAAGTGCGAAAAGCGATGGCTGATGAAAGAGTGTGTTTGATAGGACTGACGCTTCTGAAAGGTGTGGGTTATGTGTTGGCAAGACATTTGCTGCAATATTTCGGAACGGCGGCAAAGGTTTTTGATGCCAATCCGGAGCTTCTGAAAAAGGTTCCGGGGATAGGCGTTAACACAGCGGTTCAGATTAACGAATCGAGACAGGAGGCTTTGAGGTTGGCGGAAAAAGAACTCTCGTTCGTCGAAAAGAATAAAATTCGCCTTTATGGGTTCAACGACGCCGATTATCCGCGTCGCCTAAAGGAATGTAATGATGCGCCTGTGGTCTTCTATTTTAAGGGCGAAACCGACCTCAACGCGCCGAAAATCCTCAGCATCGTCGGCACCCGCCGCGTAACTAATTATGGCCTCAAACTCACCGAAACGCTTGTTGCGGATTTGGCGGCCATGTTTCCTGAACTGCTGATTATAAGCGGTTTGGCGTATGGAGTGGATATTTCGGCGCACAGAGCTGCGATGAAAAACGGACTGCCGACGGTCGGCGTCTTAGCCCATGGTCTCAACTTAATCTATCCATACGAACATCGTAAAAATGCCGTCGAAATGCTCAAACACGGCGGCGGTTTGTTGACCGACTTTATAAGCAATACTAATCCCGACCGCGAGAATTTCTTAAGCCGTAACCGCCTCATTGCCGGTCTTGCCGATGCTACGATCGTGGTTGAATCGGCCGAACGTGGCGGTTCGCTTGTGACAGCCGACATCGCCTTCTCGTACGGTCGCGACGTCTATACCTTTCCCGGTCGCACGACAGACGAATTTTCCGCCGGATGTAATAGCCTGATACGGATGAATAAAGCAGGCCTGATCACCTCCGCCCGCGACCTCGTAATGTCGCTCTGTTGGGACGTTAATGTCGAGATATTGAATAAACAGCCATCCCTGCAATTCACGCAACGCCCAGATAACCCTATAATCCATATCCTCGAAGAAAAAGGTGAATTTCATATCAACCGGTTTGCTGCCGAAATGAAAATTCCCGTACACAAAATGATGTCTATGCTATTTGAACTGGAACTCAAGGGACATATACAAGCTCTTCCCGGCGGGATGTATAAACTTAGTTAAAAGAAAGTATAATTATTATTAAAAATACGTAAATAATTTGGCGTATTAGAATCATTATAATATTTTTACGGTATTATTTTGATATTATTTTAATATTATAAAATTATGGAAACTAAGGAAAAAAATTATTCAGGTATGAGATTGTCAGGCATTCCAATGCTTATTTTCAATCTATTTTTGGTTGTCGCCTCTGTGGCGGTTATAATATGGGGCGCATCGCTTAATCCGGAATCAGGATGGCGGATTATATGCGGTATTTTGGGGATTCTTATCGGTTCGTTCCTTTTTATCGGCTATTTCAAGATTGAGCCTAATGAGGCGGTTGTATTGCTGTTCTTCGGCAAATACCGGGGGACGGTCAAGGAAGACGGTTATTTTTGGGTCAATCCGTTTTTCAGTCGCAAGCGTGTCACTTTGCGTGCTCGAAACCTTGATGCTGAGCCTATTAAAGTTAACGACAAGAAAGGTAATCCGATAATGATCGGGCAGGTGTTGGTGTGGCGAGTGATCGACACTTACAAGGTGTCGTTCGATATCGACAGTTCGGCAACGTCTATTTCCGCATTATCTTCTTCCGGCACCGGGCTAAACAGTATCGGGCAGAAAATGAAGTCATACGAGAATTTCGTCAAGGTGCAGAGCGATGCCGCATTGCGCTTTGTTGCAGGGATGTACGCCTACGACAATATGGAGAACGAAGACGAGAAATTGACGCTTCGTTCAGGTGGCGAGGAAATTAATGAAATCCTTGAAAAACAGCTCAATGAGCGTCTTGCGATAGCCGGTATAGAAGTGATGGAAGCGCGGGTCAACTATCTTGCATACGCGCCTGAAATTGCTGCCGTTATGCTCCGTCGTCAGCAAGCCGACGCTATCATCAGCGCCAGGGAGAAGATTGTGGACGGGGCTGTCGGGATGGTGCAACATGCCCTCAAAAAACTGTCGGAAGAGAATATTATCGAACTTGACGACGACAAAAAAGCCGCTATGGTGTCGAACCTGCTCGTTGTGCTCTGTGGCGACGAGAGAGCTACTCCGATTGTTAATGCAGGGACGTTATATAATTAAAAGAGGGGGAAAAAGAGTGAAAGAGATATCTTATTTTGAGAGGCAGCGCATGTCGCCATGGATCCTGATTATTACGGCGCTGATAATGACAGGTACAACAATCTTGTTTTCAAACGGCAACATTAAGATTACGTTGCCGGTACTAATTACTCTTGTCGTGCTTGCGGTATTATATTTTGTCTTTGCAATGCAGACGGTTATTGATGATAATGGATTGTATGTCAAGTTTTCAATCTTGCAATGGAAATACAGGTTTATTGCCTGGACCGACGTCGAGCAGGCTTATATCCGGCAGTACAATCCCCTTTTCGAGTACGGAGGTTGGGGATATCGTGTCGGCATGAAGAAAGGCGGTCGTAGTAATATCGCTTACAACATGCAAGGCAATATCGGTTTGCAGTTAGTTCTCAGAAACGGCAACAAGGTGTTGATAGGCACTCGCTGTCCGGAGGCGATAGACGAAATTCTTAAGGCGTTGATAAACAGAGGTGTTATTCAGGCTGTCGAAGAAAATCAGTAAAAAAATGGCGGAGAAGAGCAAAAATATCAAGACCTTTGTATTGCGTATAGACGCGGCGACGATGTCGGCGCTCGAACGTTGGGCGGCGGACGAATTTCGCTCGGTCAACGGTCAAATCCTCTACCTGTTAGACCAAGCGCTTATGAAAAACAGACGCAAGAAGGCGTAGATAAGAATTTTCACTGACTATGCGATATTTTTTAAAGAAAAAATTGCGAAAAAGAGTGTGTTATTAAATTATTTTACTAACTTTGCGGCGGTTTATTAAAAATAATATGATAGATATTGAGAAATTATCGGCGCAATACCGAGAGGAATTATTAGGGAATGTTGTACCGTTCTGGCTTAATAGATCGCAGGATCGTGAGTGTGGCGGCTATTTCACGTGTTTGACACGTGAGGGGGATGTGTTTGATACCGACAAGTTTGTATGGCTTCAATGTCGTCAGGTGTGGTGGTTCGCGTACATATATAATAAGATAGAAAAACGCCAAGAGTGGCTTGATTGCGCGGTTCAGGGTGCGGAGTTCTTGCGTCGTTATGGTCACGACGGCAGCCTGAACTGGTATTTCTCGCTTACACGCGAGGGCAAGCCGCTGATATGTCCTTACAACATATTCTCATATACGTTTGCGGCAATGGCCTTCGGTCAGTTGAGTCTTGCGACGGGCAACGAGGAGTATGCCGACATTGCCCGTAAGACGTATGACCTCATCCTGCAGCGCTTCGACAACCCTAAATCGGTATGGAACAAGGAAGTTTCGGGAGGCCGATCGCTGAAAGGTTTCGGACTGCCGATGATAATGTGTAACCTTACGCTTGAGATAGAGCATCTGATTGATAGTGAGGCGCTTAGTTCTACGGTTGAGATCTGCCTGAACGAGATATTCAATGTCTTCTGGCGTCCGGAGTTGGGAATAATTGTCGAGAACGTCAACAGAGACGGCACGCTATCGGATTCGTTCGAGGGGAGGTTGCTCAATCCCGGTCATGCTATTGAAGCGATGTGGTTTGTGATGGATCTCGGCAGCCGTTTCGGTCATCCGGAATGGATATCGAATGCGGTGGAGATAGCTATCCGCATGTATGATATCGGCTGGGATAGCAAGTACGGCGGCATCTATTATTTCATCGACCGTTGCGGCTATCCTCCGCAACAGTTGGAGTGGGATCAGAAACTGTGGTGGGTTCATCTTGAGACGCTTATCTGCATGTTGAAAGGCTATGCGCTTACGGGCAGTAAGGAATGTCTTGAAAGGTTCGAGCAGGTGCATGACTACTCGTGGTCGCATTTTAAAGACCCTGAATATCCTGAATGGTACGGCTATCTGAACCGTCAGGGCGAAGTGTTGCTGCCGTTGAAAGGCGGCAAGTGGAAAGGTTGCTTCCATGTGCCGAGAGCATTGTATCAATGCTGGAAAACTTTGGAGAAATTAGAACGATAATATTAAAATATTTTAAAAACAAGGTAAAGATTTACACATTGAAGACAAAGATTAAACCCATCGTCGGTTCATGGTTCGAGTTCGAGCATCATAACCAGGTTGGGGCGCGTTACTGGAACGAGGCGCTGCCCAAGTTCAGCTGCGAACAGTGGGCGACATTGATTAAAGAGATGTATGAGGCTGGTATGGAGTACCTTGTGATGCTTTCGGTGGCATACGACGGTAAGACATATTACCCTTCGACACTCTTGCCGCGCCACGATTTTGCCTGCGATGACCCGCTCGAAACCGTGCTGACGGCAGCCGACGAGTGCGGAGTGAAATTTTTTGTCAGCAATGATTACTGGGACGACTGGCAGCAGGTTGCCAAAGCAATGAACGACGAAAGCATCTGGACGCTTCGCGAGAAAGGGATGGAAGAAACCGCCCGCAAATACTCGCATCACAGGAGTTTCTACGGCTGGTATTATCCCAACGAATCGCAGGTGCGGCAGGTGTTCGACGATTTGAGCGTCAGATACATAAATCGCTGTTCACAGATTGCCCGCGCTTTGACGCCGAACGCATACACAATGGTTGCGCCTTACGGAACTCAGTTCTTCCGTTACGATGAACGGTATATCAGGCAGTTAGAAGAACTTGATGTCGATATCATCGCTTATCAGGATGAAGTGGGTGTGGAAAAGACAAAAGCAGGAGAGGCAGGCAAGTATTTTGAAGCTCTGTACAGGATGCATGTGAAAGCAGGCAAAGCACGGTTATGGGCTGATATCGAACTCTTTCAGTTCGAGAAAGAAATATACCGAAGTCCTGCCATTGCTGCGCCGTTTGAACGTGTTCTCCGCCAGATGGCTGATGTAACGCCTTATGTCGAGAACATTCTGGCATATCAGTATCAGGGGATGATGAACAAGCCCGGTACAACGGCATTTGCCGGACACAGCTCCTCGGTAAAACTTTACAACGACTATATTAACTGGCTAAATAACAATAAGATATGAATAGAAGACATTTTATAACATCCTCAAGTGCATTATTAGCTGCCCCGCTGATTTTTCAGCAGTGCAGGGGGAAACGCAGTGACAGCCTCGCCTCGAGTGAGACTGTTACTGCCGAACCTTATATCAAGCCAATAGTCGGCTCATGGTTCGAGTTTGAGCATCACAATCAGGCTGAAGGCATTTATTGGAATCCGGCTTTGCGACAGTTCACCGCCGAACAGTGGAAAGCGAAAATCAAAGAGATTCACGACATTGGTTTTGAGTATCTTGTGTTGCTTGCAGTGGCATACGAAGGCAAGACCTACTATCCTTCGGCTTTGCAGCCGCGACACGACTATGCCTGTGAAGACCCGCTTGAAGCAGTGCTTTCGGCAGCCGACGAATGTGGCATCAAGTTTTTCATCAGCAACGACTACTGGTCGGACTGGACGCAGGTAGAGAAGGCCATGAGCGACGAAGCGATATGGAAACTGCGCGAAAAGGGTATGGAAGAGTTTGCCGCCAAATACTCGCATCACAAGAGTTTCTACGGCTGGTATTATCCCAACGAGACGGAGATACACGGTATTTTCGACGATTTATCAATCAATTATGCCAACCGCTGTACCGCAAAGGCAAAGTCGCTGACCCCCGGATGCCGCACAATGATAGCGCCTTACGGCACGCGCTCAATAAAGTATGACGACCGGTATGTCAGGCAGTTAGAGCAGTTAGACGTTGATATAATTGCATATCAGGACGAGGTCGGCGTCCGCAAAACGCCTGTCGGCACAACGGGACAGTACTACGAAAGCCTTTACACCATGCACGTTAAAGCGGGCAGGTCAAGGCTCTGGGCTGACGTTGAGATATTCGAGTTCGAGGGCGAAGTCTATAAAAGCGCTTTGCTGCCGGCGCCATCGGAAAGAGTGTTCAGGCAACTTGCCGACATTACGCCTTTTGTAGAGAATATTCTGGTATATCAGTATCTTGGCATGATGAACCGTCCGGGCACGGCCGCTTTTGCCGGACATAAGGATTCGGAAAGGCTTTACAGCGACTACGTTCGGAAGTTTAATATTAAGTGAGGAGACTCGGTTGTCACTTTAAACATGATACAATGAAACATTTAAGACACATATTGTTTTTTTCTGTCGTAGCAGCGCTGGGCGGCTTCCTGTTCGGCTACGACACAGCCGTTATATCGGGCACAATAAGCAGCGTGGCGCAGCAGTTCGCCCTCAATGACCTTCAGACGGGATGGTATGTAGGATGTGCGCTGATTGGCTCTATCTTCGGCGTAGCGGTTGCAGGCTGGCTTGCCGACAGGTTCGGACGCCGCCCCGCACTCTTCCTCGCCGCCCTGCTTTTTACCGTCTCTGCCGCAGGCTGCATGATTTCACCGAACATCGACCGGCTCATTGTCTATCGTATCATCGGCGGCATCGGCATTGGCGTGGCGTCAATCATCTCGCCGCTGTATATTTCGGAAATATCTGTCGCTCAATACCGCGGGCGTTTGGTAACGTTATATCAGCTGGCTATAACAATAGGCATCCTCACTTCCTACCTTGTCAACTCGGCGCTGTTGAAGTATTCGCTCTCGTCGCCTGACTTAGGCGGCTATTGGACGCAGATAATTTTCGTATCCGAAGCATGGCGGGCAATGCTTGGAGCAGAAACACTGCCGGCTTTGCTGTTCTTCATCGTTTTGTTCTTTATCCCTGAAAGTCCGCGCTGGCAAGTAGTCAGGAATCAGGAAGAAAAAGCGGCGAAAGTGATGACGAAACTCTATGATGCGGAGACGGCGACGGTTCAGATAGCGGAAATAAAAAGTATTCTGCAGTCGGAAACGCACACCGACTGGCGTATGTTGATGAAGTCAGGCTTCCGCAAGGCGCTGTTCATAGGCATCGCACTCGCCATGCTCGGACAGTTTATGGGCGTCAATGCAGTGCTTTATTACGGACCTGTTTTTTTCGAAGAAGCAGGTCTGGCAAAGAGCGGCTCACTCAATTTCCAGATAATAATCGGGATAGTGAACGTGCTTGCTACAATTCTCGGAATGTACCTGATAGACCGTATCGGGCGCAAAAAACTCATCTATATCGGCGTGAACGGGATGCTGGCTACACTGATTCTAATAGGAATATATTTTGCCGTATCGACTTATGGCATCACTCCATATTTCCTGCTCGCATTGATAATTTTTTACATATTTTTCTGTGCAATTTCAATTTGTACTGTTATCTTTGTACTGCTTTCGGAAATGTATCCGGCAAAAATTCGTGGCGCTGCAATGTCGGCGGCAGGGTTTTCGCTCTGGATTGGCACTTATCTGATAGGGCAGTTGACGCCCTGGCTGATAACCAATCTCGCTCCGAGCGGGGTGTTCTGGTTGTTTGCGCTTATGTGCATACCATATATGCTGATAACATGGAAATTATTGCCTGAAACGACCGGGCGCTCGCTCGAAGAAATAGAGAGAACTTTTTTATAGTATAACCAAAATAGTTAATCATGAGTAAATTAATGACTTCAAGAAACGGCTTTATACCCGTTTTACTGTGTATATTCCTGGCGGGAATCATACACGCAGACTGCTTAGCGCAGCAGACCGGCCGTATCACTGGTACAGTAACCGACGTCAGCGGTGAGCCGCTCGCCGGTGTAAACATTGTCGTAAAAGGCACTACTATCGGCACCATTACAGACAGCGACGGGAAATATGTCCTCCCCCCCCCCCCCCGCGGGTGGCGCTGTCCTGGCGGCTTCTTATGTGGGATACATCACAAAAGAAGTAGCTGTGGGAAATCAGACCGTAATCAATTTTATCCTCGATGAAGACACTCAAAATCTGGAAGAGGTAATTGTTATTGGTTACGGTACGCAGAAGAAAATCAATCTTACGGGTGCGGTACAGAATGTTACGAGTGCGGAGATAACGCGCCGCAACACTTCAAACGCATCCGTAGCTTTGCAGGGCTTGGTGCCGGGTATGTCGGTCGTGCAGTCGTCGGGGCAGCCCGGAGCTGACGGCGCCGGCATCGTTATTCGCGGAAACGGCTCGCTGAACTCGTCGCTCGACCCGCTGATTCTTATCGACGGTGTACAGGGCGATATCAACAACATCGACCTGAACTCCATCGAATCAATTTCAATCCTGAAAGACGCCGCCTCGGCTTCTATTTACGGTTCACGCTCGTCGAACGGCGTTATTCTGATAACAACGAAGCGCTCGAAAGAGGAGAAACTGAGCATCTCCTATAACGGATATGCCGGATTTAACTCCCCGACCGAGCTGCCCGAACCTGTTGACGCCATCGGTTACATGGAAGCAATCAACGTTGCCCGCGCTAACGGCGGCTTAGACCCGCAGTACTCGCAGGAACTGATTAACCAGTACAAGACCCAGGGCGCCGACCAGTATTACCGCTACGACACGAACTGGCGCGATGCTATCATCAAGAAAAGCGCTTTCGTGCACAATCATTCCGTCAGCATGAGCGGTGGCAGTAAAAACATCAACTACTATGCCAATGCCGGTTATTACTGGCAGGACGGCCAGATTGACAACAACAATTATTCGCGTATGATATTGCGTGTAAACACCGACACAAAGATAACCGACTGGATGAAGCTCGGTTTAGACCTCAATATCAGGCAGTCGGAAGCAGTTCGTCCGAGTATCGAAGCCGCGTCATACATCATTAACAAGGCGACAACGTTTACTCCCGTCTTTTCAGGCGTCAACAGCGACGGTACCTGGGGATTCGGTCAGAACGGCGATAATCCTATTGCAACGGTAGCTGAGGGCGGTCTTCACAAAGGGGTTACTCCGGAACTTGGTATTAAAGGCTCGCTGCAATTCAATCCCTTCAAAGGTTTTGAGGCGCTGGCAAGCTACAGCAGCCGCAGGGTGGAATATAAATACGATTATTTTATAAACCCATACGACACATACGAAACGGGAACTTTCCGCACCACTTACCCCACCACCGGTAACCAGAAAACTGAAGGCTGGCAGCAATCCATTTACAATCAGTTTAATGCGCAGGCTTCATACGAGAAAGACATTGCTCTGCATAACTTCAAAATACTGGCAGGTATGCAGACCGAAGAAATTCTTAATCATTCTTTCGATGCTTCCCGTAAAGGATTTAACTATCCGGGCTTTGAAGAAATAGGCCATGGCGACCCTCTGACGGCGACTAACGGCGGCGGACGCTCGGAATGGGCTATGCTGTCGTGGTTCGGACGTATCAATTACGCTTTTGCCGGCAAATATTTAGTAGAGCTTGACGGTCGCCGCGACGCTTCTTCGCGCTTCGCCGTAGGACATCGCTGGGGCTTCTTCCCTTCTGCTTCCGTAGCATGGAGGGTTTCGGAAGAATCTTTCTTTGAGCCTCTGAAGCAGACGATTAACAACCTGAAACTCCGCGCATCCTACGGAACGCTTGGTAATCAGGATATTTCGGGATACTATCCTTATGCTGCTACCTTAGCGTCAGGCTATGGATACCGTTTCAACGGCGTCCTCAGTTCCGGCGTTACACAGACTACGATGTCCAATTCATTGATTTCATGGGAAAAATCGACCCAGAAAAATTTCGCCGTCGAATTTGACATACTCAATTCGAGGTTGGGAATTGTTTTCGACTACTATATCAAAAACATCGACGACATGTTGCAACAGCTGCCTGTTCCGTCGTATGTCGGCTTAGGCTCTCCATGGGAGAACGCAGGCTCGATGCGCAACAAGGGTTGGGATTTGTCGCTCTCGTGGCGCGACCGCATCGGCGAGTTCAGCTATTATCTTAAGGGCATGATGTTTGACGTGAAGAACAAAGTAACAGACCTTTACGGTCAGGAATATATCAGTTCAACTACTACCACCCAGGAAGGCTATCCGATGTGGTCGTGGTACGGCTATGTAGCTGACGGCTTCTTCACTTCGCAGTCGGAAATCGACAATACGCCTGTTTACGGTGGCAACAAGAACAATGTAAAACCCGGATATATACGGTATAAAGACATCAGCGGACCTGACGGCGCGCCCGACGGTAAAATTGATGACAACGACCGTCAGATTATCGGCGACCCGTTCCCGCGTTATCAGTTCTCACTCTCGCTTGGCGGCGAATATAAAGGATTTGATTTAACCGTATTCCTGCAGGGAGTAGGGAAGAAAGACATACTGCAGACCGGTTCCGGCGCCCGCCCGTTTCATGTAGGCAGAACCGTTTTCAAATACCAGCTTGATACATGGTCGCCTGAGAATCCCAATGCCGAATATCCTCTGTTACTGATTGAAGGTCAGGATGGCACCAATCCCAATAATATACCTTCATCTTTCTGGATTAAGAGCGGAGCTTATGCCCGACTGAAAAATGTGGTCATAGGCTACACACTGCCGCGGAAATGGCTCACTCCGGTCAATTTAAGCAAAGTGCGCCTCTATATAAGCGGTCAGAATCTGGCCACAATCTCGAACGCCTATCCGGGCTACGACCCTGAGAACAGCGTCAGCAGCGGCAGTTTCTACCCCGTCATGCGTACGCTTACCTTCGGATTAGATATTAATTTTTAATGCTTTACGAATATGAAAACAATATTTTATAAAATATCCATACTTGCCGTAATCGGCATATTATCAGCTTCATGTTCCGACTTTTTAGACCGCGAGCCGACAACTTACGCCTCCGCAGGTTTCTATAAATCGGAAGCTGCCATAAAAGACGGTAACGCAGGCGTTTACAATAATTTATACTGCATGATTACCTATAATCTTCCCTACTCTACCAATCTTGACCATTATACGGGTTTAGGCGCTGAGAGAACGGAAAATACTACTATTGGTGCAGGCGGAGGTCTGAACCAGGACAATGCGTGGATTTACAGCTTCTGGAACAACCAGTTTACGACCATTGCCCGCGCCAATGCCCTGATTGAAGGTTCGAAGGATTATATCGACGGATTGAGCGATTTGTCGAAACAGTATGTAGCCGAGGTGCGCTGTCTGCGGGCTTTATGCTACTACAATCTTATTTCGCTTTTCGGCAATGTCCCGTTCTTTACCGAACCGGTAACTGTTGAGGAGTATGATGTGGAACGTACAGACCGCGCCGTAGTGCTTGATTTCATCCTGTCCGATTTAGACAACGCTGCTGCCTTCCTGCCATGGACGGCTACCGAACTTGGTCGCGCCGACCGCTCGTTTGCTTACGGACTGAAAGCCCGAGCTGCGTTGCTTGGAGGCAGTCTTAACTACGCCGGCAAAGGGCAGGAGTATTTCCGCACCGCTGCCGACGCCGCTAAAATGGTAATCGGACAGCGCGCCTTAGCAGCCAACTACGATGACCTGTTTACCATTACCGGTCAGGCAAAAGCCGATGTAAAGAACGAATCCATTTTTTCGCTGATGTATTCCAATCAGGGGTCAATCCTTATTCACATGATAGCTTTCGGACAGGTGTCGCGTAACACCGGTCAGACCGGACGTCACCCCCTGATGCTGCTTGCCGACACTTACGAGTGTATTGACGGCCTGCGCATCGACGAATCGCCGCTATATGACCCGCGCCATCCGCAACGCAATCGCGACCCGCGTTTCCATTCCACGCTCTGGATGCATGGCGATACCGTTACCGTCAACAACGGCTCTTTGGTTACGCAGGTGCTTGACGCATACGAGCCGGAGTGTTACTTCCTTAACAATGCTACCGGTGAATGGGAACTCCGTACTAACGCCGACATCAACAGCGCTGCTGCATGGGCAAGTTTCTGTAATGCAGGCTCCGGTTATATCTGGGCGAAATTCAGCTATGAAACAGCGCAAAACATCAGCGCACAGACCTCTAATGTGCCTGTGTTGCGTTATGCGGAGGTGTTGCTTACATACGCGGAAGCCAAGATTGAACTCGGCGAGCTTGAGCAGTCGGTTTACGATGCTATAAATCAGGTTCGTAATCGCTCGCACATGCCGAATGTGTCGGCCGACCGTATCGGTAACCAGCAAAAGATGCGTCAGTTAGTGCGCCGTGAAAGGAAAGTAGAACTTTTTGAAGAAGGACAGCACGTTGTTGATATGCGTCGCTGGGGCATCGGCGACCTTGTTAACGGACAGCCAAGCTATGGCAATCCGATACCCGAAATACGTTACGAGGGTTTGAGCGATACCGATATACCGAATTTCAAAAAGAGCGACCGCCACGACCTCAACGATATAGCAAGCTATGACGCATATAAGGACAAACTGCGTGTACGCGACGCCAACCGTTTCTGGGATAAGAAGTTTGAACTGTGGCCAATTCCTCAGTTGGCCAAAGACCGTAGCCCGAACCTCGGTCAGAATGAAGGATATTAAAATGAAGAGAAGAGAATTTTTGAATTACGGTATCACAGCCGGCGTAATGTCGTCGTTACCTTCATTATTATTAGCGAATTGTAACGACGGCAAAACAGCCGGACTGACAGATGGGCATGAGATTGCATCTGATATTGTTATCATCGGCGGCGGACTTGGGGGTTCCGCCGCCGCTCTTGCCGCTTTGCGCAACGGCTTGAAGGTGATAATGACCGAAGAAACCGACTGGATTGGCGGACAGCTGACACAGCAGGGCGTGCCGCCCGATGAGCATCCGTGGATAGAAACGCATGGCTCAACGAAGGCTTATCGCGACTTCCGCAATGCTATCCGCAGTTATTACCACAGCCACTACCCGCTTACTGCCGACGCCCGCGCGCGTCAATACCTTAATCCGGGCGACGGAGAGGTGTCGCGGCTTTGTTGCGAACCGCGTGTGGCGCTCGCTGCGCTCTATGATATTTTTAATCCTTATATCAGCAGCGGCAAACTGATATTGCTTCTAAACTGCAAAGCGGTTGCTGCCGATGTTACGGCCGACAGGGTGAGAGCGGTCAAAGTGGCTTTTTCGGACGGGAAAGGTGAACAGATACTTCACGCACAGTATTTTGTGGACGCCACCGAGATGGGCGACCTGTTACCGCTGACAGGTACGGAGTTCGTTCGCGGCGCCGAAGCGCGTAAAGATACCGACGAGTTGCATGCCGCAGAGACGGCTGACCCCGATAACCAGCAGTCGTTCACCCTTTGCTTCGCGATGGACTATATCAAAGACCGTAATTTTGTGGGCGATAAGCCCGAAAACTATGACTACTGGCGCAATTTCATTCCGCCGCTGACGCCGCCGTGGTCGGGCAAGCTGCTCGACCTGTCGTACAGCACGCCGTCAACGCTTGTGCCAAAGCTACTGGGTTTTCATCCCGAAGGGGTTCCTACGGGTAATGCACTCAATCTCTGGAATTACCGGCGGATTATCAATAAAAACAACTTCACGCCCGGATTCTACGACGGTGATATCACAATCGTCAACTGGCCTCAAAACGACTATATGCTTGGCAACCCCGATACGGATTTCGACCGTCACGTAGCCGGTGCGCGCCAGTTGAGTCATGCCCTGTTCTACTGGCTGCAGACAGAGTGTCCGCGTCCCGACGGCGGACAGGGATGGGCCGGTCTGCGCCTGCGTGGAGATGTGCTCGGCACAGCCGACGGCATGGCTAAATATCCCTATATCCGCGAATCGCGACGTATAAAGGCGCTTTTTACCGTCCTCGAAGAGCATGTAGGAAAAGAACAGCGAGTGGCGGTATCAGGGCGGTCTTCTGCAGCAGAGTTTGCCGACAGCGTCGGCGTCGGATACTATCATATTGATTTGCATCCAAGTACGAAAGGCAATAACTATATTGATTTCGATTCCCTGCCGTTTCAGATTCCGCTTGGGGCGCTAATACCGCAACGGATAGAAAACCTGCTTCCGGCCTGCAAGAACATCGGCACGACGCATATCACAAACGGCTGTTACCGCCTGCATCCGGTAGAATGGAACATCGGCGAATCGGTCGGCTGTTTAGTCGCCTACGCTATTCAGCACAAAACGACGCCGCACGCTGTCCGGGAAAAACAGGACATTCTTTCCGCTTTCCGGTCTCTAATCCGCGCTCAGGGTATTGAAACGGAATGGCCTGCGGGATAAGTAAAATAGCCATAGCCTACGACAACGACTTCATCCAACACCATGGCGTCTTCCTGAAGCGTGATGTTGAGGAATGTTTGGCTGCCGACGGGTATTTCCTGCATTACATATCCGATAAACGAAATCTGTAACACCGCATTCTCCTTGACGGTCAGTGTGAATTTTCCGTCTGCATCCGTGCTGCTACCGTTCGCAGTCCCCTTCTCGACTATGTTTGCGCCCGGAATAGGTTCGTTAGTGGCCGCATCAATAACCGTACCGGTCACTGTTCGTTGGGATTTCCCCGAAGTAGCTACCGCTGTGGCGGTTTTCTTGTCAGAAATGACGATTGAACGGTCGGATACGATGCTGTATTCGAGATTCCGTCCCTTCAGTACGTCATTTAACACTACGCTTACCGGCACATTTTCGTATGAAATGCTGATGTCCTTGCGGTTGTCAATGACTACATCTCGATACGAAAACCGGTACGTTGTTTGCTTCTCAATTGCTCCGAACACTTCTTTTAACGAAACATTCGTCATTCGGATTGTAATAAGTTGATCCTTTGTTTGCGCCGTAAGGCTTTGATAGCCGATAAGCAAACATAACACAATCCATGTTGTCAGTCTAATTTTTGAAAATTTTTCCATTCGGTAATAAATTAAATAAATATTTGTCGGTAAAGACAAGTGTTACCGACAGAAAGTACCGATGAAAAGATGTGTTTTATAACATGTTTTTTCAATTTGCCGATTTCAAAAATACCGTTCCATTCTTAAGTGTGGCTTTGAAATGGTACGATTTCTCGAAGATATAGAGCGTTTCGTTGAGGCTGTAGTTGGGGATAACGCCGGTGAATGGGTCATTCAGGCAGTCGCCGCAGTCTGTTTCGATGACGATGCCGTATGTTTCCTCGACAGTTCTAAGGGCGTCTTTCAACGGTGTATTATGGAATACCATCTCGCCGCGTCTCCAAGCGGATATTTTATGTATGTCGTCAATAGGTATCACAGTTATTTTGCCATCCGCATAGTTCAGGATGGCTTTTTGGTTGGGTTTGAGTGTTACGTTATTTCCCGTCATGGATGATTCAAACCTGACGCTTCCTTTTTCGAGCATCAACTCTGCCGTTGCATCATCACTACGGGCTAACAGATTGAATGTGGTGCCTAATACGGTGACATTAAGCCCCTTGGATTCGATGTTAAAAGGTCGTTTGCTATCCTTTCCGACCTGGAAGTATCCTTCGCCGTCGAATCGGATGCGGCGTTCGCTCTTGTTATACAGTTTCGGAGAATAGATAAGGCGCGAATTGCTGTTGACAGCCACTTGCGAGCCATCGGGCAATGTAATGCTTGCGCGTTCGCCCATCTCGGTAGCAATAACGACATCTGCCATTTCCAACTGTTTGTTCTCGCGATAGAAATAAATTGTGGTCGAGACAAACAACAGAATCAGCGCTGCAGCTGCAATCTGCAGGAATTTGACGGGCGTGAGCCAAACCGTCGGACGGACGCTCGTCTTACTGTCTATACGCCGTTTCATACGCTCCGTCAGGGCGTCGTCAATAGCCGATACATCAGGCGTCTCCTTCATCCAACGTTCATTCATCGCCTGTTCGATATCCCTGTCTGTCATCGAATTGACTTCTTCGCGGAGAGCTTTCAATTCCTTGGGCGTCAGGCGGTCGTGCAAATATTTAACTTCAAGTTCCGAATATTTCATCTGCTTGTTTTTTTTGTAAGACAATTTTTTTTAAAATCAGTACCATATAAAATCTTTTGCAAGGCTTTCATTCCGAGCGAAAGTTGATTCTTGACAGTCTGGATGCTGAGGGACAACTGCTCGGCGATGTCTTTATTAGACCGCCCTTCAAGCCGCGACATCTTAATCACTTTCCGCTGCGTATCAGGCAATTTAGTAAGCATCCGCTGTAGCATGGCAACAAACTCTTCATATTCCAACCGGTCATGAATGTTATCGTCCGCTATTTTGTCGGCATATTCCACATAATCTTCGTAAACAGGAGAATTAATTGCTGATTTATAAGCGTTTATCAACTGATGTTTTGCTATTGTGAACAACAGCGGGCGGAGTGATTCTTCATTGCGTATAGTTTCGCGCTTGTTCCATAGCTGCACAAAAACATCCTGAACGATCTCTTCGGCGTCTTCTACTTGCTTGGTATATTGCCGACAAAAAGCAAATAAGCGCTTCGCGTACATATTATAAATCGTGGTAAAAGCGCTATACGAACCGCTCTTCAATTCGCGAATGATGTTCCGCTCATTGAAGATATTGTTTTCCGTTTGAGAATCGTTCTTGGATGCATCCATCTGTTAATAAAATTGTTACATGCATAACTGATTGTATATTCAGCTACAAATATACACTTGATCCATGAAATATCAAAATAATTTAAAGAAAAAAAATATGAAAAACAGGTATAACGGGATGAATTTTATTGCAAGATGTCGATGATTAGAGCTATATCCGACTGATCAATCCCGGCGGAGGTCAGTTCCGGTATGTCGCGCTCAAAATCTTTGCGGAAACTTTCGAAATCTCCATTAGCCGTTTCGATGGATTTTTTATAAAGTTCGACAGCCGTTTCGATATTCTGCAAAGCTAATTCCGTATGTCCTGCGTTCATAAAATCTTGCGAATCAGGCTTATTGTCCATAATATTTTTGTAGTATTTGCGTGCTTGTTCGTAATTGCCGATGAGGAACGAGCACCACGCTATGGGTCGCCATGCCCGGTGTTTCTTTGTGTCCAAATAATCGACTTTGAAGAAATATTTCATCGCTTCGGTATAGTTTTTCAGTTCGAGGTAGCATGACCCGATGTTCACTAAAATAGGGATATTATCGGGTTCGAGTTTATCGTGGCGCAGGTAGTATTCGAGCGCTTTTTGCGTCTCATGCGTCGCGCGGAAACACTGCGCCATGCGTCGCAACAGCCATTTGCTGTCGGGATTTATCAGATCTGCTTTCGTGTAATCCTTGAGCGCACCCTTGAAATCGCCCGCAATCTGTCGGCAATACCCCATTTTTTGATATAACTCCTCGTTTATTTCACTAGCCGACGCCTCCAAACGCTCATAAACGACAAGAGCATCCTCACAATAATTATTCCTCAAATAAAGTTCTGCTATTTTAGCAAGAAATTCATTGTCGTCCAAGTAAGATTGTAATAATGGTATATTGTGAATATCAAGTTTTTGAGCAAAAATATCTTTGTGTTCATTGCGGCGCGGATATAGTTTATGAAAACGGTAAAGATCCTGAATAAACTGACTTACAATACATTCCGTCGTATAGTCTTTAGTCATCAAATTGCTCATGATATTTTCCTTAAATTCCGACATTTGACTTATTATATTGTCTATCATAAACTTACGTTGCTGTTCGGGGACTTGCTTGATACTAAAATAGAAAGAAAACAAGTCGGAATTGCACATGAATTTCACCTGGTTGAATACCTCCATCGCTTCGGATATTTCATGGTCGTTACATAGCAACGAGATCCCTTTGTTGAAGGGCAAAAACCAATGGCTTATCTCATTGAAGAAGGGATAATTTTTTAGCTTTATGAATGTTGAGTGCATCACGTCGGCGCCTTCTTCCTGCAATTTCTGGTACTCTTCGAGTTTATTCTTTAAGTTAGGATTTTCGTCTATGATATTAAGCCATTCCGGGTTCATGAGGTCGTCGGGGTTGTCCCGGTCATGTTCGCTATCGTTTTCCAACTTGCCTCCGAAGAATTTAGACGTCAGTTTCATCATTTCGGGCATAATCTCGTCATTGATTTTGAGGGAAATTTTCTCTGTGTCGCGTGACAGGATGAACCGTTTGATGACATACGAAATGATTTTGACGAATTGTGTTGTTTCGGCGAGGCTGTCGAGGTGTTTCCCGATTTCGGGATAACATTCGAGGCGGTTACGGTAGAGGTAAAGGATTATCATCAGGCTGATGTAGGCGCGTATCCTGACTTCTTCGTCCTTGCTGAATGTAGTGTCAATCAGCAGTATCATCTTCCGTTTGTCGAAAACTTCTTGCAGTCCGAGCAATAATGATGCGACAATTTGGCAGTTTAGCGCCGTAATATCGTCATGTTCCTCAGCTACGTTGTCGTTAAGGCTTTGCCGTAAAGCCGTTTCGTCGTTGTCTTTCAGGTAGTCGGTCGCCCAGATCGCTTTGAACAGTTGCGGCATGAATACTTCGACCTGTGCAAGGTTGTCGGTTTCATTCCCCTCGTTAATCTTGCGGATAAGGTTCGCGATGCTCAATGACTGGTGGCGAAGTGTCCGCTGCTCGGAGTAGTAAGCCGCGGATGAAATGTCAATCAGCAGTTTCTGCTTGGCGCGGTCGGCCAATTCGTAGGCTGAAGCTAGCAATTCGTTGTAAATCTTATCCCTCATCGGGTCTTTTGTGCCTTTTGTATAGTAATAAAGTAGTTGCCCGTATGTTTCCCTGAGACTGTTTAATTCGTCCTGAAACATACTTGCGCCCCGTTCCGAAACAAGTTGCTGCAAGGCGTAAAACGCTGCTTTCAACTCTTTTCTGTCGATAAATTCTATCGCCTGTTCGTAAGTTTTGATAATGTCCATTGTCATTTTTTTCTAACAAAACACATGCCAAAAGTAGAATATTTTATTGATTATTCCTATCTTTGCACCGAAATTTTATTATTTTCAAGATGGAGCATATAAGGAATTTTTGCATCATAGCTCATATTGACCACGGCAAGAGCACCCTTGCGGACAGGCTTCTTGAATATACCAAAACTGTTGATGCCAAGGACATGCAGGAGCAGGTACTCGATGACATGGATCTTGAGCGCGAGCGCGGTATAACGATAAAAAGCCATGCGATACAAATGGAGTACGACTACAAAGGCGAGAAGTATATTCTCAACCTTATAGACACTCCGGGGCATGTTGATTTTTCATACGAGGTATCGCGTTCGATAGCCGCTTGCGAAGGGGCGTTGCTTATTGTTGACGCCGCGCAGGGCATCCAGGCGCAGACCATCTCGAATCTCTACATGGCCATCGAAAACGACCTTGAGATTATCCCTGTAATCAATAAAATAGATCTTCCGAGCGCAATGCCCGAAGACGTCGAAGACCAGATAGTAGATCTGCTCGGTAGCCCGCGCGAATCCATACTTCGCGCCAGCGGTAAGACCGGCGAAGGGGTTTATGATATCATCGACGCTATTATTGAGCGGATACCGGCTCCCAAAGGCGACCCTGACGCCCCATTGCAGTGCCTTATCTTCGATTCCGTCTTCAATTCTTTCCGTGGAATTATAGCCTATTTCAAGGTCGTCAACGGCGTTATACGCAAGGGTGATCTCGTGAAATTTATCAACACCGAAAAAGAATACGACGCGGACGAGGTGGGCGTCCTCAAACTCGACATGTGTCCGCGTCCGGAAGTCCGTACTGGCGATGTCGGGTATATCATATCGGGTATAAAGACATCGAAAGAAGTGAGGGTGGGCGATACCATAACTCACGTCAAGAACCCTGCGAAAGAAGGCATTGCCGGCTTTGAGGAAGTTAAGTCGATGGTCTTTGCCGGCGTGTATCCTATTGATACCGAGGACTTTGAAAATCTGCGCGCCTCGCTTGAGAAGTTGCAGTTAAACGATGCTTCGCTGACTTTCCAACCCGAAAGTTCCGCCGCCTTGGGCTTTGGTTTCCGTTGTGGTTTCCTCGGTCTGCTGCACATGGAAATCGTGCAGGAACGCCTTGACCGTGAGTTCAATATGGACGTCATCACGACCGTTCCCAACGTGTCCTATAAGGTCTATGATCGCAAAGGCAATTGTATTGAGGTTCATAACCCCAGCGGCCTGCCCGACCCCACTCTCATCGACCATATCGACGAACCCTATATCCGGGCTTCCGTCATCACGCAGACTACCTATATCGGCCCTATAATGACCCTCTGCCTCGGCAAACGCGGAATACTCATTAAGCAGGAATACATCACGGGAAACCGCATCGAAATCATATACGACCTGCCCCTCGGCGAGATAGTCATCGACTTTTACGACAAACTAAAGAGCATCTCGAAAGGTTATGCCTCATTCGACTACCATCTGCATGACTATCGCCCCAGCAAACTCGTTAAGCTCGACATACTCCTGAACGGCGAATCGGTTGACGCCCTTTCGACGCTGACACATGTTGACAACAGCGTGGCGTTCGGCCGTCGCATGTGTGAGAAACTCAAGGAACTAATCCCCCGTCAGCAGTTCGACATAGCGATACAGGCCGCCATAGGAGCAAAAATTATCGCCCGTGAAACCGTCAAGGCCGTCCGTAAAGATGTGACAGCTAAGTGTTACGGCGGCGATATAACCCGCAAGCGCAAATTGCTCGAAAAACAGAAAGAAGGCAAAAAGCGCATGAAGCAAATAGGCACCGTCGAAGTCCCCCAAAAGGCCTTCCTCGCCGTATTGAAACTCGACTAAACTTTAAGCCGCGCCTTTAGGCGTTTCAACATTTTGCTGCTTATACATTGCATCAGTAGCGAACAGAGAAATCTCCCAAATACCGGGCAAGCAGCCATTATTGAGCCGGTAAACCAAAACGGCCTGATATTTTTGTTTCCCGACAACCGTCCGAACATTCCTTGCAGGAAATTTGTGTTTATGAACGAATTTGTCCCGTCAATGTCTTTTGACGATAATTCTTTGAATATCAGTGCTTCTTTTCGTGAGGGGTATTTGAAAAACATGTTCAAAGACTTTGCACCGCAATATAGGAAACTTTGACTTATCCTTTCGCTCAAGTCCGGAAATTTCGACAATATTTCGACGACAGCCATGACGTTGTCCGTATTTATACGGCATAATTCTTCGCAATCCGAGTTGTCTTCACCCTCGAAAACAGCCTTCACGCCCTCTCCGTCCTCAATATAGCCGATTGTGGACGACTGGGTTGTCAGCGAGAAATAATGTTCGAAAATGGGGATGAAATGTACGTTGTCACGCATCTCCATCATAGAGTTGTAAGGATTTCTCATGTCGTAGAGGGCATAATTAGAGATAATCCCGAAATAATAAGTGTAAATACTTTCATAGCCTTCCTTAGCCAAAATCTTGTTCAGTGCGAGGCGGCAACTCATTCCCCAACCCAAATCTACGATGGCCGATTGTCGGGCGTTTTCCGGTAACTTTTCTTGATGTAAATATCTCATTAACAGTCCTCTTGCTGCTTCCGACCGCTTTTGCAAAGTCTCTTTTATCCCTGCCTTCTGCATAGATTGTATGAAGATAGGGATTGATTGCCTGTCGAGCCTCTGCATCAGGAAGTTATCGTCGTAATCGAGGTTATCGGCAATGACTTTGTCTTCAAGTCCGAACATCTGCGTCAATAGTTTGTAAGGCGAATAATTGTGCAGCATCCCGAAGGCCGCGAAGTCGTCAGGATCGCAATCATACAGCGAAGGCAGCCATAAAGCCCGTCTTGATAACCTGATGTACGACAGGCTGATTTCGGGATAAAGCGACGAGATTTTTTGCGCGATATTATAAAAAATCCAACTGTCCCTCGCGGTGAAATAAAGATGTTTGAACCCTTTCCTGCGCGCATCTTCAAACACATGGAAAACGTAGGGAATATAAGCCGGTGCAATTACGTCTGCAGCTATGTTAATTTTCTCATTATAAGTATTTTGTATTCTGACGGCACGACATGCTCCGGCAAGTAACCCGCACATTTCCCGGTCGGGCGATTGAGGCGCGTTTTTCAGCCATAGTTTCTCATATCGCGAATATTTGTGCCTGAGTCGGTGTGCATGTATGCCTAATCGCATGGGAATCAGGACGTCACTGATAAGATTGTCCCCGAAATGATGCCATCCTTTAAAGTTGATGCCTAATGTATCCGCCACGAAGCGGAACAGTGCGCCGGAGCGTTTCGACACCCCGTGCTCACCCGAAATAAAGATCTTGTCGCCATAGTTCCAAAACCCGAACTTTTCCAATATCTTTTGTAAGAATATCGACGGCAGATACATGTCCGAAATGAATATTATTGATCGGCCTCCCTTGTGCAGCGCTACTATCTTTTCAAGCGTAGCGTGCGCCGGAAGTAACAGATCTTCTTCCGCCGCCATTTCCAAGTCTATCATGCGATTTTTCGTCTGCCCGATACTTTCAGCGTCAAAGCAGTCGTAAATCTCGCTTATCGTGACGGCTTCCTTTTTCAGCGAATATTTTGCATCGTATTCGGCTTGTATCCTGCGTTTTACGAAGTCGGAGACAAAAGCCGTATCAGGGCATAGACGCCGGGCAATAAGCGAAAAAACCATTTGTGGCGACCCGCAGGCGCGTATCAGACAAGTGTCGAAAATATCAAAGGAATAAGTCATAAATAAAACGGTTTGGACGACAAAGATACAATTTTTTTGATAATGCGCATTTTTTGAAAGATTTTTTATATTTTTGTGGGATAAAATAATATATATGAGAACGATTCTTGCGACTTTTTTGTGCTTATTTATCTGTTTGTCAATGGTTTTGGCGGATGGAACCTATGTGTTCCGGCATATTGATATTGCGGATGGGTTGGCCGACAATCAGATACGCAGTATAACGATGACAGCCGATGGGCGCCTTTCTGTCACAGCCCGGACTTCGCTGAATATCTATGATGGGGTCTCGTTCGAATATATCTTTCAAAACACAAGTATGCGTTACTATTGGAACTACAACCGTTTTCTGAAAGATCGCTATTCTTTTCGCGAGTATTACGACGTCGAAGGGCGCTTGTGGACAAAAACGCCGACTTACCTGACGCTGTTCGACGTCAACCGTAACAGCTTCATTGCCAACATTGACAGTGTGCTGAACGACTTCGGCGTCAGCGGCTCACTCAAGAATCTGTTTATTGACGCCGGCAGTTATTGGTTTCTGACGGAAGACAATGTTTTGTCGCGCTACGACGTAGCGACGCGGCAACTGAGCATTGTGGACGAATGTAATGGCGACGACGGCCTTCCCTACGAGATGGCTATGTACAAGAACCTGTGTTGGATACTCTATTCAGGCGGTTTGCTGAAATGCTATGACGCTGATTCGGGAGAATTCATTATGAAAGATGATTTCTTTACGGATAAAATCAATGAGGCGAGCAATTTTGTCGGTTTTAAGGCGACTTCGAACGGCGATTTATGGCTTATGTACAATCATGCCGTATATTTTTGCGACCGTATAAGTCGGCAATGGCGCAAGATGGCGACGATCAGCGGGACGTCGAATTTTTTCACCTGCATGGCGCTCGACCGCGATGAGAACGTATGGGTGGGAACGTCGTGGTCGGGGCTGCGACGTATCGACGCCATAAGTCATAATGTGGACATAATCAACGTATTGCCTTTAGACAACGGCGGATACATTAACAACGATATACAGTGTGTATTCGTTGACCCCAATAACGGATTGTGGGTAGGAACGCTTTGGCAGGGTATCTGCTACTATAACCCTGCGCGACGGAAGTTCAAACTTGTACAAACCCGGCAGGCCGAAACGCACGTTACCAACGAATCTATCCGCTGCTTTTTTGAAGACGACGACGGCACAATCCTGCTCGGCACGGCGTACGACGGTGTATTAAGGTATAATCCGAAAACAGGCGACGTCAGCCTGGCATTTGAAAACATCGTGCCCAAAGGAATTGTCCTGTCGTTCTATCGCGACCGTTCCGAGCGTCTTTGGATAGGCACATTCCTGTCGGGTTTTTATTGCATCGACGGAAAGACCGTTCGTCGGTACAATAATTACACCCTTGCAGAAAGTGATTTTACCAATCAAAATGTGTCCCGTTCGATTTACGAAGACCCTAACGGGCGTTTTTGGGTAAGCGTTGCTAACCAGGGAGTTGGCGAACTGTTCCCTGAGACGGGTAAGATAGTGATGCTTCGGGACAAACATCCGGAAATAGCTTTTCACCGGATAAATTTCGGTTTTTATCCCATTGATAATAATATGTTTGCGGCTTATGGAGAAAGCGGCGTTTACTTTTATAACACTAATACCGACAGTATCCTGATTCCACCGGAAAACGCCAATTTGATTCATTATTGCATCATAAAAGACCACCTTGGGCGCTATTTATACGGTACAGAGCAAGGTATCCGAATATTTGACCCTCGCAATAGGCAATCATATACTGTTGATATGAAGAACGGACTGCCTAACAACAATGTTTATTCAATAGAAGAAGACGATAGCGGGATATTCTGGGCATCGACCGCGACAGGAATTACAAAGATCGGAATATCGGATGATTACAAGTTTTCGTTAGTGAATTTCGATAGGGATGACGGTTTACAGAACGGAAAATTTTTTGAAAATTCATCCCTGAAAACGCGAGATGGCGTCATGTATTTCGGCGGTTATAATGGTTTTAATATATTCAATCCGTCGCAAATGACTTATAATGAGAGTGATAATAAGCCGGTATTTACTGCTCTAAGGTTGTTTAATAGTCCGATTGACGAGAAAACGCAATTTAATGACCGGAAAATCCTTGACTATCCGCTCCGTAACACGAAAGAAATCCGTCTCCGATATAATGAGAACTACATAACTATCGAATTTTCGGGGCTTAACTTCGTCAACCCTGCACGTACATATTTTCGGTATAAACTTGAGAACTACGAACAAAACTGGAATGAAACGCCGGCAATAAGCCTTGGAAGCGCTACTTATACCGGATTGTTGCCCGGTACATACAGGTTTTCGGTCTATTCGGCAAACAGTGACAAAGTGTGGAGTAAACAACCGGCTGAAATCACATTCATTATTTCGCCTCCTTTCTGGAAAACGATTTACGCATATATCATATATGCGCTTGTAATTGCGATGGTTATTATTCTGATAATAAGGCTTGTATCCGCTATGATCAGGCGTAGGCGTGAGGAAAAAGCGAAGATAGAAAAAGAAAAGCAAAAGGCAGAACTCGACCGGTTGAAAGCCCGCTTCTTTACGAATGTAAGCCATGAATTTCGCACTCCTTTGACGCTTATTCTGTCGCCGTTAGAAGCGCTAATCAAGACGGAAACCAATGAAAACCTGCGCAGCAAACTGTCGAATATTAGAAAAAATGTCCGCAACTTGTTAGATCTTGTAAATCAGCTGCTTGACTTCCGCAAGTTGGAAATGAAAGGCGAAGTACTGCATCTTGGTTGTGGCGACATTGTTGAATTTACGGAGATGTTTTTTCACTCCTTCAAAGACATGTCCGAAAGCGAACAAAAAGATATCATCTTGAATATCAATGAAGAAACGCTCTATATGTATTTCGACTCCGATAAGCTGCTTAAAATTCTTAACAACTTGCTTTCCAACGCTTTCAAATACACACCGGTGGGAGGATGTATAACGGTTTCGCTCGCAAAAACCATACAGGAAGGGCGTGAATATGCCTTGCTGCAGGTGGCGGATTCGGGTGCAGGCATACCGGCGGAAAAGCTCGAACACATTTTCGAGCGGTTTTACCAAGTGGAAAATCGCAGTGTGAACAGTCAAGGCAGCGGTATCGGTCTGCACTTAGTCCAGGAATATGTGAACCTGCATCAGGGGCAAATCACCGTAGAAAGCCAAGTGGGTAAGGGGTCGGTCTTTTCGGTGATGATTCCGACAGACTTGCAGCCGGAAAAGACTGTTGAAGCAGAGGATAAACCTGAACGTCTTGAGGCTGCCGACGACGAGGTTGCAGCCGCGAAATCGACATCAGGCAACAAGCATACTATTGAGATAGTTGAAGATAATGCCGAGTTCCGCCGTTTCATGACGGAGCAACTGTCTGATAAATACCTTATTATAGAAGCCTCCGACGGCGAGGAGGGCGAACAGTTGGCATTAAAAGAATTTCCCGACCTGCTAATCACCGACCTGATGATGCCTAAGGTTGACGGGGTTGAACTGTGCAAACGCATCAAAAGCAATATTGAGACCTCGCATATCCCTGTTATCATGCTGACAGCCAGGGCTTCCGAAGAATCGAGATATTCCGGCTACGAGGCAGGCGCCGACGAGTATATCTCCAAACCGTTCAATTTGGATATTTTACTTCTGAGAATCACCAAATTGATAGAACAACAGGATCGCCACAAAGCGGAGTTTCACAAAACAGTAGAGGTCTCGCCGAGCAAAATTACTATCACGTCGTTAGACGAGAAACTACTCTCAAAAGCTCTGCAATGCGTTGAAAATAATATAGATAACACGGAGTATTCCATTTCCGACCTGGGCGAGGAACTCGGCTTGAGCCGTCCTAACCTTTACCGTAAGATAGGGTCGATAACGGGCGAGACGCCTGCGGATTTCATCCGCTCTATCCGCCTCAAACGCGCCGCCCAACTGCTTCGCGACACCGACCTTAGTATATCCGAGGTAGCCGACAGTATCGGCTTCAACAACATCAAATACTTCAACATCCATTTCAAAGAGGCGTTTTCCGCCACCCCATCCAAATATCGAAAAAATGTTTTGCGTTAAGGGTGAAAAATCTTCATTTTGCAAACAGCAGGCTGCCAAATGATGGCTGGTCGCGTTCAAAACCTTCCGGTCGAATTTTAGATAAAACTTGTTGAGTATAAGGCATTTGTAGGCCTCTTCGTATTACGTAGTGATTAAACGCTTTATCAGCGTATTTCGAAGCCAATACCGCCAATACCCGGAGATACCTAGAATAGATTCTTTGTACTTCATAAAACAACAAATTAAATTAGTAAAATAAATTAGTAAAAATATGCTGCAAAAGTACACTCTTTCGCACTGATGAAATAGGACAATTCGTCTCAAATATTAGGTCAATTTGTCTCAAAGTTTGTCTCAAAGCTCGATTTTGTATGTTTTTCTGAAAAAAAGTATTAGACGGAAACTTATATGCAGCGTAGTCTAATCATCCCCGGCGTTATTAACGACTTTGAGGAAGACCTCATTCATTGAAGGCAGCTCTTCGGAAAATGAAAAGACTTCGTTCTTTTCCGCCAGGATTTTGAGCAGGTCGGAATTGCCGATATCTTTCGTCTTGCGAATCCTCACGTTTAAGGTTTTGTGTTGCCCTTGCGACAGGGATAATACGGAAAAGACATCCGGCGAAGGCGCGAAATCGTCATTCAGTACGCTGATATTAAAGGTGTTGCTCTTGAAACGGCTGCGCACTTCATCCACATTGCCGGCGAGGACTACGGTAGCCTTGTCTATAAGCGCTATCTCGTCGCATATTTCTTCGACCGAAGCCATGTTGTGGGTCGAGAAGATTATCGTCCGTCCGGCGCTCTTAAGTTCGAGGATTTCCTGTTTCAACTGCTCGGTATTTATCGGGTCAAAGCCGCTGAAAGGCTCGTCGAAAATCAGCAGATCCGGCTCGTGAATCAGCGTCACTATAAACTGCACTTTTTGCTGCATCCCTTTCGACAGCTCTTCGAGTTTTTTGTTCCACCACGGCATGATACCGAATTTCTCGAACCATAGCTGCAGACGTTTTTTTGCCTCGATGGCGCTCAGCCCCTTGAGGCGGGAAAGGTAAACAGCCTGCTCGCCGACTTTCATCTTCTTGTAAAGACCGCGCTCTTCGGGCATGTAACCTATACGGTAGATGTCCGATGGCTGCGACGGACGGCCATCTATAATCACTTCGCCGCTGTCGGGTGCGGTTATGCGGTTGATAATTCTTATCAACGTCGTCTTCCCCGCACCGTTAGGCCCTAACAAACCGAATATCTTGCCGCGAGGCACACTGATGCTGACCTTATTAAGCGCAAGATGATTGGCATATTGCTTGACCACATTCCTTGTTTCTAAAAAATACATGTCCGTATGTAATTAAATATCAATATTTTATCTGCTAATACCCAATACAATCCGCTCGCCGAGAACCTTAGCCAGCACACACTTCAGACGGTCGAGTTCGATGCGTTGCTTCAACAACTCCATAACCTTTTTCTCGTCCGCCTGAAATTCCTTGATCTGCTTGTTTATATTGTCGATTTTCTGCTTCACATAAGCGTTCTTCAGAACGTAGATATCGTGAATTATCACCTTTGCCAACAGCTCCTGCTCCTTATCCTGCTTATCTTCCGCGTCGATACCAACTTCGCCGACCGGATAGCGGCCGGTCATCATGTCAACAGCTAACTTGCTGATTGACAAATCTTCGTGAGCAAGAAAATAAGTATGGGCAATAAAATCCCTATCAGAACATTGACCGACGGCCTCGTCCAAAACCTGTTGGTAGATTGGCGTCCGGAAACCGATGCCGTCCACAATCAATTCATTATTAATATATTCGGCGACCCTTATGCCAGGAAATAACTCGCGTTCGCCAAAGCGAATAATATAGCACACAAGCAGGGACTCGAATTTCTTCAAAGGATTGTGTTTTTGCGGCGCTATGATCGGTTCAACAGGCGTTTTCACTACGACCTCGGCCTCGGCCGGCTCTTTGGAGGCATTATTGTCAGGCGAGTCGGCAGGTTTCGTGATTTCCGGAAGACTTCTTTCAGTAGGCGAGGACTGTGGTTTTCTGGCGTTCCGCTCGCGGATCTTCCTCACTTCCTCGATGAGTATTTGCTCGCGTTCGTCCATTATCTGGCTACATTCCTTGATATAGACC
The DNA here is from genome assembly GCA_031271805.1 of Tannerella sp. Lineage (GTDB taxonomy): Bacteria > Bacteroidota > Bacteroidia > Bacteroidales > Tannerellaceae > Tannerella. Next base: position 38,876 of record JAISUX010000114.1, read on the forward strand.
GAACGCACGATATTGTCGGGGATAATGGCGACGGATTCCATCATATCCTTTATCACAGCAATTTTCTTAATCGGGTCATTTTTAGCCTCTTTCATCATCAAATCGGCTTTGAAGCGGATAAAATCGACTTCATGTTCATTGACATAGAGAGTGAAGTCGAAGGAGTTGTGCGAGCGGGCGAAAGAATCCGGATCTTCGCCTTCGGGCAGCAGCACGATTTTCACGTTCATACTCTCTTTGAGCAGCATGTCGATGCCCCTAATAGCCGCTTTTATGCCGGCCGCATCGCCGTCATAAATCACGGTGATATTACTCGTAAAACGACGGATAAGGCGTATCTGGCCTATGGTCAGCGAGGTGCCCGACGAAGAAACGACGTTTTCAACCCCCGACTGGCTCATCGAAATGACGTCGGTATAGCCCTCGACAAGATAGCATTTATCGGCCTTCTGAATCGCCTGCTTGGCGAAATAGAGGCCATACACCTCATCGCTCTTATGATAAATCTCGCTTTCGGGAGAGTTTACGTACTTACCTACATTTTCCTTTTTGCCGAGAATACGCCCCCCGAATGCAACAACTTTTCCGCTCAAAGTATGAATAGGAAATATTACGCGCCCATGGAAACGGTCAACAAAAGAATTGTCGTTCTCACGCTTGTAAACAAGCCCCGTACTCAGCAAAAACTCTTCCTTGAAACCATGTTCCATGGCGCTCCGATAGAGGTCCTGGCGATTTTCAAGACTGTATCCCAGCTGAAATTTCTTGATTGTTTTAGTAGTAAAACCACGCTCGGCAAAATAAGGCAAACCGACAGTGCGGCCTTCGATATGCTCAAACAGACGCGAGGCGAAAAATTTCTGCGCCCAGCTGCTCACAATCATCATACTCTCGCGGTCGCTGTTCAGCTGCTTTTCAGCGTCGGTCAGTTCCCGTTCCTTGACTTCAATTCCATATTTCTTCGCGAGATATTTCAAGGCCTCGACATACGTGACCTGCTCATGTTTCATGATAAATTGAACCGAAGTGCCCCCCTCGCCGCAAGCGAAGCACTTGCAGATATTTTTCGACGGCGACACGTAGAACGACGGCGACTTATCGGCATGGAAGGGGCATAGTCCGACATAGTTTACACCCCGTTTCTTGAGTGAAATAAAGTCGGACACGACATCCACAATCTGTGCCGCATCAAATATCCGGTTTATAGTATATTTATCAATCATCACAACAAAATTTCCCGCAAAAATAAAAAAAAGTTTCGTTGCTCATCAGAAAAAATAGAAATAGTTTTGAACAATTATTCAAAATTCACTACCTTTGTGACAATTTTTCGAACTGAAATCAAATGAAGAGTAAATATATGACCGGAATCATTCTCATAATCGCTGGCTTTTTAGCGACGACGACGGTGTTGGCTCAGCAGCCTGATTCCGAAATTTTAAAATTGATGCCGGAAATACCTGCCAATATCTCCGAACCGGCAAAACGCGCCGAATATCTCGCCTTGCATTACTGGGATAATTTCGACTTCGGCGACATGGCGTCTCCGGCGGAGGATGACTTATTCGAACGTTGCTTTGTTGATTTCATCGACGTTTTGTCAATGGTTCAGGCCGACAAACCGGTGTATATCCTGATGTATAAGGCCGCCGAAGCAAATCCGGAAATGCTGCGTTTAGCGATAGAACTGAGCGAAAAATATCTCTACCGCCCGGAATCGCCCGTTTATGACGAAGAGAAGTTCATCCCGTTCCTGCGGTTCGCGCTGCAATCCGACGCTTTAGACGAGACATTGAAAATACGGCCTAAATTCCTGCTCGACAATGTGATGAAGAACCGTACAGGCCATGTCGCCAATGACTTCTCCTATACATTAACTAATAGAGACAGCGGCACGCTGTATGGCGTCAAGACGAATTATACGATCCTGTTTTTCAAGGATCCCGAATGTGAGGACTGCACCGCCCTCGCAAAGCTACTCGCTACATCCTCAACCATAAACGGCCTTATCGAACAGGGCAAAATGACGATACTGACCGTTTACACCGGCGACGACATCGAATCGTGGGAAAAACACGCATCCGAAATACCTGCTTCATGGATCTATTCGTTCGACGAGGCGCAAAAAATCGTTTCCGAGGAAATCTACGACATCAAGCGATACCCTACCCTTTATCTGCTCGACAAGGATAAAAAAGTACTGCTTAAGGATGTCGGCTTACAAAAAATAGAAGAATATATAGCTCAATGATATGGAAGATAATAAAATACGATTAAAAGTTATAGGCCTCACTAACAGCCAGATACAGTCGGGGGCCTACGCATTGATTCTTGCCGAGGAAGGTTTGAGGCGCATCCCGATAATAGTTGGGATGTTCGAAGCGCAATCTATTGCATTGGCCTTGGAAGGCATCAAACCGCCGCGCCCATTGACTCATGATTTATTCATTTCCTTTGTTCAAGCCGCTAACTATACGATAGACGAAGTGTTTATTTATGGTTTTGAAGAAGGCGTTTTCTATTCCCAGATTAAGATCACGAAAGACGGCGAGACTCTTTGCATCGACTCGCGTACCTCCGACGCCGTCGCCATAGCCTTAAGGGCTGAATGTGAGATATATACTACGGAATTAATCGTCCTGACATGCGGCATAGTGATCGACGAAAACAGCTCCGACAACAATGAAGAAGAAACGGAAGGCGACAGCGAAATCTTTACCGGTAACATCACTATCGAAGACCTTAACAACCCCGCGAAGATAAAGAAAATACTCGCGTCGATGAAGAAAAAGGAACTCGAAGAAAGGATGACAAACGCCGTTGCCCGCGAAGACTACGAATTTGCTAAGATATACAAGGACGAACTTTCGCGCAGGGATAAAGGAATTAAATGAAACAGTTATTTTACGCACCCGATATCGACACTAATTCCGTATTGCCCGAAGATGAGTCGCAGCATTGCGCCAATGTGCTTAGGCTCAAGGATGGTGAAGAAATCACCGTGACCGATGGGAAGGGCTATTTTTACACTGCCGTCCTGAATGGCGTTCACCCTAAGCATTGCCGCCTTGACGTCAAGGAACGGAAGCCGCAAAAAAGGCTTCGGGACTACATGATTCACATAGCCGTCGCTCCGACCAAAAACATTGACCGTATGGAGTGGTTCGTCGAAAAGGCCGTAGAGATAGGCGTCAATGCAATAACATTCCTGCTTTGCCGTTATTCCGAAAGGAAGGTTATAAAATCGGACAGATTGCAACGGATTGCCGTAAGCGCGATGAAACAATCGCAAAAAGCAAGTCTCCCCGAAATCAGCGAAATGATTGATTATGAGAATTTTATATCCAAAAGTTTTGATGGCCGAAAGATGATAGCGCATTGCGGTGACGGCGAGAAATTTCTTATTAAAGACATTTATCAACCACCGGACAACGCACTGATACTCATAGGCCCCGAAGGCGATTTCGACCGTAAGGAAATCAAAATGGCGTTATCCGAAAGATTTACGCCCGTTTCGTTAGGCGACAGCCGCTTACGTACCGAAACGGCGGCGCTAATCGCCTGTCACACAATTCATTTGCTAAACCAATAAGACCGACATGAGATATTACCGTTACTTATTCCCGATATTTTTTATGCTGTTAACGACGCCTTGCATGTCGCAGGAGGAGGCTGCCGGAACTACGGATTATCGCATCGAAGCCGCAGGTTCGGTTTCGACAGGTGCAAATACGCCCTTCTGGATAGTCAGTAACCGCTACGGACTTCTACCTTTGGAGGCCGACAACGGATACCTGCGGACAGGGGTCTTCCACGAGAGCAATATCGGGGAAAATTTCCGTTGGAGCGCGGGAATAGACGTCGTAGCAAGCACGCCTCGGTATCGCAATGTGTATCTCCATCAATTATATGCCGAAATCGGCTACAAAGGATTCCGAGTCGCCGCAGGCAGTCGCGAGAACTATATCTCATTATGGGACAGCGATTTAAGTAGCGGAGACATGGTGCAATCTTCCAATGCTCGCCCGATACCCGAAATCAGCTTTTCCATTCCTCAATTCATACTTATCCCTTTTACAAAGGGACTTTTGCAATTTCGCGGCGACTTTGCGGTCGGACGCTCATTTGAAGATGAATACATCAGCCGGTTCAAAAGCGACGAGCAATACTATATAAAGAATGGTTTATGGCATCGTAAATCTTTGTTTATAAGATTTTTAGATGCAAATAACGGTTTTCCGCTTTCGGCAGTGGTAGGCATTCGCCATAACGCACAGTGGGGCGGCATCTCGAATGACCCCTATCTCGGCGAGCAGCCACATTCTTTCAATGATTTAATCCGCATAATACTCGGCAAATCAGGCGGTACGAACGCTTCTTTGCCCGACCAGGTAAACGTACTCGGCAATCATTACGGAAGTTACGACATAAAGTTCGGATATCTCAATCCGGATTTTAATGTCTATGTCTATAAACAGCATTTTTTTGACGATGCTTCGGGGATGGAACTCTACAATTATCCCGACGGTCTATATGGCATACAGGCAAATATCCCCGGATTTCCCGCCCTCAACAAGGCCGTTTTTGAGTTTATCAACACCCGGCAGCAAAGCGGACCGGCACACTACATCTGGTACGACCACTCAATATATCCCGGATTCGGCGGCGGAAGCGACAATTATTACAACAGCGAGGCATACACGACCGGCGTCTCGTATTTCAATCGCAGCATCGGTTCGCCATTAATAACCTCGCCCGAATACAACAAAAACGGCAAGATAGGCTTCGCTAACAACCGCATAAGGGCGTTTCATTTAGGCATAAGCGGCTATATATCAAGCAGATTGGCTTACCGCATACTTGCAACGTCTGTCGAAGCTTGGGGGACGATGGGTTGCCCTTTCCTGAAAAAAGAAACAAGCCGATCGTATGCAGCAAGAATCTCGTATCGCCATCCCAACTTTGAAGATTGGCTTTTCGCCGCCGAGCTGGCCACAGACCGCGGCTCGCTCTACTCCGACAATCTCGGAATAGGTTTGACGGTAACTAAGACCGGGCTGTTAGGCGCCGGTAAGTAGATTTTTACCGTTTTCCGGAGCGTTGGCGGCGGTCGCGTTCTTCCTGCTGCTTGCGAAGCTGCTCTCGTTGCTGTCGCTGAGCTTCTTCCAAACGTTTCATGAAACCGGATTTCTTCTTGGGCTTCTTTTTGTTTTCCTCAAGCTTGGCGAGAAGTTTCTCCTCATTGATACTGTATCGGAAAATCATCGTCTGGGCTATCGTTATCAGCGTCGAGACAAGGAAATAATAACTCAAACCCGACGAACTCTGGTTAAAGAAGAAAAAGAACATCAACGGCATCAGATACATCATCATGTTCATGCCGGGCATCTGCTGCTGACCGGTATTGCTCATGTTCATATTGACCTTAGTATAAATAAGGTTGACAATAGTCATCAACAAACAGAAAAGACTTAAGTGATTGCCTATCATCGAACTGATGAAAGGGATATCGGTGTTCCAACGGATGATATCGTCGTAGGTCGAGAGGTCTTCCGCCCAGAGGAAACCCTGTTGACGCAGTTCTATAGAGGTTGGGAAAAGCCAATAAAGGGCGATGAGGATAGGCATCTGCAACAACATCGGCAGGCAGCCGGTCATGGGACTTGCGCCCGCACTGCTGTACAAAGCCATCGTCGCCTGCTGCAACTCCATAGCCTGCTCTTTCTTTGGAAATTTGAGTTTTAAAGCATCGACTTGCGGCTTGAGGACGCGCATCTTGGCCGTGGACATGAATGATTTATACGTTAGCGGATAGAGCACAATCTTGACTATCAGCGTGAGTATCAATATAATAAGTCCATAATTAGACAAAAAAGTGCCGAGGAAATCGAAAATCGGGAGGATGAAATACTTGTTGATAGGGCGCAGCCAGGAATAACCCATAGGGACAAGGTTGTCGAGTTCGAGGCGTTTGTCGTTGGGAATATCGTTGTCATAGGTACGCAGCAAACGGTATTTCGTCGGGCCGAAGAAATAACGGAAACCGAGGTCTTCTTTCGCTGTCAGGCTGAAAGGCACGGATGTCACCGTAGTAAATTCCTTGAGATAGCGGTCTTCGAGCGGGGATTCCTGCTTGACGGCAAGCGTCGTCGAAGCGAAAGATCCGTCGGCAATCAGGCAGGATGCAAAGAATTTATTTTTATATCCTATCCATTTGATGCGTGTCGGCAGTTGTCGGTCTTCGTCCTTAGCCTCGCCGAAATGCTCAACATCGTCGGCCTGGAACTTGTAATAGAGGCCGGTATATTGGTTTTCGAGCTTACGTCCTTTCTCTTGCGAGCGCATACGCTGCGACCACTGTATGTCGAGGGCGTTGGTCGAAGGGGCGAGGATACCGTTCAACTCGGCGGCTTGAATATTGAAATTCAGCATGTAGTCGTCGGGGTTCAGGCTATATACGAAGTCGATATACCCCCCACTCTCGCCTGCCGCAAGCCGCATCGTCACGGCGTTGTCGCCTTTTATCGGCGTAAAATATAAGTCGGAAGTGTTGACCACTCTGTTGTTTGCCGTGACGAGCGTGAGGTTGAACTTCGAATCGCCGTTGTCGAAGAGTATGAGCGGCGTCTTGTTGTATGTGACATAGTCTTTCACGCGGGCGTAAACGACCTGTCCGCCCTTATTGCTGATACGTATTTCTATCTTACTGTTTTCGAGCGTAACGATATCCTCATCGCCGGTAGTCGAAACCGCGAAGACACCGAAATTGTTCTGCAACTGTACTTGGCGCAAAGAATCAGCGACGGTCGGGTCAACTTTTTCCGCTTCTGCAGCCGCGTTGAACGATGCTTCAGCCTTTTCGGCCGTCGCCTCGAGCGATTTTTGCATAGCCTCGCGCTGCACGGCGGCTATCGAATCCTGATAACGACGCTGCCTCTCTATCTGTTCTTGCGACGGCTTGTTCATAATACTGAAAACTACCAGCACCAAGCCTATCAACACAAAACCAATGATTGTATTTTTATCCATATTTAAATCTTCAACATTTATTCGCCCTTAGTCTTTTGATTCTCGTCTCTTATCGTCTTTGCCGCCTTGATAAAGCTGACAAACAGCGGATTAGGATTAACGACGGTACTGTTATATTCCGGGTGATACTGAACGCCGATATACCATCTCAGCGTAGGAATTTCGACAGCCTCAACGAGGTTAGTGTCGGGATTCTCGCCTACACATTTCATGCCTGCGTTCTCGAAACGCTTCTTAAACTCGTCGTTAAATTCATAGCGGTGACGGTGGCGTTCCTGAATATTCTGGCGTCCGTAAATTTCGTAGATGCGGCTGCCCTTCTTGAGAGTGCAGGCATAAGCGCCAAGACGCATCGTGCCGCCCATGTTAACTATATTCTTTTGTTCTTCCATAATGTCGATAACCTTGTAGGGCGATGACGGCTCTATTTCGGTCGAGTTAGCGCCTTCGAGGCCGAGGACGTTGCGTGCGAACTCAATGACCATACACTGCATCCCAAGGCAAATGCCGAAGGTCGGGATATCGTGCTCGCGAGCGTATTTGAGGGCGACGAACTTGCCTTCAATGCCCCTTTGACCGAAGCCCGGCGCAATGACTATGCCGTCCATTCCCTTGAGCAATCGCTCGACATTATCAGACGTAACCCTCTCGGAATGAACGAGATTAAGATCTAACTTGCGGTCGTTGTATATTGAGGCGATGAGCAGTGATTCTTCAATCGACTTGTAGGCGTCTTGCAGTTCGACATACTTCCCTACAAGGGCAATCTTAACTTCCTTAGTAGCATGGCTTTTCAAACGCAGAAACTCCTTCCACTGCTTGAGATCGGGGGTCGCGCCCGCCGGAAGCCCTACCTTTGAGAGGATTATCTCATCAATCTTCTGGTTTTGCAACAAAATAGGCACTTCGTATATCGTAGGCATATCAATCGACTGAACCACAGCCTCTTTAGAGACATTGCAGAACAGCGCTACCTTATGTATTATCGAAGCATTGAGTTCTTTTTCGGTACGCAGGACGATGATGTCAGGCTGCACGCCGAGTTCTTGTAGCTGTTTGACGGAATGTTGTGTCGGCTTGGTCTTATATTCTTTAGCCACGCGGATAAAGGGCACATAAGTGAGATGGATACTGACGCAGTCCTTGCCGAGTTCCCATTTCAACTGTCGTACGCTCTCGATGAAAGGCAGCGATTCGATGTCGCCCACCGTGCCGCCGATCTCGGTTATCACAAAGTCGAACTTCTCGCGCGTACCGAGGAGTTTGACGTTGCGTTTTATCTCATCGGTGATATGCGGGATGACCTGCACCGTCTTTCCGAGGAAGTCTCCGCGCCGCTCCTTGTCGATGACGTTCTGATAGATGCGCCCCGTGGTAATATTGTTGGCGCAAGTGGTCGGGATATTGAGAAACCGCTCGTAATGACCAAGGTCGAGGTCTGTTTCGCGACCGTCCAGCGTGACGAAACACTCGCCGTGCTCGTAAGGGTTGAGCGTTCCGGGATCAACATTGATGTATGGATCGAACTTCTGTATCGTGACCTTATAGCCTCGCGCCTGCAACAACTTGCCTAATGAGGCCGAGACAATCCCCTTTCCAAGGGAAGAAACGACGCCTCCTGTAACGAAAATATACTTTGTTTTTGCCACTTTATTGATATTTTTAAAATTTTTAAAGCGACAAAGTTAGTTATTTTTTTCGTTTCCCAAAAATTTTTTTTACTTTTGCAATCCGAATTACATTTTTAATAAATATGAGGATTAAGCTGCATATCGGAAAATATATTTTATACTTAGTGTATATCGTCTTTTTATTCGCCTATGTTTCAACGACATCGGCGCAGAGCAAGAAGACTACGGGATTGTCGGACGAGGTCATGGCGTGGACTGTTTCGACAATGGAGTTATGGCCTGAAGGCAGATATAAATCCCTTCGTGAAGCGATGATAGACAACGAATTTTTTATTCCATTAGTCTTTCGCGGCGGCATGTTCCCTGAGATAAATTATCAATTCAGTCGTGATTCGATATCACTCACTCCCCCGTTGAGGCCGCCTTTCGTTTACCGGAATAAACGTAGCGAAAACATGTTCAAATACTACTATTTCAAAAAAGCGCTCGAAGATCATGCCTATAAAAATGTGATGCTCAAAGACCCGCGTAATTTCAAATATACTCTCAGCCGGTTGCCGCAAAGGGTTATCAGGCCTGAACGCATCGACAGATCCGCAGAGCCAGTGAAGCTCGAAGCCAAGACGCAAATTGCGCCGCCGGAGACGGTCGATCCGGTGATAAAATTCATCCCCGACCGTAAATACTGGACGTCGTCATTCTCGTCCGACATCAAGTTTTCGCAAAACAAGACCTCGTCGAACTGGTTCAAGGGAGAGATTGACAACATGAACATTTTCACGAATGCTGTCATCACATACAATTATGCCCGCGACAAAATATCGCTTGCCAACACGCTTTCGGCGACATTCACTATCAACAGTGCGCCTAAGGACACCCTGCGCGACTACTCGATAGGCACCGACGAACTGCGCCTCCGCAGCGTGTTAGGCCTCAAGGCTATCAAGAACTGGAACTACTCGACGTCGGCTGAGTTTGTCACTTCGATGGGCAATCGCTATATCGCCAACACGATGAATAAAAACTCCGCCTTCCTCGCACCCTACACAATCAATCTCGGTATCGGTATGACCTACGCCGTCACGCCAAAATTCAAGAAACCGGACAGGGCAATGAATGTAGCCCTGACTATCAACCCATTCTCGTTCAAATACATGTACAGCATCGACAGGGAGATAAACTTGCCGGCATACTTCCCGAAGAACGAGGACGGCACTTATATGTTCGTACTCAGCACGTTCGGTTCGCAAGTCACAATGAACAGCACCGTCAAGTTCAATAAATCAATAAACCTCACGTCGCGCTTAGACTATTTTACGAACTACGAGTTAGTCAAGTGCGAATTGGAGAATAAGTTAGATATAGCTATAAGTCGTTATTTTTCAACGACTTTCTATCTCTACCTCCGCTTCGACGACAGCGTCGCCAAGAGTCCGACGTCCGACACCTATTTGCAATACAACGAGTTATTCTCATTTGGGTTCAGTTACCGGTGGTAATAAGTCATTTTCCCGATAAATTTTATGTATTGCGAAAAATAATTGTTGGTTTTACGAAAAAATTACTATTTTTGCAGCCAGATCGCAAGAATAACTCGCGATTTTGATATAATTATGGGAGATTTTATACGACATCGTGGCAAGATAGAACGGATTGAAAAACATAAGGCGCTTGTGAGAATTGAGCAATCGTCGGCGTGTAGCGGTTGCCATGCAAGCGCAGCCTGTCTGTCGGTCGATAAAAAAGACAAGATAGTCGAAATCGACAGCGGGATTGACGGGTTTGCGCCTGACGAGGAAGTAATTGTCGGAGTACGCTCGTCAGCAGGTTTTTTTGCCGTTTTAATAGCTTTTGTCCTCCCTCTCACGCTTGTTGTTGCGACGTTCTTTGCAAGCGTTGAAGCGAGCGGTAGCGATGGAATCGGCGGTATAGCCGGTCTTGCCGTACTCGTACCTTATTATATAGTCCTGTATTTCTTCCGTGATAGGTTGAAGAACAGGATCATCTTTACATTAGAAAAGATTCAAGATACATAAAATACTGATTTTCAACCGTAACTAATAAAAAGCATGTATATAGCAATCATCATTTTAGGCTCCATAGGGGCGGGAGCGGCGTTGATATTATTTGTCATCTCCAAGAAATTTGAGGTCAAGGAAGATCCGCGTATCGCCTTGATACTTGAGGCCTTGCCTGGCGCCAACTGCGGCGGATGCGGCTATCCCGGCTGCGGCGGCTTCGCAGGAGCTTGTGTGAAAGCCGATACGTTGGACGGACTGCAATGTCCTGTCGGAGGCGCGTCGGTAATGAAGAAAATAGCGACAATAATGGGCAAGGACGCCGTCGAAAGCGTACCGAAAGTGGCCGTTGTCAGGTGTGACGGGACATGCGAGGCGCGTCCGCGCGTCAATATTTTCGACGGAGCGCGCAGTTGCGCTATAGCCGCATCGCTGTATAGCGGCGAGACAGGCTGCTCGTTCGGCTGCCTCGGATTGGGAGACTGCATAGAGGCATGTACCTTCGACGCAATAACTATGAATCATGCCACCGGATTAGTAGAAATCAATGAGGCGAAATGCACTTCGTGCGGCGCATGTGTCAAGGCCTGCCCGAAACGAATCATAGAATTGAGGATAAAGGGGCCGAAGTCGAGGAGGATATACGTCTCATGTGTCAACAAGGACAAAGGCGGCATAGCGCGCAAAGCTTGCGCCAATGCGTGTATCGGCTGCAGCAAGTGCGTTAAGGAATGTCAGTTTGAGGCGATAACTATGGACAGCAACCTCGCCTATATCGACTATGCCAAATGCCGCCTCTGCCGTAAATGCGTCGGCGTATGCCCGACCGGAGCTATCCATGAGCTTAACTTCCCGGAAAAGAAAATTAAGGAAAACGTTGAATAACAAAACGATACACAGATATGCGAACATTCAAAATAGGAGGCATACACCCGGCGGGCAACAAACTATCGGCAGGACAGCCGATACGGACGGTTGCGACGCCTTCGACGGTAGCAGTACCGTTGAACCAGCACATAGGCGCTCCGGCGGTGGCAACCGTGGCCAAAGGCGACAAAGTGAAGGTCGGCACGCTGATAGGCAAATCCGGCGGCTTCGTCTCGGCTAATGTCCACTCGCCATTCAGCGGGACAGTCGGCAAAGTTGACAATCTCATCGACGGCTCTGGTATAGCCCGTCCGGCAGTCTTCATCGACGTCGAGGGCGACGAGTGGGAAGAGGCCATTGACCGCAGCGAGACACTCGTTAAAGACTGCACACTCACAGCAAAAGAGATCATCGACAAAATAGCGGCGGCAGGTATCGTCGGCATGGGCGGAGCGACCTTTCCGACACATGTCAAACTATCTCCGCCACCGGGCAATAAGGCTAATATACTGATAATAAATGCAGTAGAGTGCGAGCCTTATCTGACAGCCGACCATCGGCTGATGATGGAGAAAGCGGAGCAGATACTCGTAGGAACGTCGATTCTAATGAAGGCATTGTCCGTCGATAGCGCCGTAATCGGCATTGAGGCTAACAAACCCGATGCTATCAGCCTCATGAAGCGATTATCCTCTGAGTATAAAGGCATTAAGATCGAATCACTCAAGATGCGTTACCCTCAAGGAGGCGAAAAGCAACTGATAGACGCCATTACGCGGAGGCAGGTCAAGAGCGGTGCGTTGCCTATTTCGGTAGGCGCCGTCGTACAGAATGTCGGCACGGTATTCGCCGTCTATGAGGCGGTTCAGAAGAACAAACCGCTGATAGAAAGGGTGATAACGGTCACGGGATTGAAGGTATCCCAGCCGTCAAATTTTCTTGCCCGCATAGGAACACCAGTGAGTACGCTTATAGAAGCGGCAGGCGGGTTGCCCGATGACACCGGCAAGATTATCGGCGGCGGCCCGATGATGGGACGTGCGATGATAAGCGCCGATGCCCCTGTCACTAAGGGCAGTTCGGGCATCCTCCTCGTCAGCCGCGACCAAGCGGCACGCCGTCCGCAACGCGATTGCATACGTTGCGCCAAATGTGTGGGCGCCTGCCCTATGGGTCTTGAGCCGAGCCTTCTGATGAACCTCGCCGAACGTAAGATATGGGACAAAGCCGAGGAGAACTATATCGTCGATTGCATTGAATGCGGCTCATGCAGTTACACCTGCCCCGCAAACCGTGCATTGCTCGATTATATCAGGCTGGGAAAGGCCACAGTGATGGGAATAATAAGGACGAGGAAAGGATAACGTTAAACAAAAAATATATGGGAAAATTAATCATAGCACCTTCGCCTCATATTCATGGCGGCGATTCGATTGAAAAGAACATGTACGGCGTGCTCATCGCGCTCGTGCCGGCGTTCCTTGTTTCACTCTATTGCTTCGGACTTGGGGCGCTTATAGTGACGTTGACTGCGGTCGCGGCCAGCGTCGTATGCGAGTATCTCATTCAGCGCTTTCTTTTCAAGAAACCGACGACGATAAGCGACGGCTCGGCAATACTTACGGGCGTACTGCTCGCATTCAACCTGCCCTCAAACCTGCCGGTCTGGATCATCATAATCGGTGCGTTCGTAGCCATAGGCATCGGCAAAATGTCGTTCGGCGGCCTCGGCAACAACATCTTCAACCCTGCGCTCGTAGGCCGCGTCTTCCTGCTGATATCCTTTCCGGCGCAGATGACCACCTGGCCTGTCGCCGGCTGCATCCCGATGACCTACCTCGACGCCCAAACCGGCGCTACTACACTATCAATTATCCACTATGGGAACGAGATAGCAAGCATCGGACAATCCGCCCTCGGCCTAACTTCTGGCAGCATGGGCGAAATAAGCGAGATAGCCCTGCTTATCGGCCTCGCCTACCTGCTATTACGGAGAATCATCACATGGCATATACCGGTATCTATTCTCGCTACCGTAGCCATATTCACAGGAATACTCTTTGCATGTTCAATTTATTCCGAAGGTCATCTTACGGCGGAAGCGATACGATTCAACCCGCTTGTGCACCTTACTTCGGGCGGCCTGATGCTCGGCGCCGTCTTCATGGCTACCGACTATGTGACCTCGCCCATGAGCCACAAAGGGATGTTGATCTACGGAGCGGGTATAGGCATAATAACCGTACTTATCCGCGTCTATGGCGCATATCCCGAAGGCATGTCATTCGCAATCCTGATAATGAACGCCTTAACGCCGCTCATCAACACTTATGTCAAACCAAAACATTTCGGAGGAAAATAATATGGGAAAATTAAAATCGACACTACCCAATATCGTGCTGTCGCTTACAGGCATCTGCCTCGTAGCGGGCGTCGCATTAGGGGCGGCAAACAAATATACCGAGACCGCCATAGCCGCCTCGAAGGCTGCCGAACTCGAAAATGCTATCCGTAAAGTAGCTCCGGAGTTCGACAATAATCCTACCGACGAGCAGTACCACGCAGCTGTCGCCGACGGTGATTCCTTAACCGTCTATCCCGCTAAAAAAGTCGGTAAACGCACAGGCTACGCCGTCGAGAGCTATACTAAGAACGGTTTCAGCGGCCTCATCCGTGTGATGGTAGGCTTTGATGTCAACGGCAAACTGAACAACTACTCCGTCCTTGAACACAACGAGACGCCGGGTCTCGGCTCAAAGATGAATGAATGGTTTAGCACGGACAAGAACCGCCAGAGCGTCATAGGGCGCGACCTCACGAAAGGCCTGCTCAAAGTATCGAAAGACGGCGGCGATGTCGATGCGATAACAGCCGCTACAATCTCGTCGAGAGCCTTCCTCGATGCCATAAATCGGGCATATTCGGCTATCTCCGGCAGCGATGCAACAAGTGGAGCGACAACACAAAAATAAACATAAAATAAAGCATAATATGAACTATATCAAAGTAATAAAGAACGGAATAATCGACGAAAACCCGACTTTTGTGCTGCTGTTGGGGATGTGTCCGACATTGGCGACTACCTCGTCGGCTATCAACGGCATGAGTATGGGATTAGCTACCGCCTTCGTCCTCATCTGCTCGAACATGGTCATTGCGGCGATTAAAAACCTCGTCCCCGACCAGGTGCGCATCCCCGCTTATATCGTCGTTATCGCCTCGTTCGTGACTATCCTGCAGATGTGCATCCAGGCCTTCCTGCCTGACCTTTACAAAAGCCTTGGGCTGTTTATCCCCCTCATCGTCGTGAACTGCATAGTTCTCGGGCGCGCCGAATCCTACGCCTCTAAAAACGGCGTCATCGCTTCGGGCTTCGACGGCATAGGCAGCGGCCTCGGCTTCACTATCGCACTCACTATGCTTGGCTTCGTGCGCGAGCTGCTCGGTACCGGGCGCGTCTTCGGCTTCTCGCTGATTCCCGAAAACTACGGCGCGCTAATCTTCGTCCTCGCCCCGGGAGCGTTCATCGTCCTCGGATACCTTATCGCAATAGTTAATAAGCTGACAAATAAATAATTATGGAATACGCAATCATTTTCATAGCGGCGATCTTCGTCAACAACATCGTCCTTTCGCAGTTCCTCGGCATCTGCCCTTTCCTCGGCGTATCAAAGAAAATTGATACCGCCCTCGGCATGGGTATGGCCGTGACTTTCGTCCTGACAATCTCGACTATAGTCACTTTCCTGCTCCAGAAATATCTGCTCGACGCTTTTGGGCTTGGTTATCTGCAGACGATTGTTTTCATCCTTATCATCGCCGCCCTCGTACAGATGGTGGAGATAATTCTCAAAAAGGTCTCGCCCACTCTCTATCAGGCGCTTGGCGTCTTCTTACCTTTGATAACGACCAATTGCGCTATCCTCGGCGTAGCCATATTAGTCATCCAGAAAGAATATAACCTCGCGCAATCCATCGTTTTCGCCATCGCAACCGCGATAGGTTTCGCCCTCGCCCTGATTATATTCGCCGGTATCCGTGAACAGTTAGAACGTTCTAACGTCCCTGCCGCCATGAAAGGCGTACCTATCGCCCTGATAACCGCCGGATTACTCGCTATGGCGTTCATGGGATTTTCCGGGATTGTTTGAAAATCCATTTTTTTGCTTTACCTTTGCGGCAAAATTTAACATTCAAAATTGAAGGATATGAAAAAGATTTTGGTTACGGGCGGATCGGGATACATAGGTTCGCACACGACAGTAGAATTACAAAATGCCGGTTATGAGGTGATTATCATCGACAATCTGTCGAACTCTAACGCAAACGTCATCGACGGCATAACACGCATAACTAACAAACGCCCTATATTTGCGCAAATCGACTGCAACGACAAGGAGGCTGTTGCAAAAATCCTCGCCGACAACCCCGGTGTTGAGGGTATAATCCATTTTGCCGCAAGCAAGGCTGTCGGCGAATCGGTGCAACAACCGCTCAAATATTACCGCAACAACATCGTTTCGCTGCTCAACCTGCTTGATTTGATGCCGCAATTCGGCGTTAAGGGCCTTGTTTTCTCGTCGTCGTGCACCGTATATGGCCAGCCGGACATCCTGCCCGTCACCGAGGAGGCGCCAATCAAACCGGCGTTATCGCCATACGGCAACACCAAGCAAATCAACGAGGAAATAATCCGCGACACCATCCATGCCGGCGCTCCGTTCAAGAGTATCCTGCTTCGTTATTTCAATCCTATCGGTGCGCATCCCTCGGCCGAAATAGGAGAACTGCCTATCGGCGTGCCCCAAAACCTTGTTCCTTTCCTGACACAAACAGCCGCCGGAATACGTCCCGAACTGAGTGTCTTCGGAGATGATTACAATACCCCCGACGGCTCGTGCATACGTGATTATATCAATGTAGTTGACCTCGCCAAAGCGCATGTCGTAGCTATCGACCGCATGTTGAACGACAAGTCGGATTCCAATCTCGAAATTTTCAACCTCGGCACCGGCAACGGCGTATCCGTCCTCGAACTCATAAATACTTTCGAAGAGGCTACCGGAGTTCCTGTCCCGCATAAGATAGTAGGTCGTCGCGAAGGCGACATCGAAAAGGTATGGGCAAATCCGCGCCACGCCAACGAAGTCCTCGGCTGGAAAGCCGTTGAGACGCTTGCCGACACCTTGCGCTCCGCCTGGAAATGGCAGACGAAACTTAGTCGTTAGATGATTTTTTAATCTCGTTTTCGTCTTTATTCCTGATTGCCAATGCGACAATCCCGAAAAAGCCTACGAGAACGACCCATACCGATTGAATCGTAAAGACTACGAGCGCAAATGCTCCGGCATCGGTTTTGTTAACCCCGAAGGCTACGAGCGTAGAGATAACCATAAAATGCCATACCCCGATACCTCCCTGCACCGGCACGGCTACTCCTATGCTGCTCATAGCAAAGGCTATCAACGCTATACGTACACCAAGGTCGCGAGTGAAATCAAAAGCAAAAAAAGTAATGTAAAAATACAGGAAATATCCGCCCCAAATCATTAAAGTTTGGATGCCGAACCGCATCTTGTGTTCTATTTTCCACAGGCTCTTGATACCATCCCAAATATTCCGGAATATCTCCGCTACTCGCTGAACTACAGACAGATACTTAAGTTTAGCGAAGACGTACCAAACGGCTGCAACTATCAATACCAGTACGATATAAGTCCACCATGACGTCGCTGTTATCCAGACCGCTTTGATGAACAGCGGCGGATTCTCGGAAAAGAATGTCTTAAAGAAATGTATGTTGAAAATGCAAAGGCAGAGTGTCAGAAGCCCGACCATCAGAGTGTCCATTATGCGGTCAACAAAAAGCGTTCCCAGAAGTTTTGTAAACGTGATTTTTTCATATTTCGCCACTGCCCCGCAACGCCATATCTCGCCTACACGGGGCAAGGCCATGTTGATAGCGTAATTGCCGAGGACAGCATATATCGCATTATGGCGGCTTACCCGTTTCCCGAGCGAATCAATCAGCATTGACCATCGTAAGCCGCGCACCACGTTAGCCGCAAGGCCGAAAATAAGCGAAAAAAATATGATGTTGTAATTGACGTTCTGCCGCATTACAAGTATCATCTCGCCAATGTCCTGATTGCGGTAAAGGTACCATAAAAGTACTATACCCAAGGCCAACGGTATGAAAATCCGCGTAATCTTTCGTAAGATTTTTTTGAAATCCATAAATTATTTTTATCTTTGCGGCCACAAAAATAAATATTTTAATTTAAAAGACAAAATAAATTGGAAACAGATGACGATTATCCGGCCAAAAAAGTCCTTGGGACAGCATTTCCTCAGGGACCTTGGAATCGCGAGGCGCATTGCGGAAACGCTTGCTGCATATCGCGGCCTGCCTGTTTTGGAGGTGGGGCCGGGGATGGGTGTGCTCACTCGTTTCCTGCTCGATGAAGGACATAACCTTTCGGTAGTCGAGATCGACAAACTTGCCGTTGCATATCTCGAAAGTCATTTTCCGGAACTCTCCGGACGAATCATTCAGAATGATTTCTTACAAATGAATCTAAACGACGTATATGACACAAAATTCTGTGTCATAGGCAATTATCCGTATTATATTTCGAGCCAGATATTTTTCAAAGTATTGGAAAACCGCGAGACGGTTGTATGTTGCGCCGGTATGATCCAGAAAGAAGTAGCCGAGCGTCTTGCCGCCAAACCCGGAAGCCGTAATTTCGGAATCCTGAGCGCCCTGATACAACCTTGGTTCGACGTCGAATATCTTTTCACAGTCGGTAGCGAGGTTTTTGACCCGCCGCCGAAAGTGCAGAGCGCTGTCGTCCGTCTCACCCGCAACGCGACGGTCGATCTCGGTTGCGACGAAGACCTCTATCGCCGCGTAGTCAAGACCGCCTTCAACCAACGCCGTAAGACGCTTCGCAATTCTATGAAACCACTATTGGGCAAGGATTTCGGACAATTCAACCTGCCTGTTTTCAACCTTCGTCCCGAACAACTCTCAATCCAACAGTTCAAAGAACTGACTTTATTAACTCACAAACATTTGAAAGAGACTGAATTATGATTGAAATTACAAAAGAATACATTGATGAACTCAAGCGAATCATCGAAACCAAAGACCAGAACGCGGCTATTGCGACCCTCCGGGACTTGCACCCCGCCGATATAGCCGAACTCTATAAGGAGTTGACGCTCAAAGAAGCCATCTACCTCTACCTTTTGATGGATGGCGACAAGGCCGCCGACGTCCTGATGGAACTCGAAGAAGACGACCGCCGCAAACTGCTTAAAGAACTGCCAAACAAGGTCATAGCCGAGCGTTTCGTTACGGAGATGGATACCGACGACGCCGCTGAACTGATGCGTGACATGGACGAGGAACAGCAGGAAGAAATCCTCTCGCATATCGACGACGTAGAGCAGGCGGGCGATATCATCGACCTTTTGAAGTACGACGAAGATACCGCCGGCGGACTGATGGGCACCGAGATGATTGTCGTCAACGAGAATTGGAGTATGCCGCAGTGTATTGAGGAAATGCGCAAACAGGCCGAAGATGAGAATATCGACGAGATATATAATGTATATGTGGTTGATGACGACGAGCGTCTGCGGGGCGTCCTGCCGCTGCAAAAACTCGTCACCTGCTCATCTATTTCCAAGGTCAAACACGTGATGCAGAAAGACCCCGTGTCGGTGCACGATCACGATTCGACAGAGGAAGTCGTCGAAATCATCTCGAAATACGACCTTGTGTCGCTGCCCGTCACGGACAGCATCGGCCGATTGCTTGGCCACATAACGGTTGACGACGTCATTGACGAGGTCAAGGAACATCATGAACGCGACTACCAGTTGGCATCCGGTATTTCCCAGGATGTCGAGACCTCGGACAATGTCCTTGTTCAAACCGCAGCCCGCCTGCCGTGGCTCCTTTTCGGTATGGTAGGCGGCCTGAGCAATTCAATGATTCTCGGCGGTTTCGAGCAAGGCTTCGCGTCTAACCCAAAGATGGCGCTTTTCATCCCCCTCATCGGGGGGACAGGAGGTAACGTCGGTGTACAGTCCTCGGCAATAGTAGTTCAAGGTCTCGCCAATAACACGCTGAAACACAGCCAGATATTCAAACAAGTCTTTAAAGAAACAGCAGTCGCCCTGATCAACGCCGCCATTATTAGCCTAATAGTATTTATTTACAATTACTTCACGCTCGGCGATAGCCATATAACTCTCTCAGTATCAATATCCCTGTTCGCCGTAGTGATGTTTGCCAGCACTTTCGGCACCCTTGTGCCGTTGATTTTAGACAAGTTCAACATCAACCCGGCTATAGCTACAGGCCCCTTTATATCAATAACAAACGACATTATAGGCATGTTGATTTACATGACTACTATAACATTACTGTTGAAGTAGATTTGGGAAAATTTGTATATTACGCCAATTTTAACTACTTTTGCAGCGGAATATTAATGATTTATATAAAGAAATTATCAAAATTATGGCTACAACAGCAGATTTTAGAAACGGAATGTGCCTTGATATCGACGGGCAATATTTCTTCATTGTGGAGTTTCTCCACGTCAAACCCGGCAAAGGACCGGCTTTTGTTCGCACTAAGCTAAAGAACGTTACGACAGGCCGTGTTATCGACAAGACTTGGAACGCCGGCGTTAAAGTCGAGGAGGTACGCATCGAGCGCCGCCCCTATCAGTTCCTTTACAAGGACGATATGGGTTACAACTTCATGCATCCGGAGACTTTTGAACAGATTTCGCTGCCAGGCGAAAGCATCGACGGCGTACAGTTCCTCAAAGACGGCGACATGGTCGAGGCTATGGTACATGCGGATAGCGAGACCATCCTCACTTGCGAATTGCCCGCTCACGTTATCCTCGAAGTAACATATACCGAGCCGGGTATCAAAGGCGACACCGCCACCAACACCCTCAAGCCCGCCACAGTCGAGACCGGCGCCGAAGTACGTGTCCCGCTATTCATCAACGTCGGCGAAAAGATCGAAGTCGATACTCGCGACGGATCTTATATCGGGCGTGTTAGCAACAAATAAACTGTTTCTCGGCTGGCGGTTCCGGTTAGGTTCGGCATTGTAATAATCTTATTATGAGCGAAATAGGCGACAGACTTAGTATCAAGCAGTGGGCGGTAGAAGACCGTCCGCGCGAAAAGATGTTGCTCAAAGGGCTGGCTTCGTTGAGCGACGCCGAGCTGCTCGCTATACTTATCGGAAGCGGAAATGACGCGGAAACAGCCGTCGAATTGGCGCAACGCATCCTCAATGACGTCTCGAACAATCTTAATTTTCTCGGGAAAAAGTCGCTAAAGGAACTGATGTCATACAAAGGCATCGGCTCGGCGAAAGCCGTTACAATAGCTGCCGCCCTTGAACTCGGACGGCGTCGTGGGGCGTCGGAGCCTCTGCAACGCAAGATAATTCGCAGTAGCCGTGACGTGTTTGAATTTTTCTCGCCCAGATTGAGCGATATCGACCATGAACAGATGTGGGTCGCTATGGTCAACAATGCCTCCAAAGTTATTGATTCTGCCTTAGTAAGCCGGGGTGGGGTGTCGGAAACTCAAGGCGACATACGTATGATACTGCGCCCGGCCATCATCGCCAATTGCTACGGCATAATCCTCTGTCACAACCACCCGTCCGGCAACACGAGACCAAGCACGCAGGACGACAACCTGACGACACGGGTGGCCAAGGCCTCGGGCTTGATGAACATCACGCTTCTCGATCATATAATTATCGCCGACAACCGGTATTACAGCTATTCAGACGAAGGAAGGATTTGACAATGGAAAACGAATTTCTAAAGATAGAAGAAGAAATAGTACGCATGTTGAAGACGGTGTACGACCCTGAAATCCCCGTCAACATCTACGATTTGGGGCTTATTTATAATGTTGATGTCGATTCGGACAGGAACGTTATAATTGATATGACGTTTACTGCTCCGACTTGCCCTGCAGCCGATTATATCATCGAGGACGTCCGTCAGAAAGTCGAAAGTATTGATAGCGTTCACAGTGCACAGGTCAACCTCGTCTTCGAGCCGGAATGGAACAAGGACATGATGACCGAGGAAGCCAAGCTTGAATTAGGACTGTTATGACTTATCCGAAGAAGATATACTTCGCCTCAGATATGCATCTCGGCAACCGCTATATTGACGAGCCTTTAGTTGCCGAGAAACGCCTCGTGGCATGGCTTGACGGCATCAAAAACGATGCACAGGCGGTGTATTTCCTGGGCGACGTCTTTGATTACTGGTACGAATACAAGTATGTCGTTCCCCGCGGTTATGTCCGTTTCCTCGGCAAGATCGCCGAACTGTCGGATATGGGCGTCGAAATACATATCTTTATCGGCAATCATGATATCTGGATGTTCGACTACCTCCCCTCCGAAATCGGAGCTATAATCCATCGCGAGCCGCTTGAAGTCGATCTCTTAGGCAAACGTTTTTTCCTTGGTCATGGCGATGAAGTGGGCTATCGTCCCATATCATATCGCCTGATGCAGAGCATTTTCCGCAGCCGCTTTTGTCAGTTTCTATACTCCTCGGTACACCCGCGGTGGACATTTGCTTTCGCACACCGTTGGTCGTTGAGCAGTCGCAAAAAAGGCCTCCTCCCCGAACGGCTGAAAGCCTCGCAGTCCCGCCACTTAGAATCCCTCGAATCTTTCGCGAAAACTTATCTGGAATCCCATCCCGACGTGTCTTTTTTTATGTTCGGCCATCTCCATATAATTGTTGACCAACCGCTGTCGCCTACATCTCGATTGATAATAACCGGCGACTGGATGTATCATTACTCATATTTCGTCTGGGACGGAGAGACGATGGAACTATATACGAATTAGGAAAAAGTATGCCGATTTTGTGTTGTTGTGCTTTTTTTTTATTACTTTTGTAGCGTGATTTTTTAAATTGTTTATAGGATTTATGGAATTGGATAGTAAATACGATCCCTCTACAGTCGAGGGGAAGTGGTATCAATATTGGTTGAGACACAAACTTTTCAAGTCGAAGCCCGACGATCGCGAACCGTTTACCGTCGTGATACCGCCCCCTAATGTTACCGGCGTACTTCACATGGGACACATGCTTAACAATACGATTCAGGACATACTCGTGCGGCGCGCCCGTATGTCGGGAAAGAACGCCTGTTGGGTGCCCGGTACCGACCACGCCTCAATTGCAACAGAGGCAAAGGTTGTCGCCAAACTTGCCGCCGAAGGGATCAACAAGACCGACCTCACACGCGAGCAGTTCCTCGAACATGCGTGGGAATGGACACGCAAACACGGAGGCATTATCCTTGAACAATTGAAGAAACTCGGAGCATCGTGCGACTGGGACCGCACTTGTTTTACTATGGACGAAGCTCGCTCCGCTTCGGTTATCAAGGTCTTTGTCGATCTTTTCAACAAAGGCAAGATTTATCGCGGCGTCCGCATGGTCAACTGGGATCCCAAAGCGCTGACTGCCCTCTCGGACGAAGAAGTCATCTATAAGGAACAGCAAGGAAAATTATATTATCTCAAATATAAAGTTGTAGCCACAAGCCCGTCGGAAAAGGAAACTTATGCCGTAGTCGCCACTACCCGTCCCGAGACAATCATGGGAGATACCGCGATGTGCATCAACCCCAACGACCCTAAAACGGCATGGCTCAAAGGTAAACGGGTTATTGTGCCGCTTATCAACCGCGAAATTCCCGTAATTGAGGACGAATACGTTGATATTGAGTTTGGTACGGGATGTCTCAAGGTCACGCCCGCACACGACATCAACGACTATATGCTGGGCGAAAAATACAATCTGCCTTCGATAGATATCTTTAACGATAACGGCACGATAAGTGAGGCCGGTCAAATCTATATCGGCATGGACAGGTTCGATGTCCGCACGCAAATAGTCAAAGACCTCGACGCTGCCGGACTGCTCGAAAAGACGGAAGACTATACCAACAAGGTAGGTTTCTCGGAGCGTACAGACGTGCCCATCGAACCTAAGCTCTCGATGCAGTGGTTTTTAAAAATGGAAGAACTCGCCAAGCCGGCCATCGACGCCGTTATGGACGATACAATCAAGTTCCATCCCGCTAAGTTCAAGAATATCTACCGTCACTGGATGGAAAATATCAAGGACTGGTGCATAAGCCGTCAATTATGGTGGGGGCACCGGATTCCGGCGTACTACTACACCTTGCCTTCGGGCGAAAAATCTTTTGTCGTTGCCGAAACAAAAGAAAAGGCCTTGTCAATGATTGATTCTCAATTATCAATTGACGACCTGCATCAGGATGAGGATTGCCTCGACACGTGGTTCTCATCGTGGCTGTGGCCTATTTCCGTCTTCGACGGAATAAATTTCCCCGATAATGAGGATATTAAGTATTATTATCCGACAAATGATCTTGTTACCGCCCCCGAAATCATCTTTTTCTGGGTGGCGCGAATGATTATTTCCGGTTTTGAATACAGGCGCCTGCCCTGCTTCTATAACGTATATTTTACCGGCATTGTGCGCGACAAACTTGGGCGCAAGATGTCGAAATCGCTCGGCAATTCACCGGATCCGATAGCGCTGATGGACAAATACGGCGCCGACGGTGTTCGTATGGGGATGTTGCTGTCGTCGCCCGCCGGCAATGACCTGCCTTTCGATGAGGCGCTATGCGAGCAGGGACGGAATTTCAACAACAAGATATGGAACGCCTTCCGGCTTGTCAAAGGATGGGAAACCGCCGATATCGAGCAGACCGATACCGAACGCGCCGGCATTGAATGGTTCTACTCACGCCTCTTCAATACTGTCAACCAGATGGATGAGTTATTCTCAAAATACAGAATATCAGAGTCTTTAATGGAAATATACAAACTTTTCTGGGACGAGTTTTCGGCATGGTACCTCGAAATAGCCAAGCCGGAATATGGCAAACCGATTAGCCGTAAGACATACGAATCGACGCTGTACTTTTTCGACTGCCTGCTTCGTCTCTTGCACCCGTTCATGCCGTTCATAACGGAAGAACTATGGCAAAACCTTGCAGAGCGCAAAGAAGGTGAGAGCATAATGATTGCTGCCATACCGGCAACGACCGAGTATGTATGTCAGCCTACGCTTGACGCTTTCGAGACGGTCAAAGCTATTATTGCCGGGATACGTACCGTACGCCTTCAGAAGAACATCGGGCAGCGCGAGCCGGTCGAACTGTACTATCGAGGCGAACACGACAATCGCTTCGACGGCATAATCCGCAAACTTGGTATCGTCACCGAAATCACCGAAATCGCCGCCGTCTCAAACAATAGCGATGCGAACAAAACAAAACTTACTACCTACTCGCCTTTTATGGTTGAGACGACCGAATACAACGTCCCTGTAGAAATCAATGTCGAAGAGGAAATCGCTCGTATGAGAAAGGAAATCGCCTACCAGGAAGGCTTTATAGAAAGCGTGATGAAGAAGCTCGGCAACGAGAAGTTTGTCGCCAACGCCAAGCCGGAAGTCGTTGCTAATGAAAGAAAGAAAAAAGCCGACGCGGAGAGCAAAATAATGACCCTCCGCGAAGGTATTGATAATTTGAATAAATATTTTTAATTATGTCAGGAAGAAGAAATTTTTTGAAGAAAAGTCTCGCGGGAGTAGCGCTTTTGAGCGCATCATCACTTGCCGCCGAGCAGTTGGTAGCCGGAACGCCAGGCGTTTCCGAAGCCCATGACACAATCAAACCGAAGACACCGAAGGCTACAAATCCGTTCCAAATCGGAATGGCCGGCTTTACCTTCGTGAATTTCGACCTTGAAACAACTCTCAAGACGATGAAAAGCCTTGATTTGCACTACCTGTGTATCAAGGATTTTCACCTGCCGCTCGATGCTGACGCCGATAAAATCAAGGAGTTCCATGATAAATGCGCGTCATACGGTGTTACCGGTTATGCGGTCGGCCCGATCTACATGCGTAGCGAAGCCGAAATCGACCGCGGTTTCGAGTATTGTAAGCGCGTCGGCACCAAACTTATCGTCGGCGTACCCAATTATGAACTCTTGCCTTATGTTGACAAGAAAGTGAAGGAATACGGATACAATTACGCAATCCATCTTCACGGCCCCGACATCAAGACTTATCCTGACGCTACGGACGTCTGGGTTCACACCAAGGATCTTGACCCGCGCATCGGCATGTGCCTTGACATCGGTCACGACCTGCGCAACGGATGCGACCCGGTTGCCGACCTGCAAAAGTACCATACCCGCGTCTTCGACATCCACCTCAAGGACGTTACCGATTCGACGAAAGAGGGACACGGTATCGAAATAGGCCGCGGCAAAATAGACTTCCCGAGATTCGTCAAGATGCTTCGCAAAGTCAATTACACAGGTAAGGTCAGCCTTGAGTACGAGAAGGATATGAAAGACCCGTTCCTCGGCATTGCCGAATCCATCGGTTATTTCAAGGCCATCTGCGACTACACGAAGTAATCGCGACATCCTGTTTGCGGAAAAACCTGATGAAAACCAAGTGTCGGATGACGTGCCGTTATATACGGGCGGCTGCTGTGACGGTCGCCCTTATACTGTTTTTGTTGACCTCATGCAACGGCATCAGAATCATTGAGATTCAGGCATATAACCCGGCAGCCATCACTTTCCCGTCAGATGTGCGGACAGTGATGATTGTCAATAACTCAGCCCAGCAGCCCGATTATATCGGTCATAGCTTTGTCTCGGCAAACGGAGTTGATTCCGTTATGAGGATTTCGTGCGACAGCGCCGCATACGATTTCTGCCAGGCTTTGGGGCGTGCGATAGCCGAATCGCCACGTTTTGATGACGTGAGGATTTGCGACGACACTTTGCGTCGAGATTCGGCTTTTTACGAGGCGTTACCGTTCAATCCGGAGGATGTAAGCGCTTTATGTGAGCGCTATGGCGTCGATGCGCTGATTTCGCTGGATAAGTTTGTGCTCGGTTCGCGATATGTCAGGCAGAGTGATATAGCATACACGTATCTGGCATCGCTTGTAGGCGAGATACGTGTCGCATGGCCGGGACTGAAAACGGTCTATACCGTACCTTTTGTTGATTCGCTAAAATGGAACTGGAATTGGATCGACGAGGATGTTTTTGGGAGGAAACTTCGCAACTACACGCTTGCCGATGCAAAAGCGGCTCTGCATTATCTCGCCGAGACGGTTGCTTGGGATCTGCGTGTCAACATCATCCCTTACTGGAGCGGTCAGCATCGCTGGTATTACACCAATCTATCCTCCGAATGGAAGCGCGCCGCAATACTTATCAAAGCGGAAAAATGGGCTGAAGCAGCCGAAGTGTGGCAACAATTGCTTGATAAATCCAAAAAATGGAAAGAACGTGCACAACTATCATCAAACGCCGCCTTATGCTATGAAATGAACGGCGATTTCCGCAGAGCCGTCGAACTGGCCGAACAGACATACCGGCTCTACAAAGAAAATCTCGGTGACGAAAATGACTACACGAAAATTCATGCCGGATACCTCAATACCCTTAAAATCCGCTTAGAAAACGACAATAAACTATCCGAACAACTCGGCGAAAGTCAATAGCGCCTTTGTCATTATTTCAAGACCCTCTCTGTCCGGATTTCCCAAAAGGAGACGCCATACGGGATTATATAAGAGACGATCTCAAATCCCCTCCAGCGCCTGCTCCAAATCAGCTTTGATGTCGTCAATATGCTCAATGCCCACCGAGACACGTATCTGGTTCGGATAGACGCCCGAAGCAACAAGTTCCTGCTCGTTGAGTTGCGAATGGGTAGTCGAAGCCGAGTGGATAATAAGCGTCTTGGCATCGCCGACGTTGGCAAGGTGGCT